>DASRLC010000627.1:0-10006 GCA_035648655.1 Polyangia bacterium
CTGTCGGTCGGCGTTCAGCTTTCTGGATGGGGCGTCGCTGCCGGAGGATCTGGTGGCGGCCGCGGCGGCGCAGGGGATGGACGCGTTGGCGATCGGGGATCGCGACGGGGTGTACGGGGCGCCGCGGTTCTTTGCGGCGGCGCGGCGGGCCGGGATTCAGCCCCTGGTGGGCGCCGACGTCACGCTGGCCGACGGACCGCCGCTGCTGTTGCTGGTGGAGGATCGCCGCGGCTATCGAAACCTCTGCCGCCTGCTGACGCGCGCGCGGGCCGGTCGGCCGAAGTCCGATCCGGCCCACACGACGCCGGCGCTGCTCTCCGAGCACGCCGCTGGCCTGATCGCGCTCGGCGGCGCGGCGCCGCGCGACGATCTCGACGCCCTGGTCGGCGCGTTCGGACGGAAGAACGTCTTTCTGGAAGCGCAGCGACACTGCGAGGCCCGCGAGGCCTGGAACGAACGGGCGGTCACCGACCAGGCGGCTGCCTTCGGGGTCGGCGTGGTGGCGACCAACGACGTCCGGTACGCGACGACCGAGCGGCGCATCGTTCACGACGTCCTGACCTGCGCGCGGGAAAAGCGCACCGTCGACGAGATCGGGCGGCGCCTGGCGCCCAACGGTGAGCGCTGGCTGAAGTCGCCGGCCGAGATGGCGGCCCTCTTCCGGGATCGCCCGTCCGCGCTGCACGCGACGCGCGAGATCGCCGAGCGCTGCGCCTTCACGCTGGCCGATCTCGGCTACCTGTTCCCGACCTACCCGGCGCCCGACGGCGAGACCGAGCAGAGCTATCTGGAGGCGCTCTGCCGGCGCGGGGTCGAGACGCGCTACACGGCCGGCGATCGGTGGCTGCCCCAGGTGCGCGCGCAATTGGCCCGCGAGCTCCGCATCGTCGAGCACTTGAAGTTGGCGGGCTACTTCCTGGTGGTGTGGGACATCGTCCAGTACGCCGTCCAGCACGACATCATGATCCAGGGGCGCGGCTCGGCGGCGAACTCGGTGGTCTGCTACGTCCTCGGCATCACCGCCGTCGATCCGGTGAAGATGGACCTGCTGTTCGAGCGCTTCCTCTCGGAGGAGCGGGTCACCAACGCCAGCAACATGGCCGACCGCATGCCCGACATCGACCTCGATCTGCCGTCGGGCGCCAAGCGCGAGCAGGTCATCCAGCACGTCTATCAATCCTACGGCGCGCGCGGCGCCGCCATGACCGCCAACGTGATCGGCTACCGCCCGCGCCTGGCGGTGCGCACCGCGGGGCGCGCGCTGGGTTTCTCCGAGGAACAGCTGGGGCGAATCTCGAAGAACCTGCCCGGGTGGATCGTCGACGAAGGCAAGCCACTCTCGGCCTACTTCGAGCTGGGCGGCTTCTCGCTGCGCGAGCGGCGGACGCGGTTGGCCGCGCGGGCCGCCACCGCGCTGCTCAACCTGCCGCGCCACCTCGGCCAGCATTCGGGCGGCATGGTGATCGCCGGCAACCACTTGGACGAAGTGGTGCCGCTGGAGCCGGCCGGCATGCCCGATCGGGTGGTCGTCCAGTGGGACAAGGACGACTGCGCCGACATGGGCCTCGTGAAGGTCGACCTGCTCGGGCTCGGCATGATGGCCGTGCTGGCCGACGCCGTGCCGCTCATCAAGCGACACCAAGACGTCGACATCGACTACGCCAAGCTGCCGGCCGACGATCCCGAGGTCTACCGCATGCTGCAGGCGGCCGACACCGTGGGCGTCTTCCAGGTCGAGTCGCGCGCCCAGATGGCGACTTTGCCGCGCATGAAGCCCGAGCGCTTTTACGATCTGGTGGTCGAGGTGGCGATCATCCGGCCGGGACCGATCGTTGGCAAGATGCTGAACCCGTATCTCGAGCGGCGGGCCCGCCGAGCCGAGGTCACCTACCCGCATGAGTCGCTGGAGCCGATCTTGAAACGCACGCTGGGCATCCCGCTGTTTCAAGAGCAGCTCATTCGCATGGCGATGGTCGCGGCCGGGTTTTCGGGCGGCCAGGCCGACGAGCTGCGCCGGGCCATGGGGTTCAAGCGCTCGCAGGAGCGCATGAACGTCATCGAGAAGGATCTGCGCGCCGGCATGACCAAGAACCAGATCACGGGGACGGCGCAGGAGCAGATCGTGCAGGGGATCAAGTCGTTCGCGCTCTACGGCTTCCCCGAATCCCACGCGGCGTCCTTCGCGCTGCTGGCCTACGCGTCGGCGTATCTGAAGGCCCATCACCCGGCGGCGTTCCTGGCCGCGCTGCTCAACAACTGGCCGCTCGGGTTTTATCACCCGTCGACACTGGTGAGCGACGCCGCCCGCCACGGGGTGGTGAGCCTGCCGATCGACGTCACCTGTTCGGGCTGGCTCAGCGATCTGGCCGACGGCGGCCGCGCCGTCCGCCTCGGCCTGCGCACGGTCCGCGGCCTGCGCGCGTCGCTGGGTGCGCGGATCGAAGCCGCCCGCCCCTTCGCCTCGCTGGCCGACTTCGTGAAACGCACCTCCGCGACGGCGGAGGAGCTGGCCACGCTGGCCGAGATCGGCGCCTTCGCTGGCCTCGGGGGGACGCGGCGCGAGGCGCTCTGGCAGGTCGAGGCCCTCACCCGCTCGGGCAGCCTGTTCCTGGGCGCCGAGGCGGATCCGGCGCCCGCGCAATCGACGGCTTCACCCTTGCCCGAGATGACCTCCGAAGAGGAGATGTCGACCGACTACGCCGTGACCCACCTGTCGACCGGCCCGCACCCGGTCTCGTTCGCGCGCGCGGGGCTCGACGATCGGGGGATCACGCGCGCCGCCGATCTGATCGGGCTGCCGCACGGGCGGCGGGCCCAGGTGGCCGGGGTGGTGATCGTGCGGCAACGGCCGGGGACCGCCAAGGGTTTCGTCTTCATCACCATCGAGGACGAGACCGGGTTCGCCAACGCGATCGTCACGCCCCCGCTCTTCGAGGAGCATCGTCAGACCATCCTGGGAACCAACGCGCTCGTCATCGGGGGCATGGTTCAAAACCAGGACGGCGTCGTGTCGATCAAGGCCGACCGCTTCGAGCCGCTGGGCGGCCGCCCGGCCGCCATCGACGTCTCGCACGACTTTCACTGAGGCTTGCACATCAAACGGTTAAGTTGGCCGAAGTCGGCTCGAAAACCTAGAAATACCGCTGGAAGATCCCCCGCACGCGCGCCATCCGCTGATCGAGATCGGCGGCCAGCGCGGCGGGCGTGGTCGCCAGGCTGCGCGCCAGAGCCGGCAGATCGCGGGGTGAGACCACCGCCTGCGGGCGATCGAGCAAGAGGCGCAGGCGGAGCGCCGTGCGGCGGAGCGCGGCATAGTCGTCGAGCAGCGACGACGGCCAGCCCAGCGCCACCAGCCGCGCCAGCGCGGTCAGCGTGTGCGTGGTCCGCAGGCCCGCATCGGCCCCGTGGCGAAGCTGGCCCAGCGCCACCAGCAGCTCGACGTCCATGAGGCCGCCCGGATCGAAGTGCAGGTGGCGCGAGCCGGGCGGCACGCGGCCCCGTTCGCGCTCGACGCGCCCACGGACGGCGCGCAGCTCGGCGCGGAAGCCTTCATCGTCAAATGCCCGGTCGAACGCCAGCGCCGCCAGCGTGCGTTCGCGATCGGCGCGGGTCTCGGCCCCGTCGCCGCTCCACACGATCCGCGCGCGCAAGAGCGCGACCCGCTCCCAGGCCGCCGCATCGTCGCGGTGGTAGCGCTCGAACGAGGCCCAGGAGGTCGCCAGCAGCCCCTGCTCGCCCGACGGCCGCAGGCGGGTGTCGATCTGATAGAGGCGCCCCTCTTCCAAGATCGTCTCCATGGTGGCGATGAACCGTTGCGAAGCGCGCGCGAACCATTCGAAGTGATCGACGCCGGTGGTGCTCTCGCCGGCGCCGCCGTACAGGAACACCAGATCCAGATCCGACCCATAGCGCATCTCACGCGCGCCCAGGCTGCCGAAGCCCAGCACGGTCAGCGCCGTCGCCGGGGTTCCCCAGCGGCGCAGGATCGCCGGCGAGGCCACCGCGATCCCGGCCCCCAGACAGATCTCGGCCAGATCGGAGAGCTGCGCGCAGACCTCGCCGGGATCGAGGCTACCCGCCACGTCGTGCAGACCGATGCGCAGGATCTCCTCGGTCTGGAAGATTCGGATCGCACCCAGCCGCCGCTCTTCGTTCTCGTCGTCGCCGCCGCGATCGGCTGCGGCGTCGGATTCGGCGTTCAACCGTTCGTCCAGACGCCCGCGCAGCTCCTCGGCCGACCGCAGGCGCGCGCCCAGGCCATCGACGAACGGTGCCCACATCTCGGGGTGCCGGACCAGTAGCTCGGCCAACCGATCGCTGGTGCCGAACAGCGTCCCGAGCATTCGCACCAACTGCGGGTGATCGCGCAGCAGCGCCATGAGGCCGACCGACCCGCGCAGCGCCAGATCACGGAAGTGCCCCAGCGCCCGATCCGGATCGGGCGAGGCGATGGCCTGCTCGAGGAACGCCACCGGCATCCGCGCGGCCGTCCGCTCGAGCATGTCGGCGGTGGCCTCCACCTCGCGAAAGCCCGCGGCCACCACCCGCCGCTCCAGCTCGGCGCGATCGCGGAGCGGATCGAGCAGGCGGGCGGCCTCCAGGTGCGCCTCGGCCGGCGGCTCGCCCAGCGTGGCGGCGATCGACTCCACCGCCGCGCGGGTGGCCGCCACCTCACCGTCGAAGGTGGCCAGGTCCGCGAAACCGAGCCCGAGCGCAAAACGCGCGCGGGCCTCTTCGTCAGACGGCAGCCGGTGGCGCTGCGCGCCGGTCGCCACCTGCACCCGGTGCTCGAGCCGCCGCCAAAATCGATAGGCCGAAAGCAGCGTTTGGGACTCGCGATCGCTGAGCAGCCCGGCGACCACCAGCCGCGGCAGCGCGCGCGGCGTGTTGCGCTCGCGCAGGTCCGGCCGCTTGCCGGCGTGCAGGAGCTGCAACGCCTGCACCACCATCTCGACGTCGCGGATACCGCCCGAGCCGAGCTTGACGTCGAAGCCGGTCTCGCCGAGCTGCCCCGGCGCATCGGCCGGATCGCGGAACAGCGCCCGGAGCCCCCGCACCTCCTCGACCATCCGCGGCTCGACGTTCCGCGGATAGATGAACGGATCGAGCGTCGCCAACAGCTCGTCGCCCAGGGCCAGATCGCCCGCCGCCGGGCGCGCGCGCAACCAGGCCTGCCGCTCCCAGGTCCGCCCGAAGGTCTCGTAGTAGCGCTCGGCCGCCGCCAGCGCGTTGCAAAGCGGCCCGTTGCGTCCCTCCGGGCGCAGCCGCAGATCGACGCGGAAGATCATCCCGTCGGCGGTGGCGGTCTCGATGGCCGAGGTCACCCGCCGGGAGAGCTCGGCGTAATAGTAATGAAGGGTGGCGTCGCCGGCCGCGCCGGCGTCGGTCGAATAGAAGTAGCAGACGTCGACGTCCGACGAGAAGTTCAGCTCCTCGCCCCCCAGCTTTCCCATCGCCATCACGACGAAGCGCCCCGGCTCGCCGCTGTCGGCACGCGGCGGCCCCAGCTCACGCGACAGCTCGGCGTCGCAGAACGACACCGCGGCCTCGAGGCAAGCGTCCGCGAAGGCCGACAGCTCGCGGGCCACCTGCTCGGTCATCCCCCACCCCAGTTCCAGCGCGCCGAGGCGCAACATCTGGTAGCGCCGGAGGACCCGCAGCCGCCGGCACAGATCGGCGAAGTCGTGCGCGCCGTCGCAGCTGTCGCGCACCTCCTGGGCGGTGACGTCGGCCGGCTTCATCCACTTGAGCCAGTGGTCTTCGGCCAAGCGGGGCAGCGCGCCCACGTCGGCCAGCAGGAGCTCGGTCAGGAACTCTCCGCTGGCCAGGATCGCCTCGAGCAACGCCCGCGCCTCACCCTCCGCCGGCACCTGCCCCCCGCGCTCCAAGAATCGCTGTCGGCGGGAGGCGCTGTCGTCGGACATTTTTACAAATCCGCGGACGCCAGTGAGAACTTGTTGTTCCGCTCGTCGACTATCTGGAATGAGGCACGCGCGTCGGGCGGTAGGTCGTCGCGGATGCGCGTCTGTTGGTGGCGCTCGAACAGGAAGAAGGTCCGGTGCCCACGGTGACGCGCCAGCCAGTCTTTGAGCCGATCGTCGGCACCTTCCTGGTCGAACACCGTTCGCTCGTCTTCCGGGCCCTGGTAGATCTCGTTCGAGGTGTAGAAGGTCTCGCCGCGCCAATACAACATGTAGGCGATGAGCCGCTCGTCGGGCGATCGCCGATGCTCGTAATAGGCGGCGATCGGTCCCTTCTGCGACCAGTACGGCGCCACCTTGGGCATGAAGTCGTCGAGGATGAAGAAGGTGAACGCGATGGCGGCGATGGGCAGCAGGTAGATCCCGACGCGGCGGGCCCGGGGCAAGGGAATGAATAGCGCCATTGCTCCCAGCGCGAAGGCGATCGAAAAGGCGATCAGGCTGTTCGAAAAATCCAGGCTCTCGGGCCACGGTCGACCATTCGGGCTTTGCACGTAGTCGTAGGAGAACAGCCACAAGAAGCGCTGGGCGGCGTTCTGGGCGACCACCAGATCGGCGGAGACCAACCAGAGCAACGGCAGGCCGACCACCAGCGTGGCCGCCGCCGCCCGCCAGGCGCGGCGTTCGATCAGATCGTCGACGAAGCAGCCCACGACGATGGCCAGCCCTGGGATGGCGGGTAGCACGTAGTGGTGAAACTTGGTCATCGACAGCGAGACGATCGCGTAGGCCGAGACGAACCAGATCGCCCCCAGCCCAATCACCGCCTGCTTGCGGGCGCCTTTCGCCGGTCCGGGCCGACGCAAGACCGACCAGCCGAGCGCCGCCGGCGCCAGCGCCACCCACGGCCATAGGCCATAGCCGAGCTCGCGCAGGAAGTACTCGAACGAACCGCGATCGCCATGCCGGCCGATCATCATCCGTCGCCAGTGATTGTCGCCGAACAGCTCGTTCCAGAACGGCAGGCCGTGGCGGATCAGCATGGCGTGGTGCCAAGGGACGGCCACCACCGCGAACGCGATCACCGAAACGAACAGACCGAAGCCGAGCTGCGCGCGCGCGAGGCGACGCCAGCTTCCGGTGAAAGCCAGGTAGGCCAGCAAGATGATGAGCGGCAGCCCGAGCCCAGCCAGGCCCTTGGCGAGGACGGCCAGCGCGCACAGGATCGCCGCCAGATATAAATACAGTGGCGCCTTGTAGCGGGCCCGTGCGGCCAGCAGCACGAAGAGCGCGAAGCCGATGTAATACGGAATCATCGCCAGCGCCCCGTACATCAGGTAGACCTGCCCGCCCCACGGGATCTCGACCTTGAGCTGGATCGAGTTGACGATGAGCTGCGGGATGGTCGTCAGCGCGAACAGCGCCAGCGTCCCGTAAAAAAGCCCGCTGTGGGGCCAGCTGCGCCAGCCTCGCCCGCGCCGCGGCAACTGGCGATCGTCGTCGTCGCCGAACAGCGCCAGGCCGGCCAGCGTGAGCGCCATCGCCATCGGCCCCACGAAAGCCATGTCGGTCATGGCCTGTCGCGCCACCAGGCTGTACATCGGCGCCGTCGCCACCACCACCGCCGCCAGCACCCCGGCACGGCGCGAGACGAAGCGCGCGGTCAGCAGATACACCGCGTAGATCCCCAGCACGCCGGTTAGGCAGAACGGCACCCGCGCCGCCCACTCCGCGCGGTGACCGAGCGCCATCTCACTGGCCGGACCGCCGGGCAGACCGATGCCCGCGATCCGCATCGCGATGCTCATCAACCAGAACGACAGTGCCGGCTTGGACCAAAACACATCCGGATCGCGCGGCGAGCCCGGCCACCACAGGCTGATGTAGTCGCCCCGCTCGGTCATCTGGCGCGCGACCTCGGAGTAGTGCGTCTCCCAGGGATCCCATAGCCCGTAGCTCCCGGCGAACGGGAGATACAGCAGCAGGCCCGCCAGGATCACCAGCAGCGCCATCTGGCCTTCGCTCAGACGATCGAAGAACGACATGGGAGCCCCGGGCGGGGTCCCATGCTGGTCTTCGCCCGACTTCACTGGGCGAGGACCTTCTGGAGCTTGAGCAGATCGAGATCGATGGACTTGGGAACGCCGACCACCTGGTCGAGCGGCGTGGCGATGATTTCGCCGCGCAGCAGGCCCACCAGACGTCCGTGCTCGCCGCGGGACAGTTGATCGGTGGCCGCCGCCGCCAGCCGCGTCGCCAGCAGGCGATCGAAGGCGCCGGGCGCCCCGCCCCGCTGCACGTGGCCGAGGGTGGTGACACGCAGATCGAATCCCAGGCGCCCCTTCTCCCGCTCGAAGTGCTGCGCCAGGCGAATCGCGTTGTGCCGCGCCCCTTCGGCGACCACCACCAGCGCGTGCGCCTTGCCGCGCTGCCAGGCGCCTTCCAGATCCTGCGCCACCTGCTCGGGCGCCATCTCGACCTCGGGGATGACCACCGAGTCGGCGCCGCCCGCGATGCCGGCCATCAGCGCCAGGTAACCGCAGTTGCGACCCATGACCTCGACCAAAAACGCGCGCTTGTGCGACGAAGCCGTCACCCGCAGCCGATCGATGGCCTCGAGCGCGATGTTGAGCGCGGTGTCGACCCCGATGGTCATCTCCGAACCGGCCAGGTCGTTGTCGATCGTCGACGCCACCCCCACCACCGCCAGACCCATCCGCGACAGCTCCAGCGCGCCCGATTGCGATCCGTTGCCGCCAATCACCACCAGACCGTCGATCCCCCTCTCCTCCAGATGCGCCAGGGCCCGCGCGCGCACCGCGGGGTCCTTGAACTCGGGCAACCGGGCGCTGCCCAGGAAGGTCCCCCCGCGCTGCAGAATGCTCCCCACGTCGCGCGCGCCGAGCGTATCCATCTGTCCTTCGCACAGGCCCGCGTAGCCGTTGCGTACGCCGAATACTTCCCAGCCCTTCGCGAGACCGGTGCGCACCACGGCTCGAATGGCGGCGTTCATTCCGGGCGCGTCGCCACCGCTGGTCAGGACCGCGATCTTCCTCGAGGCCATCGAGCCAATTTCTATACCACGCCCGCCACCGATTTTTCAGCTGGGCCGCTCTGCTACCCTGCCGCGATGGCCGACAAGCCGCCGAAGCCCAGCGAGACCAACTACATCACGCCGGTGGGCTTCCGGCGGCTGGCCGACGAGCTCAGCTACCTGCACACCAAGAAACGACCGGAGGTGGTGGCGGCGCTGTCCGACGCAGCGGCCGAGGGCGATCGCTCCGAGAACGCCGAATACATCTACCGCAAGCGCCAGCTGCGCGAGATCGATCGCCGGTTGCGCTTTCTGTCCAAACGCCTCGACGACGTGCTGATCGTCGACCCGCTCCAGCAGCCGCGCCGCGATCGGGTGTTCTTCGGCGCCACCGTGACGATCGAGGACGAGAACGGCGTGGCCGCCACCTACCGGATCGTCGGCGTCGACGAGAGCGACGGCGCGGCGGGTGACATCTCCTGGAAGTCGCCGGTCGGGCGCGCGCTGCTCGGCAAGACCACGGGCGACACCGTGATCGCCCGCTGGCACGCCGGCCTGCGCGAGCTGACGGTCTCCCACATCGAGTACCTCGAAGCCCGGGCGGTGATCAGCGCGCCGCGGCCGGAAGTAGAACTGCCGAGCGCGGACCGCGCCTTATCAGGAGCGCGCCCCGAGCGGGAGCCGCCCGCCGCCAAACCGCGTACCAAGGCTCCCGCCGCAAAGGCGCCAGCCGCCGCACCAGCGCGGGCAAGTAGAGGTCGATCTCCCGGTAAGCGCCACCCGTGAACGCGTCGATCTCCGGGCCGAAGCTGTAGGCGGCCAGCGCGGGGTCGGGATGCAG
Source organism: Polyangia bacterium (assembly GCA_035648655.1). Classification (GTDB taxonomy): domain Bacteria; phylum Myxococcota_A; class Polyangia; order Fen-1088; family Fen-1088; genus JADGRB01. The sequence goes on from DASRLC010000627.1 coordinate 9,797, forward strand.
ATCGTTGTGCAGCGCGCCGCCGTAGACCACCACCAGCCGCCGATCGGCCGACCGCGGCAGCGCGAGCGCCTGGCGGATGGCGCGCCCGAGGTGCTGGCCGGTCAGCGTGAGCAACCGATCGTAGTCGACCTGGCCGCCCGCGCCGACCAGCGTGCGGTACTCGGCGCACCCGACGTCGAGGACATGTGGCGCGATCCCCAGCTCCTTGGC
>DASRLC010000628.1:0-9191 GCA_035648655.1 Polyangia bacterium
CCCACCACCCGGGCGTCCCGACCCGCGAACCAGCGGCGGCTGGTGACGAATCCCGGCAAGATCTCCTCCAGCACCGAGCGCCCGGGGCCAGCCAGCGCGCTTTCCCAGGTGGCGACGTCGAGCACCGGTGGACGATAGGCGGCGGCCGAATCGATCTCTTCGCGCGAAGCGGGCGCCTCCAGCGAGAACCAATAGAACGCGTGACCGCCCACGGTCATGAGGTACGGCACCTCGCCGATGGCCGGGAACTCGGTGTAGCCGGTCAGCTCCACCGGATGGGTCCCCTTCCACTTCGACAGATCCAGCTCGACGTACTGCGCGAAGCGGGAGAGGTTGGCGACCACCAGCACCGTCTCGTCGCCGTACTGGCGGATGAAGGCCAGCACCCGGTGGTTGGAGGGGGTCAGAAATTCGATCGTCCCGCGGCCGAAGGCCTGGAACTGTTTGCGCAAGGCCAAGATGCGCTTGGTCCACCAGAGCAGCGAGTTGGGGTTGTTCTGCTGGGCCTCGACGTTGATCGCCTCGTAGTGGTACTCGGGATCGATCGTGATGGGCAGGATCAGGCGCTGCGGGTTGGCGCGCGAAAAACCCGCATTGCGATCGGCGCTCCACTGCATCGGCGTGCGGACGCCGTTGCGATCGCCCAGGAAGATGTTGTCGCCCATCCCGATCTCGTCGCCATAGTAGAGGACCGGCGTCCCCGGCAACGACAGCAAGAGCCCGTACAGCAGCTCCATCTTGCGCCGATCGTTGCCGACCAGCGGCGCCAAGCGCCGCCGGATACCCAGGTTGATACGCATCTCGGCGTCGTTGGCGTAGGCGCGGTACATGTAGTCGCGCTCTTCGTCGGTCACCATCTCCAAGGTGAGCTCGTCGTGGTTGCGTAGAAACAGCGCCCACTGGCAGTTGTCGGGGATGGCCGGCGTCTGCGCCAGGATGTCGAGGAGCGGGAAGCGATCCTCCATGTGAATGGCCATGAACATCCGCGGCATGATCGGAAAATGGAAGTTCATGTGGCACTCGTCGCCGGTGCCGAAGTAGGCCGCCGCATCCTCGGGCCACTGGTTGGCCTCGGCCAGCAACATGCGGTCCTCGAACTTGCTGTCGATGTGCGCCCGCAGGGTCCGGAGAAAATCGTGGGTGGCGGGAAGATTCTCGCAGTTGGTCCCTTCGGCCTCGAACAGGTACGGCACGGCGTCGAGGCGCAGGCCGTCGACCCCTTTGGCGAGCCAGAAATCGACCACCCCCAAGAGCGCCTCGTGCACCGCCGGGCTGGCGAAGTTCAGATCGGGTTGGTGGGCAAAAAACCGATGCCAGTAGTAGGCCTTGGCGCCCGCGTCCCAGGCCCAGTTGGAGGGCTCGAAATCCTTGAAGATGATCCGCGCCTCGCGGTAGCGCTCGGGCGTGTCGCTCCAGACGTAGAAGTCGCGCTCGACCGAGCCGGGCGCCGCCAGCCGCGCGCGTCGGAACCAGGGGTGGCGATCGGAGGTGTGGTTGAGGACCAGCTCGGTGACGACCCGGAGCCCGCGCCGGTGCGCCTCCTCGAGCAGAAAATCGAAATCGGCCAGCGTCCCGCACTCGGGCTGAATGTCGGTGTAGTCGGCGATGTCGTAGCCGTCGTCGCGCATCGGCGACGGATAAAACGGCAACATCCAGATCGCCGTGACGCCCAGGTCCTGCAGGTAGTCGAGCTTGCCTGCCAAGCCGCGGAAGTCGCCGATGCCGTCGCCGTTGCTGTCGTAAAACGAGCGGACGCGCACCTCGTAGATGACGGCGTCCTTGTACCAGAGGGGATTCTTCCCGGTCTGCCGCTCGCGCGGCAACGGCGCACCGAACCGCCGCTTCATCCCCATCCCAGATCGGTAGGCGCGCACCCCATGGGCCCCAGCAATGTAGCGATGTTCGGACACTTCACAAGGGCTTGTACCCGACGGGGTGGGGCTCGCAGGTGGAGGTCCCGCACGCTTGTGGTTGCCCAAACGCCTCTTACGTTGGGGCCATGACAACCTCGCGCGACCCGCGCACCCCCGGCGCGACGTACCGCGTTCAGCTCACCAAGGACTTCACCTTTCGGCAGGCCGAGGAGCTGGTCGACTATTGGCACGCGCTCGGGATCACCGATCTGTACGCGGCACCGTTTTTCAAGGCGCGCCCCGGCAGCATCCACGGTTACGACGTGATCGATCCGGCGGTCATCAACCCGGAGATCGGCACCGAGCAGGATTTGGAGCGGCTGCACGCCGCGCTGGCCGCCCGCGGAATGGGCCTCCTGATGGACGTCGTCCCCAACCACATGTGCATCGGCACCAACGACAACGCCTGGTGGAACGACGTCCTGGCGCAGGGCGCCGCCTCCCCCTTCGCGTCCACCTTCGACATCGACTGGCGCCCATCCAAGATCGAGCTGCGCGACAAGGTCCTCTTGCCGATCCTGGCCAATCAATATGGCAAGGAGCTGGAGGCCGGCGAGCTGAAGGTGATCGCGTCCGAGGGGGCGCTGTCCGTCGCCTACTTCGACCGGCGTCTCCCCATCCGGCAGGGCTCGTATCGGCTGGTCTTGCAGGGGGTGATCGAGCGCCTGCGGGCGGGTGATCCGCCGAGCCCGGTGGCGGCACAGCTCGGGGAGCTGGTCGCAGGGCAGGCCAAGGACGGCGGTCCGATTTCGGACCGCCTGCGCGCGTTGCTGGGCGAATCGCCGGCGCTGCGTGGGGCGCTGGACGACGAGCTGCGCGCGCTCAATGGCACGTGCGGCGATCCGCACAGCTTCGATCGCCTGGAGGCGCTGCTGGCGGAACAGGCCTACCGATTGAGCTTCTGGCGGGTGGCCGCCGAGCAGATCAACTACCGCCGCTTCTTCGAGATCAACGACCTGGCCGCCATCCGCGTCGAGGAACCCGAGGTCCTGGAGGCGGTCCACGCCAAGGCCTTCGAGCTGCTCGGCCGCGGCCTCATCACCGGGCTCCGCATCGATCACGTCGACGGGCTGCGCGAGCCACGACGTTACCTGGAAGAGCTGGCGCGCCGCACCGGCGAGACCTACGTGGTGGTCGAGAAGATCCTGGGCGCCGACGAGCGCCTGCCGCGCACCTGGATTACCGAAGGGACTACCGGCTACGAGTTTCTCAACATCGTCAACGGCCTTTTTGTTTCTCGGGCCGCCGAAAAGCCGTTGCGGGCGTTCTACGACGCGTTCCGCACGGTCCCGGGCAGCTTCGGCGACATCGTGCGCGACTCGAAACGGCTCATCTTGCAAGCCGCCATGTCGAGCGAGCTGGTCGTGCTGACCCGCCGCCTCGATCGCATCTCGGAGCAGCACCGCTGGTCGCGCGACTTCACACTCGGCACGCTGCAACAGGTGCTGGCCGAGACAATCGCCTGCTTCCCGGTCTATCGCACCTACCTCTCCGAAGGGGAGACCGAGATCGCGCCCCAGGACATCGTCCACATCCGGGCCGCCATCGCCCGCGCCAAGCCCCTCAACCCCGCGATTGATCCGTCGGCCTTCGATTTCCTGGCCGACGTTCTGCTGATGCACGATCCCGACGACTTGACCGAACCGCAGCGGACCGAGCGCCGCGACTTCGTGCTGCGTTTCCAGCAGCTCACCGGCCCGGTGATGGCCAAGGGCCTCGAAGACACCACCTTCTACCGTTACTTCCCGTTGCTGTCCCTCAACGAGGTGGGCGGCGGGCCGACCCGCTTCGGCCTGCCGGTGGATGAATTTCACCACCTGATGGAGGAGCGCGCGCGCGAGCGCCCGGGCGCCCTGTCGGCGACCAGCACGCACGACACCAAGCGCGGCGAGGACGGCCGCGCGCGAATCGACGTCCTGTCGGAGATCCCCGAGGCCTGGGGCGAGGCGGTCTCCGAGTGGCGGGAGATCGCGGCGCGCCTCAAACCGAAGGTCGAGGGCGTGCCCTGCCCGGACAGCGACGATGAGTACTACATCTACCAAACGCTGGTGGGCGCCTGGCCCTATGGCGCGCTCGACGACGGGGCGCTGGCCGCTTTTGGAACCCGGCTGCGCGGCGCCATCGAAAAGGCCATGCGCGAGGCCAAACGCAACACCAGCTGGATCAGCCCCAACCAGGCCTACGAAGAGGCCGCCCACGCCTTCGTAGCCCGCGTCTTGGATCCGCGCGGCCCGCTCTACGCCAAGCTGGCCGCGTTTATCGACGAATTGCGCCGGCCCGCGCAGCTCACGTCGCTGGCGCAGTTGGTGATCAAGCTCACCGCGCCGGGGGTGCCCGACTTCTTCCAGGGGACCGAGCTGTGGGATCTGAGCCTGGTCGATCCGGACAACCGGCGTCCCGTCGACTTCGCGCTCCGCCGGCGTCAACTGGAAGAGCTGCGGGGCCGGCGTGACAAGACCGACGATCGCGTCGACCTGCTCGATGGGCTGTGGCGAACCGCGGACGACGGCCGCCTCAAGCTGTATTTCACGCAGGCATTGTTGGCCTGCCGCCGCGCCGAACGGGATCTGTTCGCGCGCGGCGCCTACCTGCCGCTGGAGGTCGCGGGACCGCGGCGCGATCATGTGGTCGCGTTCGCCCGCATCTGGCAGCGGCGGATCGTGGTGACGGTCGCTGGGCGCTTCTTCGCCCAACTGGGGGACGCCGACGGTCTGCCCGAGCCACGGCATTGGGCCGAGACGCAGGTCCTGATCCCGCTCGAGTACGCCGGCGGCGCACGGGTCGACGCGCTGACCGGACGGGAGCACGCCCCCGGGACGGCGATCTTGAATCTCTCCGAGATCTTCCGGCCCCTGCCGTTCGCCGTTTTGGTCGGCGATCTGGGCGCACCCGAGGTGGCCGCCTAGCCGCTCTCGATCAGCCCGGCGGCGACGGGCTGATCGACTGGAGCGATCGCAGGGCGTACTTGCGCATCAGCGCCACCAGCTCATCGGGATCGACCGGTTTGTACAGCACGGGTAGATCCTCTTTGACGCCGATCATGCGATCGTTGGCGGCCGTCATGACCACCCGCGGGATCGACGCCCAGCGCGCATCGTTCTTCACGACCTTCATGAGCTCGACCCCGTTCATCCCGGGCATGAACAGATCGATGAGCATCACCTGGGGACGCACCCCTTCGAGCACGGCCAAAGCCGCGCGCCCATCGGCCGCCAGGATGACCTGAAATCCTTCCAGCTCCAGCAGCTCCGCCACCGACCGACCGAATTCGCGATCATCGTCCACGACCAGCACCGTCCCGAGTGACTCTCGGGTCGGGCCTTTCTTCAGGTCGGGATTCTGGGATCTCATCCTGTACTCCGGGAACATGGCCCGCCCACCGCCCACCGCAAGGGGGAAAAGCGACTTGCGGGCGCCTCGCTCTGCCTATAGTGGTTTCCGCGCGCCACGGCGATGGATATCTTTCGGAGACGCGCAAAAAATGTGCCCCGGGCCGTGCCGCACCTTCGGCGATCGTAGATCCGGGAGCGGCGCGACCTCCGGCGACCGTGTGAACGCACGCGAATATGACGGTGTCACCGCGTTCATGGCGCCCCCTCTGCCACGATTGCGCCCTCCACCCGCTGGCCGGTCTCGGGAGCGCGCGGAATGAGCCAGCGAAAAAAGACCGTGGCCACCGCCGCTCCGACGAGCTGCGCGACCAAGAAACCAGGGACGTCCAGCGGACGAATCCCGGCAAAGCTGTCGGTCGCCGCGCGCGCCAGCGTGACGGCCGGGTTGGCGAAGGAGGTGGACGACGTGAACCAATAGGCGGCCGTGATGTAGGCGCCCACGGCGAACGGCGCGGCACCCGGTCGCGTGCGCGAGCAGCCACAGATGACCGACACCAGCCCGAAGGTCGCGGTGAGCTCACCCGCCAGCGGACCGGCACCCGACCGCACGTGACGGGAGGCCGCGAACGCCGGCAGGTCGAACATCAGGTGCGCCAAGGCCACGCCGATAAAGGCGCCCGCAACCTGGGCGATGACGTAGGGCGGAACCGCTCTCCACGGGAGCCCCCCCTGGGCGGCGTCGGCGATCGTGACGGCCGGATTGAAGTGCGCGCCCGAAACGCCGCCGAAGGTCAGGATCAGGGCGACCAGCCCGGCGCCGGTGGCGATGGTGTTCGCAAGCAGGGCCAGGGCCACGTTTCCACCGGCCAGGCGCTCGGCCATGATCCCGGAGCCGACGATCGTCGCCAGCAACAGCGCCGTCCCGACCGCTTCGGCCGCCAGGCGGCGCGGCAACGACGCGGCCCGCACTTGGGCGCGGTCGTTCGGCTTCACAGGCTTTTCCGTCGCGGGACGGACGGCCGGCAGCAACCGGCCACCGGCGCGTCCTGCCTCAAGCAGCCACGGAGAGCTTCGAGCGCCTGGACCACCTCGGATCGCTCGTCCGGCGAGAGCCTTTCGAAGACGTCGCCCAAGACGTCGCGCTCCCCGCAACGCAAGGTCTCGAGCGCGTTCCGGCCTTTGGCCGTCAACCCGACCAAGACCACCCGACCATCGGCGGCGCTCCTGGCGCGCCGGAGATAGCCGTTTCGTTCCATGACCGAAACGTTTCGGCTCATGGTCGAAAGGTCGACGCTGAGCCCGCCCGAAAGTGAGCCAATGGTGGCTTGCGCCGAGGCGGCGATGGCCCGAAGGGTTTCAAACTGCTCGAGGGTCAGATCGCCGCAGCAGGCCTCCGACGATCGGCGGCGCGTGACCTCGCGCGCCACCTCTGACAGCAGGGCCGAGAAACGCTCTTTGGCGACGGCCATCTCGATATAATTGTATGATGCAATTATATCGAGATGTCAATCGGGGTCAGCGCGGCTCCACCGGCCGGGGCGGCAGCGGCTGGAATGCCGGACAGGCCCAAACCGGCTGGCGGGGGTACTTCACGGGCAGCGCCTGGCACATCACGAAGGTCGAACGGGCGGTCTTGATGCGCCGATGGTGCGCGCAGTGCCAACACAGACCGTCTGCATCGGCCGGCCGTTCGCGCTCCCCATTTGCCGACATCGCCCCGGAGCATAGGTCCTTTCGGAGATGGAACCGACCTGCATAGCTGTGCCGCCAGGTGGCCGCTCGCGCTGAGATGGCGCGGATCCGGCATGAATCCGCTTGACGGAAGGCATGCCGTCCCCGATACATGCTCTCCCATGCATCGTGGACGCGCAGAGCGCGACGGCTTTCTGGCCGTCGAGGCGATCAGGAAGATCGTCCGACTGCTGCGCGATTCGGCGCGGATATCGCAGGGACGGACCGGGATCACCGGGGCGCAGCTCTTCGTGCTGCGGGTGCTGGCCAGCCACCCGGGCCTCTCGATCAACGAGCTGGCCGAGCGGACGATGACCCACCAGAGCTCCGTCTCGGTGGTGGTGAGTCGGCTGGTGGCGCGGGGCCTGGTGGACCGCGCGCCTGCGCCGGACGACCGTCGGCGGCTGATCGTCAATCTCACGACGAGCGGCCGCCTCTTGCATCGCAGAGCCCCGGCGGTCGCGCAGGAGCTCCTGGTGGCCGGTATCCGCAAGCTCGCGCCCGATCGGCGTCGGGGGCTCGCGGACGGCCTGCGCGCCCTGACCGACGCGCTGGGCGCCTCCAAAGGTCGGGCGTCGATGTTCTTCGAAGACGACGATGGCCCGGCCGACGCCAGACCTTTGCCTCGAGCGCGCGCCCCTGTCACACCCGCACGACGAAAGAGGACCTCTCGGCTTCATGCCTGATCATTCGCAACCCGACGGAACTTCGATCGACGGCGCTCTCCCCATCGCACCGTCGATCGGTCCTGCCCTCGATTCGGCGCAGATGCCGGTGGAGATCCGTCCGGTCGACGGCCGCGTGGCCTGGCTGTGCGGTCTGGCGATTGTCGTCGCCCTCGCCGCGGGGGTCGTCGCCCAGATCCTGGTCAGGTTGATCGGGCTCATCACCAATTTGGCCTATTACGGCCGGCTTTCGACCGCGTTCGTATCGCCTGCCGACAACCACCTCGGGTGGGGCGCGGTGGCGGTCCCGGTGGCCGGCGGGATCGTCGTCGGACTGATGGCCCGCTATGGCTCGAAAGCCATTCGCGGCCACGGCATTCCCGAGGCGATGGAGCAGGTGCTGACCAACCAGAGCCGCATCCCGCCGCGGCTGACCTTCCTCAAGCCGCTCTCGGCGGCCATCGCGATCGGAACGGGAGGACCGTTCGGCGCCGAGGGCCCCATCATCGCCACCGGCGGCGCGATGGGCTCACTGATGGGGCAGATCTTCCGGACCACCGCGGCCGAGCGAAAGACCTTGCTGGCGGCGGGCGCCGCCGCGGGGATGGCCGCCACCTTTGGCAGTCCCGTTTCGGCCGTCTTGCTGGCCGTCGAGCTTCTGCTGTTCGAGCTGCGGGCCCGGTCATTGATTCCGGTTGCGCTGGCGGCGGTCGCGGCGACCGCGGTGCGCGTCGCTCTGGTCGGGACGGCGCCGGCCTTTCATTCGACCAATTTCCTCCCGGCCAACGCCACCGGTCTGGCCTGCTACGCGGCGATCGGGGCCCTCGTGGGTGTGTCGTCCGTCTTCGTGACGAAGCTGGTCTATGCCGTCGAGGACGGCTTCGAGAAGCTCCCGATCCACTGGATGTGGTGGCCCGCATTGGGTGGGATCGCGGTCGGGCTCGTGGGTCTCGTCTCGCCGCACACGCTGGGGGTCGGATACGACAACATCGACCACATCCTCTCGGGTCAACTCACCATCACGGCGATGGCCATCCTGTGCGGCTGGAAGCTGGTCTCCTGGTCGATTTCACTCGGCAGCGGGACCTCGGGCGGGACGCTGGCGCCTCTGTTCACGATCGGCGGCGGGGTCGGGGCCGTGCTTGGCGTGGCGTTCACCTGGCTGGCGCCGCACGGCGGGATCGATCTCCGTTTGGCCGCGCTGGTGGGGATGGCTTCGATGTTCGCGGGCGCCTCGCGCGCCGTGTTGACCTCCATCGTCTTCGCCTTCGAGACCACCCGCCAGCCGATCGGCCTCTTGCCGCTGCTGGCGGGCGGAATCACGGCGCATTTCCTGTCGTCGCTGCTGATGCGCAACTCGATCATGACCGAGAAGATCGCCCGCCGGGGCGTCCGGGTCGTTGGCGACTACTCGGCCGACCTGCTCGAGCAGCTGGTCGTGCGCGACCGCGCCTCATCGGAAGCTCTCGTCGTCCTGCAGGCCGATCAGATCGTCGAGTCGACGCGGCAGTGGCTGGCATCGGGCGTCCAGGGGTCGGGGCACCAGGGGT
>DASRLC010000629.1:0-20123 GCA_035648655.1 Polyangia bacterium
GTTCACCGCCGTCGTGGTTTTCCCCACGCCGCCCTTCTGGTTCGCGACCGCGATGACCCTTCCCATATTGGTGACGCGCCGGGCGCTTCCGTAGCTAACACGCTACCGGCCGGCGGGCCAAGCTCGCAAATTCGGCCAAAAATTTGACGGCATGTAAGGGAGGGTATTCTATTTACCTACATGTCGGTTTTGTCTTCCGGCAAGCAAGGAGAATGACCATGGGCCAGTTCGTCGATCAGAAGATTTATCGCACCTTCGAGGAATTCGAGCGGGAGGAGCTGCGGCGAGATGGGTACTTCGAATCCGTCGACACCATGATCGGCGACATGTTTGCCGGCGAGCTAGACTTCGAGGCCGGCGGTTCGACCGGTCGTCGCGGCAAGGCCGACGACGACGAAGAAGAGTAGGTCGGAGCGGCCGCCGGGGACGGGTGGGCCGGCGAGAAAGCCGGTTGGGAAGCGGCGGGCCGCGGACACCGTGGCGGTTCCACATGTGGTAAACCGCCCGCATGGCTAACGACTCCGGTTCGTCTCGTCCCGCGGCCTGGACCGCGTTCATCTGGCCGCTCGTCACCGGCCTCGCCGTCGGTCTGTTCGTCGGGCGCGTGACGGCGGGAATTGGCTCCGGCAGCAGCACCCACAGCGCCGACGTCGCGGCCGACAAGGGGAGCGACGCGGTTCCGGCGGGCACCAAGATGCCGGCCAAGATTTACCACGCCGAGAGCGAATTCCCCGCCGGCTGGACCAAGGAGGCCGACCTCGCGTCGGTGACCAGCGTCAGCTTCGCGGGCCTCACGCCGCAGCAGAAGGTGACGGCGTTGCAGGCGCTCAACGAGCGCGACTGCGAGTGCGGCTGCGGGATGGGGAAGATCGCCGGCTGCCTCAAGAAGGATCCGAACTGCCCGCGCAGCCCGAACCTGGCCAAGCTGGCGATCGACATGGCCAAGCAGGGCAAAGGGATGGGGGAGATCCTGGCGGCCATCGACGCCCAGCAGAAGCCCAGCGGGGCGGCGCCGAGCGCCGCGGAGCCGCCGGCCGGCGGCTCGAAGAAGGTGGTCCCCTTCGCCCACGATCTGCGGCGGGGCGCCAAGGCCACCAAGGTCACCATCGTCGAGTTCAGCGACTTCCAGTGCCCGTTCTGCAAGCGGGCCGAGCCGACGGTCAAGGGCATCCTCGACAAGTACGGCAAGGACGTGGCGCTGGTCTGGATGAACCAGCCGTTGCCGTTCCACGAGCACGCCATGGACGCGGCCAGCGCTTTCCAGGCCGCCGCCCGTCAGGGCGCCGACAAGGCCTGGAAGCTGCACGACAAGATGTACGAGAACAACACCGCGCTCACCAAGGCCGATCTCGAGAAGTACGCCGGTGAGGTCGGGCTCAACGTCGCCAAGCTGAAGCAGGATTGGGACGACGCCAAGATCAAGGCCGACATCGCCGAGGACATGAAGGTCGGGACCGCCGTCGGCGCCAGCGGGACGCCCACTTTTTTCATCAACGGGCACGAGCTGGTCGGTGCCCAGGAGGCCTCGGCGTTCGATAAGATCATCGACGACGAGATCAAGGCGGCCGACGCGCTCATCAAGAAGGGGACGCCGCTCAAGGACGTTTACGGCAAGCGGATCGAGATGGCCGCCGCGGAAGCGCCGGCGCCGTCGGCGCCCAGCGCGCCGGCCGAGCCCGAGGGCAAGTTCGACGTGCACGTGGGCGACGCGCCCGTGAAGGGTCCCTCGTCGGCGCGCGTGACGTTGGTGGCCTTCAGCGATTTCCAGTGCCCGTTCTGCTCGCGCGCCGTGCCGACGGTCAAGCAGCTCGAGACCGACTACCCCGGCAAGCTGCGCATCGCCTTCAAGGAGTTCCCGCTGCCGTTCCACGACCACGCCCACCTGGCCGCCGAGGCGGCGCTGGCCGCCAACGAGCAGGGAAAGTTCTGGCAGATGCACGACAAGCTGTTCGCCAACCAGCAGGCGCTCGATCGGCCGGCGCTGGAGAAGTACGCGCAGGAGCTGGGGCTGGACATGGCCAAGTTCAAGGCCGCGCTCGACTCGGGCAAGTTCAAGGACAAGGTCGACGCCGAAGCCAAGGAGGGCGCGGCCGTCGGCGCCACCGGCACCCCGACCTTCTTCATCAACGGGACGCGCCTAGTCGGCGCTCAGCCCGTCGAAGCCTTCAAGGCCATCATCGACAAAGAGCTCAAGGCCAAAGGCTAGACCAGCCTGGGCGCGGGTCCGCCGTATTCGCGCCTCGATCACTCGGCCGAAAGCGATCTAGCGGTTAGACCTGCGTCGAGACATCGGGCATTCAAAATCGTTGCGTCGGCACGTCGGGGCGGGCGCGACGGAGGATCTGGCCGCCGACGCCCCACACCAGGCGCAGCTCGTCGGGCGAGGCCTGCCCCTCGTAAGCGTCGAGGCGACGCTTGCCGTTGTCGCAGGCGCTCGGCTCGAGGACCTGGTACGAGCTCTCGTAGATGGCGACCTGGTCCCCGCGGACCTTGCCCGTAAACCGATAACGGGTCGCGATCTGGAAGTCGAGCGCCATGCTGCAGCGGTAGGCGTGCCCGTCGATCGAGACCTGGTGCACGATGCGATCGTAGTAGCCGCTGAGCGTGGTGCCGTCCTGGGTGACGTGCCACTCCTCGCGCTCTTGCTTTTCGTCACCGCCGGGGATCACGCCGTGGTGCTCCCAGATCCACAGTCCGCTGACGTCGCTGGGATCGGCGGCCGCCTGGGCGGCGCTCGGCGAGCCCGGCGGATCGTGGAGCGGGCGCGGACCGTTTTCGGGCGGCGGCTCCAATGACTGGCGCGAACCGCCGAGGTCCGCCTCCGCCGGTGGCGCGACGCTGACGAGCAATGGCTCGGTCGCCTCCGGGTTGCGGATCCGGTAGAGGGTCTCGCGCGCGGCGCCGCTGACCAGCGTGAGGACGTCGCCGTCGACCCGACCGCTATAGCGCGCGAGCTGGCGCATCCCCGGATCGCAGCCGCTATCCCCTTGGGCGGCGCGTTGTTCCAGCTCCTGAATGTCGACCAGACCGCCCTGCACCCGACCCGACACGTTGAACCGCTCCGTCGCGGAGAATTGTGGCAGCCGGCTGCAGACGTAGGGACGACCGTCGCCCGACACGAAGGTCAGCGCGGCGATGTAGTAGCCGGTGATGGCGGCGCCATTCTGGGTCAGGTGCCATTCCTGCTTCTCGATACGGGTGTCACCGGCGCCGGTTCCTTCGCCGATGACGGTTTGGCTCATCGCGTCCCAGACGCCCGACAGCTCTGGGGAGGGGGACCGCGTGGCGACGTTCGGAGGCGGGGTAGGCCTCGCCGCGCAGCCACCCGCGGCGACCGCGAACGCCAACATGACCGAGTCAGCCAACCGCATCCGGATACCTCCCGGAGAAACAGATCAAGTCTACACGATCAAACTAGATCGGCGCCCGATCCGTCATCGATCAATCGGGTGATGTCGCCGACCGGTTGAGGAGCGCCGCGCCGGCGGCCTCCCAATCCGATATCCGCCGCGCGAGCAGGCCGTCGAGCTCCCGCTCGCGGTCGGCCAGCGTGTGCAGCTTCTGCCAATCGCCGGCATGATCGCCGGCGAGATCGGCGCGGACGGCGGCCAGCTCCGCTTCGATCTTGCTTACATCCGCCTCCAAGGTCTCCACGCGCCGCGCCAGCTGCCGGCGCGCGCGCTCCTTCTCCTTGTCGGCGGCCCGTCCCGCGTTCGATTCCGAGGGCGGCCGGGCGGCGGCGGCCGGGGTAGCCTTGCTGGTCGGATTGCCGACCGGTTTCGCGGGCGACTTCGGGGGCGATTTCGCGTTCACCTCGGCGGCCTGCTCGGTCTCCATGGCAGCCCGCCGCCGGCGCCAGTCGCTGTAGTTGCCGAGGTGCGCCTCCACGTGGGTGCCCTCGATCACGAGGAGCCGGGTACAGATCCGATCCAGGAAGTAACGATCGTGGCTGACCACCAGCAGCGTCCCTTCGTATTGCTCGAGCGCGTCTTCAAGCGTCTCGCGGGCGGGGATGTCGAGGTGGTTGGTCGGCTCGTCGAGCACCAGGACATTGCGGGGGAACAGCATGATCTTGGCCATCGCCAGCCGGCTGCGCTCGCCGCCGGAGAGCCCGCGCACCGTGCGAAATGGGTCGTCGCCGAAGAAACGAAACTTGGCCAGGTACTGCCGCACGGCATCCGGCGAGAGATCGGCGCGCACGCTCCGGATCTCATCCAGCAGCGTCAGCTCCTCGTCGAGCGTTCCCAGCTTCTGATCGAAGTACCCGATGCGTACGCCGGAGCCGATCTCGATCCGGCCGCCGAGCGGTGGCAGCTCGCCGATTAGGGTCTTGAGCAAGGTCGACTTTCCCGAGCCGTTGGGGCCGATGATGCCGAGCTTGTCGCCGCGATAGACGTTGACGGTCACGTCGCGCAGGATCGTCGCGCCGGGCGCATCGTCCGTGCCCGCGTACCCGACGGTCAGCCCGGGCGCGCGCAGCGTCTCCTTGCTGCCGAGATCGCCGCCGGTCTGAAACGACAGGCCGATCTTGCCGGCGTGTTGCCACTGGTCGTCGGGGCGCTCGAGGCGCTCGAGCTTGTCCAGCATCTTGCGCCGGCTCTGCGCCTGTTTGGTCTTCTGGCCGGCCAGGTTGCGCCGGATGAAGTCCTCGGTCTTGTCGACCTGTTCCTTTTGGCGCCCGAACTCGGTGCGCGCGCGTTCGAGGCGGGCGTCGCGCTCGACCACGTACTTGTCGTAGCCGAACGGGTAGCGCACCAGCTTGCCGTTCTCCATCTCGACGATCTCGCGGCAGACCGCCCGGATGAAGGCGCGATCGTGCGAGACCAGCACGAACGCGCCGGTATATTCGGCCAGGAACGCCTCCAGGCGCTCGATGGCGGCCAGATCGAGGTGGTTGGTCGGCTCGTCGAGGAGGAGCAGGTCGGGTTGGCGCACCAAGACCTTGGCCAGCTCCAACCGGCCGCGCTCGCCACCCGAGAGGGTGTCGACCGGCCGCGACAGATCGCTCTCGGTGAACCCGACGTCGGCGGTCAAGCGCTTCACGCGCGCCTCGACGTCATAGCCGCCGTCGCGCTGGTAGCGCTCCTGCAACTCGCCGTACCGGGCAAGGTCGGATGGGTCGGCCGGATCGCCCGCCGCCAGCCGCCCCTCCAGCGCGCCCAGCTCGCCGGCCAGCCGCTCCAGATCGGCGAACGGCTGCATGAGCGCTCCGCGCAAGGTCCCGTCGCCCGATAGCTCCTGCGACTGGCGCAGGTAGGAGACACTGGCGCGCCCGAGAATGCGCACGTCGCCGCTGTCGGGCTGCAGATCGCCCGCCAGCAGCCGCAGCGCGGTCGACTTGCCGGTGCCGTTGGGGCCGACCAACGCCAGCCGATCGCCGGGCCGGATCAGCAGCGAGGCGCCGACCAGGATCTCATTGCCCGGATACGCGAAGCCCGCGTCTGCAAACTGCGCTATGGACATCGGTGGATCTGCTGGCCAAGTTGTAATAGAACTCGGGCCGCCGTCCACTACCGAAATCGACCATGAAAGAGTATCTGCTCACCGCCGGTCCGACCCCCGTTCCCGAGCGGGTCCTGTTGGCCATGGCGCGGCCGATTCTCTACCACCGGGCGCCCGCCTTCACCGACTGCCTGAGAGAGGTGCAGGAGGGGCTCAAATGGTTGATCCAGACCAAGCAGCTCCCGCTGATCCTGGCGGGGTCGGGCACCAGCGGAATGGACGCCGCGGTCTGCAATTTCCTGCGCACCGGCGACAAGGCCATCGTCATCCGCGGCGGCAAATTCGGCGAGCGCTGGGGGAAGATCTGCCAGGCCTACGGCATCGAGTGTGTCTTCGTCGACGTCGAGTGGGGCAAGAGCGTCGAGCCCCAGGCGGTCGCCGACGCGATCGAGAAGAACCCGGGCGTGCGGGCGGTCTACGCGACCGCCTCCGAGACCTCGACCGCGACCAAGCACGACATCGAGCCGATCGCCAAGATCGTCAAGGCCACGGACGACATCATCTTGTGCGTCGACGCGGTCACCGCGGTCGGCGTCTACGACGTCCCGATGGATCGCTGGGGACTCGACGTGGTGTGCGTCGGTTCGCAGAAGGCGCTCATGTTGCCACCGGGGCTGGCGGTGGTGGCGGTCTCGGACAAAGCCTGGAAGGCCAACGAGCGTTCGAACCTACCGCGCTTCTATCTGGACCTGATGCGCGAGCGGAAGAGCCAGGATAAGGGCGAGAGCGCGTTCACGCCGGCGATCTCGCTGGTGGTCGGCCTGCGCGAGTCGCTGCGCATGCTCAAGGAAGAGACGCTCGAAGGCGTCTTCCACCGCCACGAGCGTCTGGCCAAGGCCACCCGCGCGGCCACCGGCGGCCTGGGTCTCGAGCTGCTCTCTTCGTCGCCCGTGAATTCGGTGACCGGCATCCGGGTGCCGAGCGGCATCGACGGCACGGCGGTGGTCAAGCAGATGCGCACCCGCTATGGCATCACCATCGCGGGCGGGCAGGATCACCTCAAGGGCAAGATCGTGCGCATTGCGCACATCGGGTACTTCAGCGAGTTCGACATCATCACCGCCATCTCGGGGCTCGAGATGACCCTGCAGGATCTCGGCTTCGGCATTCGGCCGGGCGCGGGGGTGGCGGCGGCACAGGCGACGTTCTCCGAGACCAGACGCGCCTAAGATTCGTTCAGTCGTTCGTTCATAAGAGGAGCGCAGACCATGGCCGACCCAATTCGAGTTCTCATCGCCGACGACATGTCCAAGAAGGCCGTCGAAATCCTGAGCGGCGCGGGATTCGCCGTCGATTTCAAGATCGGGATGAAACCCGAGGAGCTGGCCGCGGTGATCGGCGAGTACCACGGCGTCGGCATCCGATCGGCCAGCAAGATCACCTCGGCGACGCTGGCCAACCCGGGCAAGCTCAAGATCATCGGCCGCGCCGGCGTGGGCGTCGACAACATCGACGTCAAGGCCGCCACCGAGAAGGGCGTCCTCGTCATCAACACGCCGCAGGGGAACGCGGCGGCGGCGGCCGAGCTGGCGATTGGGCTGATGTTCGCGCTGGCCCGCAAGATCCCGCAGGCGGCCCAGAGCATGCGCCAGGGGATCTGGGAGAAGAAGAAGTTCATGGGCGCCGAGATCGCCGGCAAGACGCTGGGCGTGGTCGGCCTGGGCAACATTGGGCATCAGGCGGCCGAGCGCGGCGTCGGCCTCAAGATGAACGTGATCGGCTTCGACCCTTTCCCGCCGAAGTCGCTTCCGGCCGGAGTCAAGGCGGTCTCGTTCGACGAGCTCGTGGCGCAAGCGGACTTCGTGACCCTGCACGTGCCGCTGGTCCCCGAGACCAAGGGCCTGTTCGGCGCGGCGACCTTCGCCAAGATGAAGAAGGGCTCCTACGTCATCAACTGCGCCCGCGGCGGAGTGGTCGACGAAGCGGCGGTGCTCGAGGCGCTCAAGTCCGGCCAGCTGGCGGGCGCCGCGCTGGACGTGTTCACCAAGGAGCCGCCGGATCCGTCGCCGCTCTTCGAGCACGAGAACCTGATCGCGATCCCGCACCTCGGCGCCTCGACGCGCGAGGCGCAGGAGAAGGTGGCGATTGAGCTGGCTGAAGTATTCGTCGGCTTCCTCAAAGACGGCATCGTCCGTAACGCCGTAAAGTAGGATCTGTGAGCCGAGCGCAGCGCGGCCCTGCGCCAACCCGCGGCAGAGGGGTCGCGCCCAGTTTGACGGCAGGCGCCGCGCGCAATCCGCGCGACATCGCGCCGCCGACCCCGCGGCTGCCGGCCCCACGGCTGCCGGCCGGTATGCGCGACTACGCACCGCAGGCGGCGGCGGTGCGGCTGCGCACCCTAGAGTCGCTCTTGGGCGTCTTCGGGCGGGCCGGGTTCGCGCGCGTCATCACCCCGGCCTTCGAGTACGAAGAGGTTCTGGCGCTCGGCCTGGGCGATGCGGCGCGCGCCGCCACCGTCCGTTTCGTCGAGCCCAGCTCGGGCCAAGTGGTCGCGTTGCGCCCCGACATCACGCCGCAGATCGCGCGCCTCATCGCCACCCGTTTTCGCGACGAGCCTGGTCCGGTTCGGCTCTGCTATGAAGGGACGGTCGTTCGGCTCGAACGCGCGGCGCATGGTCAGCGCGAGCTGAGCCAGGCCGGGGTCGAGCTGGCGGGGCTGCCCGGACCCACCGGCGACGCCGAGGTGATCGCGCTGGCGGTCGACGCGCTGTCCGCCGTCGGTCTGCGGCGTCCGACCATCGATCTCGGACACCTGGGCCTCGCGCGCGAGGTGCTGTCGGCGCTCGCGCTGGGGGGACCCGAGCAGGAAGAGGCGCGGCGCTGCATCGCCAAGCGCGATCGCGCCGGTCTCGACGGCGTCCTGCGGCTGTCGCGCGGCGCGCGGCCGGCCATCGAGTTCGCGCGCCGGCTGCCCGAGCTGTCGGGATCGCCGGCGGTGTTGGTCGGCGCGCAAAAGCAGGCGCCCAACGCCGGCGTGCGGCGTACGCTGGCCGAGCTCGCCGCCATCGTCGCGGCGATTGAAGCCCGCGGGGTCGAGGCGCGCCTGCACGTCGATCTGGGCGAGGTGCGCGGCTTCGACTATTACACCGGCGTTTGTTTCCAAGCCTTCGTCGAGGGGGCACCGGACGCGGTGTTGCGCGGTGGGCGCTACGACGATTTGCTGGCGCGCTACGGGCGCCCGAGCCCGGCGGTCGGTTTCGCGGTCGACGTCGAGGGCGTGATCGGGGCGATCGAGCTCCAGGCGGACCTGGCGTCGCGCGGCGGCGGCCGTATCGGCAGTATTGGCAGTATTGGAAAGACGAGGAGATAAGTCGCAATGGCTGTCGTGATCGTGGTCGGAGTCCAATGGGGCGATGAAGGCAAAGGGAAGATCGTCGATCTCCTGACCGAGCGGGCGCGCTTCGTGGTGCGTTGGGCGGGAGGCGCCAATGCCGGGCACACGCTGGTCGTCGATGGGAAGAAGTACGTCACGCGGCTCATCCCGTCGGGGATCTTGCGCAGCGGCGTCACCTGCGTGCTGGGCGAGGGGATGGTGATCGATCCGGCCGTGCTGGTCGAGGAGATCCGCGCCTTTCGTTCGCAGGGGTTCATCAAGAAGGACAGCGACCTCATCGTGGCCGAGAGGGCCCACCTGACGTTGCCGCACCACCGCGAGATCGATCGCCTGCGCGAAGAGCGCCCCGGCGGCATCGGCACCACCAAGCGGGGGATCGGCCCGACCTACGAGAGCAAGGCGGCGCGTATCGGCCTGCGGGTCGGCGATCTCTATCGGCCGGAGCGCTTCCGGGCGCGCCTCGAGCGCCACGTGGCCGCCATCGCGCCTTACGTGCGCGAGCTGGGCGGCGCGGCGCCGAACGCGGCCGAAATCGCGTCGAGCTATCTGGCGCTGGCCGAGGAGATCCGCCCGTTCGTGGGCGACGCCTCGCGCACCATCCACGACGCCGTCGTGCGGGGCGAGAACGTGCTGTTCGAAGGCGCCCAGGGGGTGCTGCTGGACCTCGACCACGGCACCTATCCCTTCGTGACGTCGTCCTCGACGACGGCCGGCGGCGCCTGTGCCGGCCTCGGCATCGGGCCGACGCTGATCGACCACGTCCTCGGGATTGCCAAGGGCTATGCCACCCGCGTGGGTGACGGGCCGTTCCCGACCGAGCTGTCGGACGCTACCGGCGAACTGCTGCGCAAGCGCGGCAACGAGTTCGGCTCGGTGACCGGACGCCCTCGGCGCTGCGGCTGGCTGGACGTCCCGGCCGTGCGCCTGGCGGTGCGGCTGTCGGGGATCGAGGCGCTGGCGCTCACCAAGCTGGACGTGATGGCGGGGCTCGATCGGGTCAAGCTCTGCGTCGGCTATCGGCTGGGCGGTCGGACGCTCGACGAGATGCCGCTCGACCCCGACGATCTGGCGGCGGCCGAGCCGGTCTTCGAGGAGATGGAAGGTTGGCCGGACGCGGCGGCCGGTGCCGTTCCGCCGGGTGCGGCCCGCTTCGTGGCGCGTGTCGCCTCGCTGGTCGGGATTCCGGTCTGGGCCACCTCCTGGGGGCCGGGCCGCCTTCAGACCGTGGTCGAGCACAACCCCTTCGCCGGCTAGACGCGGTAAAGCCGTCCCGCCGATCCGGCGAAGACAGACTTCGAACACCGGCGCTTAATGGCTGAATTCGCTGGGAAACCGGGGCGGCTTGGCTTGCGTGCCGGCCTAGCCTCAATATAATGTTCCCCTTTTCCGTGAAGCATCGGGACAGCTTCGGGTGCGCTCCCTCTGAATCGAGGCGTTGATGAAGATCGTTTGTGACTCGTGCGGGACCAAGTATTCGATCGCCGACGAAAAGGTTCGCGGCAAGGTCTTCAAGATTCGATGCAAGAAGTGCAGCCACATCATCGTGGTTCGCGGCGGTGAGTCCGCGCCCGAAGAGGCGGCGGCTCCGGCCGAAGGCGGCTGGCACCTGGTGATCGACGGCGAGCAGGTCGGTCCCATCGCCGACGCCGACGTGCGCACGAAGATCGAGCGCGGCGAGGTCAAGGGCGACACCTACACCTGGAAGGAGGGTTTTGCCGACTGGGTGAAGCTGTCCGCGGTTCCAGAGTTCGCAGGCCTGGTCGCGGGAGAGGACGCCAGCGTGCCCGTCGCGGGCGGGGATCTCTTTACCGCCGGCGCCGCCGCCGCTCCCAGCAACGGTGCCGATAAGACGCGTCGTCCCTCGGGCGCGCGAAATTCGCTCTTCGGCGCGGGCGCCTCGGCCGGGGCCGGCGACGTGTTCGGAGCCCCGGCGGCCGCCGCCACCCGGGGTGGCGGCGGGGACCTATTCGCCTCGCCGGCAGCCCACGCGCCGGAAGAGTCGCGCTGGCCTTCTTCGGGCGCCGCGGCACCCGGCCACGACGGCGGCCGGGTCGAGAGCCTGACCGGCCAGCGCCACGAGAACTCAGTGTTGTTCTCGCTCTCGAACCTGCAGTCGCTGGCGATGCCGAACGCCGCCAAGCCGGCCGCCACTTCCAGCGCGCCGACCACCGAGGGTTCGGGCCTGATCGACATCCGCGCCATGGCGGCTAGCACGCTGGGCAGCCCCATCGAACCCCGTGGGTTCGGCGGCGGCGGCGGCGGTGCCATCACCGACGATCTCCCGGCCTTCGGTGCCTTCTCGCCGGCTGCGCCGGTGCTCTTGCCGCTGTCGTCGAGCAGTGGCCCACCCAAGTGGATCTACCCGCTCATCCTCGTGATGGTGGCGCTGGTCGGCGGCATCGTGTTCATGGCCTGGAAGGTCGTGAGCGCCAAGCCGGCCATGCTGGTCGAAACCGTGCAGGCACCGGCGCCCGCTCCGGCCGAACCGGCCAAGGCCGGTGGTCCGACAGCCGAGCCGGGCAACACCAAGCCGAGCACGATCGCCGAGGAGAACCTGCCGCCCCGCGAAGGGAGCGCCGAGGCCAAAGGCGAGAAGTCGGAGAAGGCCGAAAAATCCGAAAAAGGCGAGCGCGGGCACCACCACGGCAAAGGCAAGGAGAGCGGCAAGAAGGTTGCCAGCGCCGACGACAAGAAGGGCGCGGCGGCGCCCAACACCGAGGCCGTGGTGCCTAAGGCCGCCAAAGGCTCGCTCGACGATCTCATCGACGGCGCGGTCACCCCGCGCAAAGGCGGCGGTCGACCTCGCGTCGCCGACGACGATCCGAGCGCCAGGAAGGCGGACGCTTCGTTGGGGCCGCTGTCGAAGAGCGCGGTGGTGGGCGGCATGAACTCGGTCAAGGGCAAAGTCGCCGACTGCTACAACCAGTTCAAGGTGCAGGGCATGGCCATGGTCAACGTGGTCATCGGCAAGAGCGGCAGGGTTTCGAGCGCGACGGTCTCCGGCAAGTTCGCCGGAACCCCGACGGGCGCGTGTGTCCAAAAAGCGGTCAAGTCGGCGGTCTTCCCGCCGTCCGAAGGCTTCACGACGCCGTACCCGTTCCAGCTCAGGTAGGCGCGCGCCACGGCGACGACGACTCCCGACGTCGACATCCTCTCGTCGCTCGGGCGCGCGCTGGGCGCGCTGGGGCTCAACGTCATCCTGCCACTGGCCGCGGCGGACCTGGACGCCGCCGGGCGAAGCCCGTCGTCGCTCACGCGGCCATTAGAAAAAGGACCCTGGGAGGGTCCTTTGGATCCCCCGCGGGCGAGCGCCGCCGGGCGAAGCCCGTCGTCGCTCACGCGGCTACTGCCAGGTGCGCGCGGTGCGCTGATTGCTGGCTCGGGTGGCCGGACGTTCTTCGGACTCTTCGCCGGCTCGATGGAAGCCGCGGATGGCGCGTCCGACCCGCTCGATCGCTACACCCGCCGCGTCGTCGAACGCGCAGTAGGTGAGGCGCTCGAGCCGCTCGGCGTGCGACGTGCAATTTATTTTCCGTTCGGGACGAGCCCGATCATCCCGTTCCAGCGTCTCGGCCGGGCGGCGGGCTTGGGAGGTCCGGGACCACTCGGTTTGCAAATTCATCCGATCTACGGCGCCTGGTGGGCCTACCGCGCGCTGGTGGTGGTCGATCGCGTGCTGCCGGTACGGCCGCCCCCTGGCGACGGCTGCGACGGCTGCGCCGCGCCCTGCGTGGCCGCCTGTCCCGGGGCCGCCGTGGCGCGGAGCGGGTTCGTGGTGGCGGCCTGCCACGCGCACCGCCTGATCGCGCCGCCGTGCCGGCTGTCGTGCGACGCGCGCATCGCCTGCGTGCGCGGCCCTGAGCACCGCTACACGGACGCCGAGCTGGCGTTCCACATGGCGGCCTCGATGCCCCGTCGCACGCCCGCAACTTGACGGCGCTGGGTCACACTCCTTACGCTGTGCGCCCATGGCCATCAGCGTGAACGCGCACATCACCGGCACCGTGTGGAAGATCGAGGTCAAAGTGGGCGACGTCGTTTCGGAGGGACAGACCGTCGCCATCCTCGAATCGATGAAAATGGAGATGCCGGTCGAGTCGCCCTACGCGGGGACCGTCACCGCGCTGCTGGTCAAAGAAGGCGCGTCGGTCGAAGAAGGTGCACCCCTCGTGGAATTGTCGGCTGGTTAGTCCCCTGCTCGCAGCGGAGCCGAGGCTCGGCCCCCGACGGAAGAGCGGACGAAGCGCCGCCAAGATCAGGCGTTGAGTTGTTCTTCGGCGACGTGGGTCGATTCGCGAACAGCTTCGCCGAGGGAGACGTGGGCGCCGCCGCGGGTCAGCGCCGGTAGCGAGATCAGGCCGATGGCGATGTACCACAGCGTCTGGATGCCGTGCAGGACGATGGCGTAGGCCATGCCGGTCGAGTTGACGACGGAGGCGGGAAGATAAGCCATCAGCGCCAGCTTGATCGCGGCGTGGAATTGTCCGACCAGGCCGGGTGAGTTCGGGAGGCTCAGCACCACCCCGGTGAAGGCCATCGTCACGAAGGCCGCGCCCAGCGAGATCGGCAAGCCCATCGAACGCGCCAGGATCCACATTCCGATCCCGTTCGAGCCCCAATAGACCACCGACTGCAGCAGGAAGATCGAAAAATTGCGGCGGTCGGACAGCGGGCTGAACCCGGAGATGAGCGAACGCAGCTTGTCGCCGATGTGGTGCGCGCGCTTCGGCGCCAGCCACTGCAGCAGGGTCACGCGCAGCGCGACGGCGATCGTCCGGTCGGTCCAGATCTGGGCCAGGATCAAGAACAGCGTGAGGGCGAAGAAGCCGCCCAGCGACAGCCAGGCCGCCACCCGCAGCTCACGCGTGAACAGCGCGCCCGCCGAGACCAGATAGGCGCCGAAGAACAGGATCGAGATCAGCAGGCCGTCGACGATCCGCTCGACCGCCACCGCGCCCACCAGCGCGCTCATGCGCACCTTGCGCTCCCGGGCCACGAAGTACGGGCGTACGAACTCGCCCAGCCGCACCGGCAGCGCGAGGATGGCCATGAAGCCGACCGAGGAGATCAGAAACAGCCGCCGAAACGTCAGTCGGACGCCGAGCGGGCGCAGCAAGAAGCCCCAGCGCCAGGTGCGGAACAGGTGGGTCACCACCAGCGTCAGCAGGTACACGCCGACGGCCGGGGCGGACAGGGCGCGCATCGCCTCCAGCACCGCGTGTCGATTCATGCCGTGCAGCGCGTAGGCCACGCAGACGCCGCCCACCGCGAGCGACAAGATTCCCTGAACGACCAGGCGCCGGTTCATCGCGTCTTCATCGCGTCATCGAGCCATCGGGATCTCGGGCAGCTCGCCGGCCAGCATGCGGCGCGGGTTCTCGGCCAACATCCCGTCGAGCGCGGCCGGCCCGAGCTGCTTGCGGATCCAGGCCATCCCGGCCGCGACGGAGGTCTGGTCCTCGGGCCGATGGACGTCGGAGGCGGCGACCGGCGCCAGACCCTCCAGCACCAGCTTGCGGGCGGTCTTCATCTCGGCCTTGCCGTGTGCCCCGTCGAGGGCGCCCAGATCCACCATCATCGCGGCGTGGCGGCCGAGCCGCTCGGCCAGCGTGTAGTCGCGTTGCACGGCCACGTAGCGCTCGGGGTGGGCCATCACCGGTAGGTACCCGGCCACCCGCAGCCGGAAGAGCTCGTTTTCGATCCCCGTCGGCATGAGCTGCGGATTGACCTCGAACAGAAAGGCCACGCCGCCGCCGTAGGATGGGACACTGTGCTCGCCGAGGCGTTTGTGTAGGATGTCGTCCCAGAAGTTCTCCGCTCCCAGCCCCAGCGTGGCGGTGACGCCGGCCGCCGCCGCGTCCGCGCGGATCATCTGAAAGGCGGCGTCGATCGCCGTTCGCGCCGGCATGAACATGCCCGACCGCTGGTGCGGCGTCGCGTACAGGTCGGAGAAGCCCAGCGCCGCGACCGCCCGGACCATCTGGAGCGACATTTGCCGATCGGTCGCGCCGTCGTCCAGGGCGGGAAGATAGTGGGCGTGTAGGTCGACGTATTGGGCCATCGTCAAAGCTGCGCTTGGCGGCGCAACATAACGCCCAGTCGCTGGCTCCGAAAGAGACTTCCGGCCCGGCGGGCGCTGGGCAACCTGGGGTTAGTGGGGGGGACTGTCACCAGGCCCGCGAGCCGCCGGGAATCAAGTTGCATGTGAGTTTCCAGCAACTTACACTATTGTCTCGGCCGGAACGGTTTTTGCGCGCGATTTCGGACGCCGCTGGCCCGCGGTCCAAAGGAGTTCACCCAGATGAGCGAGAAAGTGGTGCTTCCGAAGTTCGATATTCCCTCGGAAAGGATGCACCCGGCGATCAAGGCCGTGCTGTCTGTCGGCGTTGTGTTGCTCATCTCCATGGTGATCCTGGGCGGGGCCGTTTGGCGTCGGCGATCGGCGCAGATGGCCGCCGAGGCGCGCGTCGAGGCGCTGATCGCGGCGCGCACCGCCGAAGCCAACGCCGTCGCGGAGGCGGCCAAGGCGCGCGCGGCCGAGGCCGAGGCGCGCGAAGCCGCGGCCGAAGCCAAGATCGCAGCGACGAAAGCCGCTGTCGTCGCGGCCGCGTCGGCCAAGCACGACGAAGGATCGAAGACGGTCGCCTCGGCGTCGGGGCACCACCACGCCGGCGGTCACCACCGCGGCAAAGCGGTCGCCGCCAAGGGCGCGGTTGCCGCGAAGAGCGGCGGCAGCGACGACAAGAAGGCCGCGCCCAAGTCGACGCGGAACAACGACGCGATCGACAAGTTGTTGGCGCAGTACAAGTAAGTTTCGCATTCACCGCGCGACCGCCCGAGCCGCGCGCGCGTTGAAGTGGTTGGAAAATCGTGTTACCACGAAAGGGCCATGTCCGATCGGCGTGAGAATTCGGTTCTGTTTTCGCTGAAGGAGCTGCGTCGGCTCGAGGACGATCGCGTCCGCAAGGAGCAGGACGAGGTTCGTTCGCAGCAGGAGGCTGAGCGGGCGGCGAAGGAGACGGCCGAGCGAGCGGCCCGCGAGGCGGAGGCGCAGCGCCACCGCGAAGAGGCCGAGCGAATCCGTCTGGCCGAAGAGGAGCAGCAGGCCAAGACGCGCGAGGACCAGATGCGCCTGCAAGAGGCCGAGCGCCGCGCCCGCGTCGAAGGCGAGATGCGCATCCACCAAGAGCGCATGCGCCTCGAGGTTCAGGCTAAAGCGCGCAGCTCGCCGGTCAAGGCGGTGGTCACCGTGGTGGTCATCCTGGTCGCGATCGGCGGCGGGCTCGGCTACAAGATGTACACCCAGCACCAGGCCGAGCTGGCTGCCCAGCAGGCGGCGCTCGAGGCGGAGCGTGCCGAGGCCAAAGCCCAAGCCAAGAAAGCGCAGGCGGAGTTCGAGTCGAAGATGGCCGCCATCCAAAAAGAGATGAACGACAAGCTGGCCAACGCCAAGGACGAGGGCGAGCGGGACCGTATTCGGGCCGAAGCAGCGGCTCGTACTCAGGCCGCCGCCGCCGTTCGGAGCAAGGCATCGCACGCCTCATCCAGCCGCAACGACAAAGAGTCGACGCCCACGTCCAAGATCAGGGCGCCGGGCAAGCACGAGATCAGCGACAACCCGCTCGAAGGGCTCTGAGGTCCACGGCCGCCATGTCGATCGGGACGGATCTCTTCGAGGAGAACCGACGTCGGCTGCTCGCGCTGCTCAAGCGCCTGTCCTACGAGGAGCGTGAGGTCACGCTGGCGTCGGGGCAGAAGAGCAACTTCTACGTCGACTGTAAGCAGACCGTACTCACGGCCGAAGGGCACTTCTTGGTCGGAAGCCTGTTCGGACGGATCCTAGCCGAGCAAGCGCCCGAGGTGGAGGCCATCGGCGGCGTGACCATGGGCGCCGATCCGCTGGCCTCTGCGGTCTCGACGCTGAGCTTCGTGGCCGGCCGTCCCTTGCCTGCGTTTTACGTGCGTAAGGAGGCCAAAGGCCACGGCACGGCCGCCTGGATCGAGGGGGCTAAGTCCTTGCGCCCCGGTATGCCGGTGGCGATCCTCGAAGACGTGGTCACGACCGGAGGCTCCGCGCTCAAGGCCATCGCCCGCGCGCGGGAGCACGGTCTCGAGGTCGCCATCATCTTGGGCCTGGTCGATCGAGACGAAGGTGGCCGCGAAGCGCTCGAGAAAGAGGCGCCGCTGGTGACCTTGTTTCGGCGCAAAGACTTCCTGGCATGATCGGCCTGGCGTGATCGGCCCAACATGATCGGTCCCACATGATCGGATCGAAGGACGCAGCGCGCGGCGGTCCTCTCCCGGGGCCCTTCGTGCTGGCGGCGCTGCTGATGGCGTGCGTGGTGCAACACCAGACGCGCGTCGACTTTTCCGAGACGCCGCGCGACTACCTGTCCAAGGACTACCACGCGGTCTACGAACGCTGGACGCGCCACGACTACGCGGAGCACGACGCCGACAAGGCGATCGAGGTGTGGGCCACCTTCAAGAGTTGGGACTTCCGCGAGGCCTACGTCGAACACTACGCCGCCGTTTATAACCTGTCGGACGCCGACCTCGCGACGCTGCGGCAGGCGCAGCGGGATGCCTATCACCAGGCGTACGAGTTCCACGTTGTCGCTCAGAGCGCCGAATATGCCTGGAACGATCTGGACAAGAGCAGCTCCGCTTGGCGGGTGACGCTGGTGGACGCGCTCGGGCACGAGCTCCAGTCGGAACGGATCCGGGTGGAGAAGCTGCCGGATGCCTACGAGAGCGACTTCTTTCCCGACAAGACCCCGTTCTCGAAGACCTACAGCGTTCGCTTCCTCATGCCGCCCGCCGGTGCCGAGTGGGGCGGCGTCAAGTCGGGATCGATCACGCTCCGGATCGCCAGTCCGATCGGCCGGGTCGATCTGCTCTGGCAGAGCTGACCCGATCGACCGACCGAGATTGCCTGCCGCGCGGTTCTACTTCTTGCGCGGGCGCTGACCGGGGGGCCGCGGCAAGCCACCGACGGGATCCAGATCGTCGAACGTCTCGAGCGCCTCGCGCTTGTAAAGATCGGCCTCGCGGGCGAAGAAGTCGGCTTCGATGGCGTCGAAGGCGTCCGGCGCGATGCCGGCCGCTCCGCCGGTGATCCGGCGAGGCCGCGGGGTCAGCTCGACCTTGGGCGGCGGCGGCTCGTCCAGCGCCACCGGGTGGCCGTTCGCACCACCGTCGCCCCTTTCGGCCATCGGCGGCGGCGCGCCCTCCAACGCCAGCTCGGCCGGCGGGTTGCCTGCCAGCTCGGCCGTCACATTGCCCGCCAGCTCGGCCGTGAGGCTGCCGTCGATGACCACCTTGGGCGGTGGTTCGCTGTCGAGCACGACCAGCGGCGTCGGAAGCCCGCCGTCGACGATGACCCTCGGTGGGGCCTCGGCGTCGAGCGGGACGAAGTTGCCCAGCAGCGCGGCCCGCGGCGGCGGCTCACTGTCGACGATGACCCTGGGCGCGGGCTCGCTGTCGAGCGGAACGAATCGCCCGCTCGTGCGATCGGCCCTGGGCGCGGGCTCGCTGTCGAGCGGAACGAATCGCCCGCTCGTGCGATCGGCCCTGGGCGCGGGCTCGCTGTCGAGCGGAACGAATTGCCCGCTCGTGCGATCGGCCCTGGGCGCGGGCTCGCTGTCGAACGGAACGAATTTTCCACTCGGGCCACGGGCACGTATCGGTGCGGGGGTCTTCTGCGCGCCG
Source organism: Polyangia bacterium (assembly GCA_035648655.1). Taxonomy (GTDB): domain Bacteria; phylum Myxococcota_A; class Polyangia; order Fen-1088; family Fen-1088; genus JADGRB01. Next base: position 18,548 of record DASRLC010000629.1, read on the forward strand.
GGCATCCCTTGCCCTTGCCCCCGGCCCGGCGCCACCGGCGCCGAAAGCGGCACGCCGGATGGGTCGAGGCGTACCTGCACGGTGGGCGCCACCCCCAGATCGACGGCTCGGGCGGGCGTCATCCTGCGTTTGACGGCGGGGATCTCGCCAGAGGTCGTAGAGCCCTTGCGGGTGGTCAGCGGAATGGGCCTCGGCGCCGTCGCCGCGGGTGGCGGCGGTCCGAAGGTGGGGCCGCCGATCGGCCGGAGCCGGCGGCTGGTGCTCCGACGGTTGCCGACGACTCCCCGCTGATCGGGCACCATCGCCCACTCGGCCAGCATCGATTTCTGCGAGCCGTTGCGAGTCCCGAAAGCCGACGCCGGATGCGCCGACCCGGGCTCCGGCTCGTGCTCGCGAACCAAGCCGTCGGGCCGGGCGGCCAGCGCCCCGCCGTCGCGCAGCCGGCGGATCATCCGCACGGTGTCGAAGATCCGAAACGGGCTCTCCTCGATCACGTCGGACAACACGCGGTGTCCGTCAAACAGGCGCAAGAGCGGGGTCACCTGGCTCGGTTGAAAGCCGGGAATGACCGCCTCCGGATCGGCGGCCGGCACATAGAGGGTGCGGGGCGCGCCGAGATCGCGCACGGCGTGGGCGAAGTCGCGCAGGAACCGCTCGCACTCGTCGAGGACCTCCTGCGCCGAGAGGTGCAGCTGGTCGCGCTTCGCGATGGTCCGGCGGGTAATCGAGAGCGCCGCTTCTTCCCAGAGCAGGACGTGGTGGAGTGCGGGCAATCCCTGCAGCGAGCCGACGTTGGCCGAGACCACCGCGCCCGCGTTGATCCGCAGCTCCGCCCGCCGGTTGCCGCGGGTGACCTGCAGGACGCCGGACCGTTCGGAGGCCGCCATTGCGCGTAGGAGATAAAAGAGGCCGAAGAACTCCGAGAGCCGCATCTGCAGCTCGTCGCCGACGTCGGGCACCTGCGTCTGCGCCCTTTTGGCGTCGTCCTTGCCCTTGTGGGTGAGCTTGCTCTCGAGCGCGCTCAGCCGCGCGACGCCGATGACGTCGCGCAGGAAGACCGGCAGCGCCAGAAAATCGCCGGCGCCGGCGGCCAGCGCATCCTGCTTCAGCGTCGCCGGTCCCAGCGCCACGATGGGAAGATCCTGGTTGGCCGCGCTGCGCAGCCCGCCGATGAGATCGAGCGACTCGCGCTCGGGTCCGTGCAGCACCAGCACCGCCAGCTCGGGGCGTACACTGCGGACCAGCTGCACGGCCCGGCGGGGATCCGGCGTGCCCGAGACCTTGCACCCCTCCCGCTCGAACCCGAACGTCAAAGTCTCTAGGCTGCGCGTATCCGCATCGACGATGAGAAGACTTGACGGCTGCATCATAAGGGGTGGGTAGGGTGCAGAACCCAGTATACGGCGGGATCCGGATCTACACCCAATTCTGGCCGGGGCACGAGGTTAGGCGAAATCGGTCCCGGTGAGTGTACGTTCCGTGCGCCGGCCGTCGAATTTGTCGTTCTGACGTCCGACGGGCCGGGCCGGGCGACCGGCCGAAAGCGCATTGACGATCGGCGGGGCGGTGGCTAGCC
>DASRLC010000630.1:0-2577 GCA_035648655.1 Polyangia bacterium
TCCGCGATCCGGCCGAGACCCCAGATCGCAGCGGCCCGTTGCGACGGCGGGCCCGATAGGCCAGCGCCGTCGAGCGCCGCAAATCCGCGCGGATCGGCCAACCGTCCCAGGGCCACGATGGCCGCCAGCCGATCCTCCGGCGGGACGGCGGCGGGGAGCGCAGCCGTGCCCCGCCCCCGTGGATCGATCGCGGCCTCGGATCTCCTGGTCACGATGCGCGACAGTGCCGGCGCCGCGTCGCCGTTCCCCAGCATCCCGAGCAACTCGATCGCCGCGCGGTCGGGCAACACAGTCGCATCGGTGACCAGCTCGAGGAGCGGCCGCAGCCACCGCCGGCCGAGGCGCGTCCTCTCGGCGTCGCGGGCGGGATCTCGGTAGAGCACGGGCACGAGCCGCTTCAGCACCGCCACCAGGGCCTTCGCGCGGGCCGGGCTTTCGACACCTTCCTTGTCTGGGTCCGCGAGGCTCTCCACCAGCTCCGGCAGGCGCCCGAGCGACTCCTCGATCGGTAGCGCGCGCGCGATCACCTCTGTCAAAGCAGCGTCGTCGCGCGTCCCGCGCAAGAAGGTTTCGATCGTCTGGGCGGCGCTCTCGGTGCTCCCGCGGCGCAGCTGAATTCGCGACAGACCCAGCGCCGCCGCGGCGGTCGGCGCCGTGGAGAGCGCCTGGCGGTAGGCGTCGGCGGCCAGCAGGTCGGCCCCGGCCCGCTCCTGGAGCTCGGCGATGCGCGCCAGCGCCGTGCCGTTGCTGCCCTCTTGAGCGGCCGCTACGTGGGCCAGGGCACCTGGGACATCGTAGCGTTCCAGCGCGATGCCGGCGATCTGAAGCTGTGCCTCGGTCGCGCGGTCGGGCGCCAGGCGCGACAGCTCGAGGAGGCGCGCGGTCGCCTCGTCGAGCTGACCGGTGCGCTTCGCCAGCCGCGCCAGCGCAAATTCGGCTTCGACGGCTGCGCCTTTGGCGCCAGGTTCAACCGCGCTGGTCGTTGCACGCCCGAGGATCGCACGCAGCGTGTTCGAGGCGCCGGCGGTGTCTCCCAAACGCTGCTGCGCCTCGGATAGGAAGACGGCGCCTTCCAGATCGCCGGGGTGCGCGTCGGCCTCGGACTGTAGACGGTGGACCTCGGCGTCGAGTTGACCACGCCCCTGCTGGGCCAGCAGCGCCAGCCGGTGGCGGCGGGCTTCGCGCCGCAGCTCCGCGTCATCCGTCCGGCCCCGCGCGCGGTCGGCGATCGCCAGGACCTGACTCCATTCGTCGAGCGCCGCCTCGGGCCGACGCTGCCGTTCGTAAACCTGCCCCAGCAAACGATGCGCCGGCGCGCTGTCCTTGTCGAGGACCAGCACGGCCCGCGCCTCTTCAACTGCGGCGGCGAAAAGATCGTGGTCGAGCAGGATCTCGGCCAGCCGGAGGTGACCGGCTATGGGCGAGCCCGAGCGGTCGCGCAGCGCCGACCATGTGCGGCGCGCATCGTCCTTCCGGCCGGCCTCGAACTGCGCCTCCCCGAGGCCCACGATGGCGGGTGCGCTGGTTGGCTCCAGACGGCGAAGACGTTGCCAGATGGCCATCGCCCGTTCGTGATCGGCGCCGCGTGCGGCACAGTCGGCCAGTGTCTGCAGCGCGTCCGGCTGACGCGCGAAATGGACGCTGGCCCGATCGAGCGCCGCGCCAGCCGCCGCCCGATCGCCGCTCCGCAGCCGCCGGTCGGCGAGCTCGGTGGCGAAACCGACGTCGTCGGGGATCCGGCGTTGCAATTCAGCGAGAGCGGCGGTCGCTTCTTCTTCGCGACCGAGTCGGTCGAGAAGCGAGAGCAGCCGTCGGCCGATCGCGGCGTCACGCGGCGCCGCGTCGTGCGCCGCGCGCGTCGCGGTCAGCGCCCCCTCGAGATCGCCCAGCTCATCGCGCACCTGACCCAGAACGTCCTGCTCGACGGCCCCCGGCGCCTCGGCCAGCGTCGCGGCCAGCGCGCCGAGCGCACCGCGGCGCCGTGCCACCTCGCGGGCGCAGCTCCAGACGGCGCGCCGACTTTGGCGGGCGCCAGCGGGGAGCCGCCGAACGAGCGTCAGCAGGCGGGCCGCGGCGCGATCGGCGTCGGCGGGCTCGCCGGCGGCGAGGCGTAAACGTACCGCACGCAGCGTGAGCGCCAGCTTGGCCGGAGAGTCGTCGACCGGTAGGCGCCGTTCGAGGGCCCGCGCCGCCTCGGCGGGCTGTCCCGCCGCCGCGAGCGCTTCGGCCAATCGCTCGGCTTCGACGTCGCTGTCGGGGGACAAAAATACCAGCTCGCGGCGTAAGGCGACCCGGCGGGCGGGGTCGCCGCCGGCGGGCTGATGGGCCAGGTACGCCAGCTCGGCTTCGACGATTCGCCGGCGAAGCACGGGGCCCCGCGCCCCACCGAGGGCCAGATCGTATGCCGCGAGCGCTTCGCTGGCGGGGCCGGTCATGGCCAAAGCGCGGGCGCGCCCGATCCGCGCGGCGGTCGAGCGCGGCGCGAGCTCCAACGCCCGCGCGAAACCGGTCGCGGCTTCCTTCGCTTCGCCGAGCGCCAGCAGGACCTGCGCGTAAGCCGCGAGTGGCGCGTAAGTC
>DASRLC010000631.1:0-15902 GCA_035648655.1 Polyangia bacterium
CGAGATGGTGATGCCCGGGGACAACGTGAACCTGGAGATCGAGCTCATCACGCCGATCGCCTGCGAAGAGGGGCTGCGCTTCGCCATCCGCGAGGGCGGCAAGACCGTCGGCGCCGGCGTCGTCACCAAGATTCTGGAGTAGTCATGACCCCCAAGATTCGCATTCGGCTCAAAGCCTACGATCACCGCCTCCTCGATCAGTCGACCGGCGAGATCGTCGATACGGCCAAGCGGACCGGCGCCAGCGTGGCCGGCCCGGTTCCCCTGCCGACCAAGATCAACAAGTTCACCGTGCTCCGCTCGCCGCACGTCGACAAAAAGTCGCGCGAGCAGTTCGAGATCCGGACCCACAAGCGGCTGCTCGACATTCTGGATCCGACGCAGCAGACGCTCGACGCGCTCATGAAGCTGGACCTGTCGGCGGGCGTCGACGTCGAGATCAAGACCTGACCTGAACCGAGGCTTTCTCCATGCAGATCGACATCGTCAATATCGAGGGCAAGACCGTGGGGCAAGCCAGCCTCGCCGACGCCGTCTTCGGGGCCAAGGTGAAGGAGCATCTCCTGTGGGAGATGGTGAACGCCCAGCGCGCCGCCAAGCGGGCCGGGACCCACTCCACCAAGACCCGCGCCAACGTGCGCGGCGGTGGCAAGAAGCCCTACAAACAGAAGGGGACCGGCAACGCCCGCCAGGGCTCGAGCCGGGCGCCCAACCACGTGGGCGGCGGCAAGGTCTTCGGCCCCCACCCCCGCGACTACTCCTATACCGTGCCCAAGAAGGTCAAGCGGGCGGCGCTGGTCTCGGCGCTGTCGCTCCGCGCCAAGGAGAAGAAGCTGGTGGTCGTCGACGTGCTGTCGTTCGACGCCCCCAAGACCAAGCGGTTGGCCGGCATCCTCAAGGTGCTGGGCGTCGAATCGGCGGTGCTGGTCGACGGCAAGGAGAACGCCAACCTTTCGAAGTCGGCGCGCAACCTGCCGAAGTCGAAGTACCTGGCCCCCGAAGGCCTCAACGTCTACGACATCCTCAACCACCCCGGCCTCGTCATTGCGGCCGGCGCGGTCAAGCAGATCGAAGCGCGCGCGACATCTGATTCGGGGATCCTGAGAGGGTCCCCGACCCCCCCCGCGAAGGACTCCGCCGGGCAAAGCCCGGCTACGTCCACGCGATCGGCTTCCGTCTAAGGAGCGAGTCTTATGCGACCACCCGAAGAGATTATCAAACGCCCCCTGCTCACCGAGAAGGGGACCCGTCTCAAGGAGACCGGCGGCCGCGGCGACGGCGAGGTCGACGTGGAGACGCTCAGGGCGCAGCTCTTGTTCGAGGTTGCCCGCGACGCCAACAAGGTCGAGATCCGCTACGCCGTCCAGAAGCTATGGAATGTCGACGTGCTGGCGGTCCGCACCTCGGTGGTGCGCGGCAAAGAGAAGCGGATGGGCCGCTACGTCGGCAAGCGTTCCAACTGGAAGAAGGCGATCGTCACCATCGCCGCCGGCCAGAACATCGAGTTCTTCGAGGGAGTCTAGAGCCATGGGTCTTCGTCCGCACAACGCCACCACCCCCGGAAGCCGCGGCCGCGTGGCGCCCGATTTCTCCGAGCTGTCGCAGGGCAACCGGCCCGAGAAGACGCTCACCGAGAGCACCTCGAAGAGCGGCGGCCGCAACAATAACGGCCGTATCACCTCGCGCTTCCGCGGCGGTGGCCACAAACGGCGCTTTCGTCTGATCGATTTTCGTCGGAACAAGCTGGGCGTCCCCGCGACGGTCGCGACCGTCGAGTACGATCCCAACCGCACGGCGCGCATCGCGCTCCTGCACTACGCCGACGGCGAGAAGCGCTACATCCTCTGCCCCGACGGCCTCAAGGTGGGCGACGTGATCCTCTCTTCGCGCAACGCCGACATCAAGGCGGGGAACAACCTTCCGCTGCGCTTCATGCCGCTCGGCACCACCGTCCACAACATCGAGCTCAAGATCTCGGGTGGCGCGCAGCTCTGCCGCTCGGCCGGGGTGGGCGCGCAGGTGATGGCCAAAGAGGGCGATTGGGGCCAAATCCGATTGCCGTCCGGCGAGACCCGCCGCATTCACCTCGATTGCCGCGCCACGGTCGGACAGGTCGGCAACATCGAGCACGGCAGCGTCCACATCGGCAAGGCCGGTCGGACGCGCTGGAAAGGTCGCCGCCCCCACAACCGCGGCGTCACCATGAACCCGGTCGATCACCCGATGGGCGGCGGCGAAGGTCGTTCTTCGGGCGGCCGGCATCCCTGCTCGCCTTGGGGTCAGCTCTCGAAGGGTCTCAAGACCCGCCAGAACAAGCGTACCGACGCGATGATCATCAAACACCGCGGCAAAAAGGCCTAAGGGGCCACTAGAGGACAGCCATGGCTCGCTCAATCAAAAAAGGTCCCTTCATCGACGCCAGTCTGATGAAGAAGGTCGTCGACATGCAGCGCCAGAAGTCGAAGAAGGTCCTCAAGACCTGGTCCCGGCGCTCGACCATCATCCCCGAGATGCTGGGGATGACGTTCGCGGTTCACAACGGACGGAAGTTCGTCCCGGTGTTCACGACCGAGAACATGGTCGGTCACAAGCTGGGCGAGTTCTCGCCCACCCGAACGTTTCATGGTCACTCGGGCGAGCGCAAGGCCAGCTCGGGCGGTGGCGGTGGCGGTGGCGGTGGTGGCGGCGCGCCCGGATCGGCTCCCGCGGCCGCCGGCGCAAAGAAGTAAAGAGGAGACCCCATGGCACGCGCAGTTTTGAGACGGTTCCGCGAGTCGCCCCGCAAAGTGCGGGCGGTGGCGGACATGATCCGCGGGCGGTCGGTGGATGACGCCATTTCGATCCTGCGGCTGCAACAGCGCAAGGCGGCCCGCATGCTCAGCAAGGTGCTGGACTCGGCGATCGCCAACGCCACCGAGAACGAGAAGGCGGACGCCGAGAAGTTGTTCGTCACCCAGGTGTTCATCGACGGCGGTCCGGTGCAGCGGCGCTGGATGGCCCGCTCGATGGGGCGGGCCAACCGGCTCACCGGGCGAACGTCGCACGTGACGGTCGTCGTCGACGTTCCCGAAGCCAAATAGCGCGCAGAAGAGACGAGAAGAGAAAACATGGGACAGAAGACGCATCCAGTAGGTTTCCGCCTCGGGGTCATCCGCGGGTGGAGCTCGAAGTGGTATTCGGAGAAGGACTTCTCGAAGTGGCTGCACGAGGATTTGCGCCTCAAGAAGTTCGTGAAGGAAAAGCTCAGCCACGCCGGCGTTTCGGCGGTCGAGGTCGAGCGGGCCGCGAACAAGGTGAAGATCAACATCTTCACGGCGCGGCCGGGCATCGTGATCGGCAAGCGCGGCGCGGGCGTCGAGACCCTCAAGAAAGAGGTCCAGGCCCTCACGACCAGCGAAGTCTTCCTGAACATTCAGGAGGTCCGCAAGGCCGAGACCAACGCGCAGCTGGTGGCCGAGAACGTGGCCACGCAGCTCGAGCGACGGGTGGCCTTCCGCCGCGCCATGAAGAAGTCGGTTCAGACCGCCATGAAGTTCGGCGCCAAGGGCATTCGCCTGGCCTGCGCCGGGCGGCTCGGCGGCGCCGAGATGGCGCGCTACGAGTGGTACCACGAGGGTCGCGTTCCGCTGCACACGCTGCGCGCCGACATCGAGTACGGCACCACCGAGGCCCACACGACCTACGGCGCCATCGGTGTCAAATGCTGGATCTTCAAGGGCGAGGTTCTGCCCCAGCGTAATTCTCGGCTCGCGTAGACAAGTAAGCAAGGTAGGCAAGGTAGGTAGGAGAAGACGATGCTCGCTCCCAAGAAAGTCAAATGGCGCAAACAGCAGAAGGGCCGCATGACCGGCCTCTCCAAGGGCGCGACCTCGGTCGCGTTCGGCGAGTACGGTCTGCAGGCGCTCTCCTGCGGTTTCGTCACCTCGCGCCAGATCGAGGCGGCCCGTATCGCCATCTCGCGCCACGTCAAGCGCGGCGGCAAGCTCTACATCCGGATCTTCCCGGACAAGCCGATCTCGAAGAAGCCGGCCGAGACCCGCATGGGCCACGGCAAGGGCAACCCGGAGGAGTGGGTGGCGGTCGTGCGTCCCGGTCGCGTGATGTACGAGCTCGACGGCGTCGACGAGAAGCTGGCGCGCGAAGCCTTCCACCTGGCCGAGCACAAGCTCTCGGTCCAGACCCGCTTCTTGGCGCGGGAGGGGCTGCTGTGAGCATCGAAGCCAAAGATCTGCGCGGCAACGACCCGCATGAGCTGCGGAGCACGGTCCGGAAGCTCCAAGAGGATCTGTTCAAGCACCGCCTCAAGAAGACGACGAGCCAGCTCGAGAATACGATGCTGATCCGCCAGACCCGCCGCGACATCGCCCGGGTCCACACGGTGCTCGCCGAGCGGTTGCGCGCCTCGGAAGGCGCCCCGGCCCCTGCAAATGAAACGGTGCCGGCGGCCGCCAAGCCTGCCAAGGCGGCCGTCAAAGTTGCGGCCAAGGAGACGACCACCGAGGCCGCCGCCAAGCCGACCCCGAAGAAGCCGGCCAAAAAGCCGGAAGCGAAGCAATCGGCACAGAAGAAGAAGGAGATCTAGCCGTGGCCACTGCGCACAAAATCCACAAGCGACGCATGATCGGCGTCGTCACCAGCGACAAGATGAACAAGACGCGGGTGGTGACGGTCGAGCGGCGCCTCGCGCACAAGAAGTACGGCAAGTACATGTCGAGCCGGACCAAGTACAAGGCCCACGACGAGAAGAACGAGTTCAAGACCGGCGATCGCGTCCAGATCGTCGAGAGCCGTCCGCTCTCGCGCGACAAACGCTGGCGCGTCGAGAAGCTGATCGACCGAGCGCAAGAGGCTTAAGGCGGCACCATGGTCCAGACCACCACTACGCTCGACGTTGCCGACAACTCGGGCGCCAAGAAAATCATGTGCATCCGCGTGTTGGGCGGCACCCGGCGCAAGTACGCTTCGCTGGGCGACATCATCGTCGTCTCGGTCAAAGAGGCGATCCCCAACGCCAAGGTCAAAAAAGGCGAGGTCGCCAAGGCGGTCATCGTGCGCACCAAGAAAGAGGTCTCGCGCGCGGACGGCTCTTACATCCGGTTCGACACCAATTCGGCCGTGCTGGTCGACAAGGACAACGAGCCGGTCGGAACGCGCATCTTCGGGCCGGTGGCCCGCGAGTTGCGCGCCAAGCGGTTCATGAAGATCATTTCGCTCGCGCCGGAGGTCCTCTGAGTCATGCACTTGCGCAAAGGTGATTCCGTCGTCGTCATCGCTGGCAAGGAGAAGGGCAAGCGTGGCCGGGTGCTGCGCCTGGTGACCGCAAAAGATCGCGTGGTCATCGAGCGCATCAACATGGTCAAGCGCCACACCAAGCCGACGCAGCGCAATCCGCGCGGCGGCATCCTCGAGAAAGAGGGCACCGTCAACGTGTCCAACGTGGCGCTCTGGTGCGGCAAGTGTGTGGCGCCCCGGCGCGCCCGCCACGAGCACAACGAGGGGCAGCAGAAGCGCCGCGTGTGCGTCAAGTGCGGCACGGTCTTCGAGACTTCGTAGGAAACTTCGAGAACGGCAATTTGAGGAACCGAGGAACTAGAGATGGCCGCAGATAAAGACGCAGAGAAGGACGACAAGGCGAAGGCCGGCAAGCCGGCGCTCACGCCCGAGCAGGAGGCCGAGGCGGCCGCCAAGAAGGCCGCGCGGGCCGATGCCAAAGCCAAGGGTGTGAAGGCGGGCCGCGCCAAAGCCGGTGCCGGGGCGGCCAAAGAGGTCGCCAGCGAGCGTGTCCGGCGCGAGGGACCCTCGCGTCTGCGCAAGCTCTACGACGCCGAAATCCGCGCCAAGCTGATCTCCGAGTTCAGCCTCAAGAACCGGATGGAAGCGCCGCGCCTGACCAAGATCACCATCAACATGGGCCTCGGCGAGGCGGTTTCGAACCCCAAGCTACTCGACAGCGCCGTCGAGGAGCTGGGGGCCATCACCGGTCAGCGGCCGGTCGTCACCAAGGCCAAGAAGTCGATCGCCGTCTTCAAGCTTCGCGCTGGCCAGAAGATCGGCGTCATGGTCACCCTGCGCCGCGACCAGATGTTCGAGTTCTTCGATCGCCTGGTCTCCTTCGCGCTGCCGCGCGTGCGCGATTTCAAGGGCGTCTCGCCCAAGGCCTTCGATGGCCGCGGCAACTACACCCTCGGCATCCGCGAAGAGATCATCTTCCCGGAGATCAACTACGAACGCATCGACAAGCCGAAGGGGATGAACATCACCTTCAACACCACTGCCGCCGACGACGACCAGGGGCGAGCGCTCCTCCGTCACCTCGGCATGCCCTTCAGGAACTAACCATGGCCAAGACCGTCGATCTGCCCGGCAACAAGAATCCACCCAAGTGGCGCGTCCGTCATCGCAACCGCTGCAAGCGCTGTGGCCGAGCGCGGGCATTCCTGCGGAAATTCGACCTTTGCCGGATCTGCTTTCGGAACTTGGCGCTGCGTGGCGACATTCCGGGCGTCATCAAATCGAGCTGGTAGGTAGGTGAACGAATGTCTATGACCGATCCCATCGCGGACTTCCTAGCGCGTATTCGCAACGCCATCTTGGCCCGGCACGCCGAGGTTTTGGCGCCGTCGTCCAAGCTGAAACAGCAGCTCTGCGTGCTGCTCAAGAACGAAGGCTACATCGCGGGCTACGACGTGCGCGACGCGGGCGACAAGGCCGGCGCCGCCGTCGAGATCGTGGTGAAGCTGCGCTGGGCCGACCCGCGCACCAACGCCATCACCGGGCTCCGCCGTCGTTCGCGGCCGGGTCAGCGGATGTACGTTCGCCATGGCACGATTCCCAAGGTGCGTTCGGGCCTGGGGATCGCGATCCTGTCGACGTCCAAGGGACTCATGACCGATCGCGCCGCCCGCAAAGAAGGCCTGGGCGGCGAGCTCCTCTGCGAGGTTTGGTGAGATGTCGCGCATCGGACGAAAGATACTGCCGCTGCCCAAGGGCGTGACCCTGTCTCAGAAGCCCGGCTTGGTCAGCGTCAAGGGACCCAAGGGCGAGCTGTCGAAGTCGGTTCCCGAGGGCATCACGATCAAGACCGAGTCGGACAAGATCCAGGTCTTGCGCGCCGACGACTCGCGCCAGAACCGGTCCAAGCACGGTCTGGTGCGCGCGCACCTGGCCAACATGGTCAAGGGCGTCACCGAAGGCTGGACGCGCGAGCTCGAGATCAACGGCGTCGGTTACCGCGCCGAGGTCACCGGTGACGCGATGACGATGGCGCTCGGGTATTCGCACCCGATCGTCTTCAAGCTACCCAAGGGCGTCTCGGCGAAGGTCGAAAAGAATCGTATCGCGCTCTCCAGCGCCGATCGCGATCTGGTCGGCCAGACGGCGGCCAAGGTCCGCGAGCTGCGCCCCCCCGAGCCGTACAAAGGCAAGGGCGTCAAGTACGTCGAGGAAGTCATCAAGCGCAAGGTCGGCAAGGCCGGCGCCACCAGCAGCAGCTAGAGAGAGGCAACAATGCTCAGCGATACCAGTCGTAAGAAACAGAGCCGCAAGAAGCGGCACCGTTCGCTCCGCAAGCGGGTCGAGGGGACCTCGGAACGCCCGCGTCTGGCGGTCTTCCGCAGCACCCGGCACATCTACGCCCAGGTCATCGACGATCTGCAGCAGAAGACGCTGGCGGGGACCTCGGATCTGGCTCTTGGCGGCGAGGCCTCCGGCGGCGACGACAAGGACAAGAAGGTGGTCGCCAAAAAGGTCGGCGCGGCGATCGCCAAGAAGTGTCTCGAGAAGGGGATCGACAAGGTCGTCTTCGACCGCGCCGGTTTCAAGTATCACGGACGGGTCTCGGCGTTGGCCGAGGGCGCGCGCGCAGCCGGGCTGAAGTTCTAAAGTAAGCGCAAGCAAAGCGAAGACAGAAAAAGGAACCAGGATGGCTATCAATTACGAAGAGGTCGGCGAGCTCGTCGACAGCGTCGTCTTCATCAACCGCGTCGCCAAGGTCGTCAAGGGCGGGCGTCGGTTCTCGTTCTCGGCGCTGGTCGTCGTGGGCGATCAACGCGGCTATGTGGGCGCCGGTCTGGGCAAAGCCAACGAGGTCCCGGAGGCGATCCGCAAGGGGACCGAGCAGGCCAAGAAGAACCTCTTCCTGATCCCGCTCGTGGGCGGCACCATCCCGCACGAGGTGCAGGGGCACTTCGGCGCCGGGTCGGTCCTGCTGCGCCCCGCCAGCGCCGGAACCGGCGTCATCGCGGGCGGCGCCGTGCGGCCGGTCCTCGAGGTGGCGGGCGTCCAGGACATCCTGACCAAATGCATCGGGACCTCCAACCCCCACAACGTCATTCACGCCACCATCGACGCCCTCCAGCAGCTGCGCAGCGCCGATGCGTCCGCTGGGTTGCGCGGCAAGCGCCTCGACGAGATTCGGGATTAAGTCATGGCCAAAGAGCTACGTGTGACGTTGGTTCGGAGCGGCATCAACCGCCCCGCGAAGCACAAACAGACCATCCGGGGCCTCGGCCTCTCGAAGATGGGTGCCACCGTAACGTTGCCTGACAATCCGTCCGTGCGTGGCATGATTCGGGCCGTCTCGCACCTGGTCCGGGTCGACAAAGCAGGGTAAAGGAAACGCCAATGGGAACGACGCTACATACGCTCAAGGGCCCGAAGGGCGCCACCCGCAACCGCAAGCGCATCGGCCGCGGGCCGGGCTCGGGCACCGGCGAGCAGTCCGGCAAGGGTGTCAAAGGTCAGAAGGCGCGCACCGGCCACCACGGGGCGCGGTTCGGCTTCGAGGGCGGGCAGATGCCGATGCAGCGCCGCTTCCCGAAGAAGGGGTTCAAGAATCCGTTCCGCGAGGAGGTCTTTGCGGTCAACGTGGGCTCTCTGGCCAAGCGCTTCCCCTCCGGCACGGTCGATCTGGCCGCGCTGCAGAACGCGGGGATGGTGCCGCGCAGCCTCAAGACCGTGAAGATCTTGGGCGAGGGTGAATTGACCCAAAAGCTGACCGTCAAGGCGACGGCGTTCTCGGCCTCCGCCAAGGAGAAGATCGAGAAGGCGGGCGGCTCGGTCGAGGTCGTGGCCGCCTAACCGGCACCCCACCATGGCATCCGGCTTCCAGAATATCGGCAAGATCCCGGAGCTGCGCCGGCGGATCTTATTCACGCTGGCGCTGCTGGCGGTCTATCGCATCGGCGCGTTCGTTACGACGCCGGGCGTGAACCGCGCCATCATGTCGAAGATCGTCAACCAGTCTTCGGGGTCATTCCTGGGACTCTTCAACATGTTCTCGGGCGGCGCGCTCGAGCAGATGTCGATCTTCGCGCTCGGCATCATGCCGTACATCAGCGCCTCGATCATCCTGCAGCTCTTGACGGTGGTCGTCCCCAAGCTGGAGCAGATCCAAAAAGAGGGGGAGATGGGCCAGCGGCGGCTCAACCAGTACACGCGCTACGGCTGCGTGATCCTCTCGCTCATCCAATCCTTTTTCATTGCCCGCTGGCTGGAGTCCAACAACCGTGCCTACGCGCAGTTCGGCCAGGTTGTCACCAACCCGGGGTGGAGCTTCCGCCTGCTCACAATGGTGTCGCTCACCACCGGCACCGCCTTCATCATGTGGCTGGGCGAGCAGATCACCGAGCGCGGCATCGGCAACGGGATCTCGCTGGTGATCTTCGCGGGCATCGTGACCGAGATGCCGGATGCCGCGGTGCGCATGTTCTCGAAGGCCAAGATGGGCGACATCAGCGCCTTCGATCTGGCCATCATCGGGTTGGTCATCGTGGCGGTGGTCGGCGCCATCATCTTCTTCGAACGGGGACAAAGACGGATCCCGGTCCAGTACGCCAAGCGGATCGTGGGCCAGAAGGTCTACGGCGGGCAGTCGACCCACCTGCCCCTCAAGGTCAACACGGCCGGCGTCATCCCGCCGATCTTCGCCTCGTCGATCCTGATGTTCCCGCAGCAGATCGCCTCGTTCGTGCAGACGCCCTGGATGCAGCGCATCTCCGAGTCGCTCCACCCGGGCGACTGGCGCTACAACACCATCTACATCGCGCTGATCGTCTTCTTTTGCTACTTCTACACGGCGGTCACCTTCAACCCGGTCGACGTGGCCGACAACATGCGGAAGTATGGTGGGTTCATCCCCGGCATTCGGCCGGGCAAGGCGACGGCCGCCTACATCGACAAGGTTCTGACCCGCATCACCTTCGGCGGGGCCGTCTACATCTCGACGATCTGCGTGCTCCCGTCGTTGCTGCACGAGCAAATGAAGGTGCCCTTCTACTTCGGCGGCACCGGGCTCATGATCGTCGTGGGCGTGGCGCTGGATACCGTGCAGCAGATCGAATCTCACCTCATCACGCGCAACTACGAAGGCTTCACGGGACCGCGCGGGCCCCGGATCCGCGGTCGCGGCAGTCGGGCGCGCGGAATCGGCGCCGCGTCGAGCTAGCCCAGAGCATCGGGTCACCGGAACAGGCGTTGAGTGAGAACCTTTTGTTGTTCGGGCCCCCCGGCGTGGGGAAAGGGACTCAGGCGCAGCGGCTCTCCAGCGTCTTCCAGATTCGGCACATCGCGACCGGCGACATGCTGCGCGCTGCGATCCAGTCGTACACCCCCCTCGGCCAGCGCGCCAAGAGCTTCATCGATAAAGGTCAGCTGGTCCCGGACGACCTGGTCCTCGATCTGCTCGGCGAGTGCCTCCAGCAGCCCGACACCAGCCGCGGCTTCCTGCTCGACGGGTTCCCGCGCACCGTTCCTCAGGCCGAGGCGCTCGAGCGCATGCTGACTGCCTACGGCAAGAAGATGGACCGGGTCATCGTCCTCGATGCGCCCGAAGAGGAGTTGGTCAAGCGCATCTCCGGCCGCCGTACCTGCGAGAGCTGCCAGGCCAGCTACCACGTGGTGGCGCGCCCGCCGCGGGTGGCGGGCCTGTGCGATCGCTGCGCCGGCGTGCTCAGCCAGCGCAGCGACGACTCCGAGGCCATCGTTCGCAACCGGCTGCGCGAGTTCGCCGCCAAGACCAAGCCGGTCATCGAGTATTTCGCGACCCACGACTGGCCGGTTCGCACCATCGACGCGGACGGAAACATGGACCAGATCTTCGGCCGGATCTACGCGGCGATCTTGCTCTCCTGACCGACGCCATGGCCATCCAGCTCAAGAGCCCCGCCGAGATCGCCAAGCTGCGCGAGGTGAACCTCATCGTGGCCGAGGTGCTCGACACGCTAGAAGCTGCGGCGCGCCCCGGCCTCACCACCTGGGACCTCAACGAGATCGCCGCCCAGCGCCTCAAGCACCACAAGGCCGACTCGGCTTTTCTCGGCTACCACGGCTATCCGGCGGTGCTCTGCACGTCCGTCAATGAAGTGGTGGTGCACGGTATCCCGCGCAAGGATCTGGTCCTCAAAGAGGGCGACATCCTCTCCATCGACTTCGGCGCCTTCAAAGACGGTTGGTGCGGCGACTCGGCTCGGACCATCCCCATCGGGAAGGTGAAGCCGGAGGCAACCGCCCTCATGGACGCCACCCGGGAGTCGCTCGAGCGCGGCATCGCGGCCTGTGTGCCCGGCAACCGGCTGGGAGACATTGGGTACGCCGTTCAGACCTACGCCGAATCGAAGGGCTATTCGGTGGTCCGGCAGTTCGTGGGCCACGGGATCGGGCGGGCCATGCACGAGGAGCCCCACGTCCCCAACTACGGCGACGCTGGAAAAGGTCGCCGGCTATCGCCCGGACTGGTGGTGGCCATCGAGCCGATGATCAACGCCGGTGGCCCGGATGTGGTCGTCAAAGAAGATGGGTGGACTGCAATTACCAGAGATGGTAGCCTCTCGGCCCATTTTGAGCATTCGGTCGCCATCACGGATGCCGGCCCTGTGGTGCTCTCTAGAACGTAGTGGCGGTTGATGCGGTATTTCCATGGGATTCGTGCTATCGGGAGCGTCCGATGAAGGTTAGAGCTTCGGTAAAAAAGGTATGTGAGAAGTGCAAGGTCATCCGCCGGCGCGGGGTCGTGCGGGTGATCTGCGAGAATTCACGTCACAAGCAGAGGCAGGGCTAAAGCATGGCGCGTCTGGCAGGCGTAGATCTTCCGCGCAACAAGCGGATGGAAATCGCGCTCACATACATCTACGGAATCGGTAAAGCGCTCGCGCGCGACATCTTGAAGGCGGCCGACGTGCCGCTCGGTAAGCGCACCGACGATCTCGACGACAACGAGACCCGGCGCATCCGCGAGGTGATCGAGACGCGCCAGCTCAAGGTCGAGGGCGATCTTCGCCGCGAGGTCGGCATGAACGTCAAGCGCCTCATGGATCTGGGCTGCTTCCGCGGCCTGCGCCACCGCAAGAGCCTGCCGGTGCGCGGCCAGCGGACGCACACCAACGCGCGCACGCGAAAGGGCCCCCGCAAGGGTCAACAGATCAAGCGCAAGACGGAAGGGACGGGCGCGTAGACCATGGCCACGCCAGAGACCAATAAGCCGAAGCCGAAGTCCAAGGCCAAGAAGGTCAAAAAGAACATCCAGAGCGGCATCGCCCACATCACGGCGTCGTTCAACAACACGATCGTGACGATCACCGATGTCTCCGGCAACGTGCTGGCCTGGTCGTCGTCTGGTGTGAAGGGCTTCAAGGGCTCGCGCAAGTCGACGCCGTTCGCGGCGCAGCTGGCCGCCGAAGACGCCGCCCACAAGGCCATGGAGCACGGCCTCCGCACGCTGAGCGTCTACGTCAAGGGCCCCGGCTCGGGACGCGAGTCGGCGCTGCGTGCGCTGGCCTCGACCGGTTTCAAGATCACGCTCATCCGCGACCTCACCCCCATCCCCCACAACGGCTGTCGGCCCCCCAAGCGGCGCCGAGTCTGAAGAGAGATTGACGTAAATGGCGAACTATTCGGGCCCCGTCTGCCGACTCTGTCGGCGCGAAGACATGAAGCTGTTCCTCAAGGGGGACCGCTGCTACACCGACAAGTGCGGCTACGAGCGGCGCGCTTACGCCCCGGGCCAGCACGGCCAGGCGCGCCGTCGCAAGCTGTCGAACTACGGCTCGCAGCTGCGCGAGAAGCAAAAGGTCAAGCGGCTCTACGGCCTGGCCGAGCGCCAGTTTCGCGGCTACTACCACAAAGCGATCCGCATGAAGGGCGTAGCGGGCGAGAACCTGCTGCAGCTCCTCGAGCGCCGCCTCGACAACGTGATCTACCGTTTGGGGTTCGCCTCCGACCACGCCGAGGCCCGGCAGTTGGTGCGCCACGGCCACTTCCTGATCAACGGCCACAAGGTCGACATCCCGTCCTTCCTCTGCCGGTCGAGCGATCAGATCGAGGTTCGCGACGGCTCCAAGAAGATCACGCGCATCCTCGAGAGCCTGGGCGCCGTCGATCGGCGGGGGGTCCCCAAGTGGCTGGAGTTGGACAAGGACAACTTCAAGGGCAAGCTGACCGCGCTCCCGGCCCGTGAGGATCTGACCTTGCCGATCCGCGAGCAGCTCATCGTCGAGCTCTACTCGCGCTGATTCGACGGCGCGGGAAGATTTCAGAAGCAAAGATTTCGAAGGGCGATCGGAAAGAGATTCGGAAAGAGATTCGGAGGAGAGGTAAATGGCGACCGCACTAGCACAGAGCAATTCCGGACAGAGCACCTTCATCGCGCGCAACTGGCGCGATCTCATCCGTCCGCGCAATCTGGAGGTCGATCCGGATACGCTGACGCCGAGCTATGGCAAGTTCACCTGCGAGCCGCTCGAGCGCGGCTTCGGGACGACGCTGGGCAACAGCTTGCGCCGCATCCTGTTGTCGTCGCTGCAGGGCGCCGCCATCAGCGCGGTCAAGATCGAAGGGGCGCTCCACGAGTTCACCACCATCCCCGACGTGGTCGAGGACGTGACGGACATCGTGCTCAACCTCAAAGAGGTGCTGCTCAAGTCGGTCGACTCCAAGCCGCGCGTGCTGCGCCTCGAGAAGGACGGCGAGGGGCGCGTGACGGCGGGTGACATCCAGCTCACCGATGGCATCGAGGTGCTCAACCCCGACCACAAGATCCTGACCTGCTCGAAGGGCGCCAAGCTGCGCCTGGAGCTGTACGTCGGGACCGGGCGCGGCTACGTCCCCTCGGACCGCAACAAGTCGGCGACCACCCCGGTCGGCGTCATTCCGATCGACTCGCTGTTCTCGCCGATCCGCAAGGTGAACTTCCAGGTCACCAACGCGCGCGTCGGGCAGCAGACCGATTACGATCGCCTGTCGATCGAGGTCTGGACCAACGGTGCCGTCAAGCCGGACGACGCGGTGGCCTTCGCCGCCAAGATCCTCAAGGACCAGCTCTCGATCTTCATCAACTTCGAAGAGGGGAGCGAGCCGGCCCACGACACGATGGTCTCGGAGGAGCAGGCCAAGCTCAACGAGAACCTCTGGAAGTCGGTCGACGAGCTGGAGCTCTCGGTCCGCTCGGCGAACTGCCTCCAGAACGCCAACATCCGCTACATCGGCGAGCTGGTGCAGCGCACCGAGTCCGAGATGCTGAAGACCAAGAACTTCGGCCGTAAGTCCCTCAAGGAGATCAAAGAGATCCTCTCCGAGATGGGCCTTTCGCTCGGCATGAAGCTCGAAGGCTGGCCGGGCGACGGTCCGCCTAAAAAAGCGTAGGAGGGGCTCCGCCCCTCCCACGAACCCACCCCGGCGCGACGAGAGCCGGGGCCGGATCTGGCTCGGCACATAAGTCTCCGGCGGGCAGAGCCCGCCTTCGACACACTAGGGAAAAAGGTTATGCGACATCAAAGAGCTGGGGTTCATCTTTCGCGGACGTCTGCGCACCGGAAGGCGTTGTTTTCCAACCTGGTGGCGGCGCTCTTCACCAACGAGCGCATCCGCACCACGGACGCCAAGGCCAAGGAGACGCGTCGGCTGGCCGAGCGCACCATCACCTGGGCGCGACGGGTGGGCGATGTCCTCGGCAAGAAGCCCGAGCGGCGCACCATCGAGGAGTCGGCCCGGGTGGTCCACGCGGTGCGCATGGCGCGCCGGATCGTGCGCGATCGCGGCGCGGTCATGAAGTTGTTCGACGAGCTCGCACCCCGCTACACCGGCCGGAACGGCGGCTACACCCGCATCGTGAAGTTGGTGCAGCGCCCCGGCGACGCGGCCTCCATGTCTCTGCTCGAGCTCATGCCGGAAGACGGGGCTTCGGCCCCCAAGACCGAGGGCAAATCGGGCGCTGGTGGCAAGACTGCGGGCGCTCCGGCGGCCAAGGGCAGCGCCAAGGCTTCGGCCAAAGGCGCGGCCAAGTCGGCCAAGCCCACGGCTGAGCCAGCCAAGAAGCCCCGCGCCGCTAAGGCGAAGTAAAGACTAAGGATTAAAACCCGTATTCGCGCTTAATTTCGGCTCGAAAACCCGCCTGTAAGTCGTTACAGTTTTACCAAGGTCCTGTCGAACGTTTTTGGTGCGAGGCCAGTCGGTTTCGCCAACGTGGGACAGGAGCCAACTTCTAATGAACACCGGCACGGGGGCCAAAGTGGCGCAGAATCCGCAGCAGCATGTTCGGGCCTCGGAGCGATTCGATCTCGAGGTGCAGGTCGATCTCGAGAGCGATCACAATTTCTACACCGGCCTCACGCAGAACATCAGCGCCGGCGGCCTCTTCATCGCGACCAACGTCCTTCGGCGCATCGGCGACCGAATCACGTTGAAGTTCTCGCTCCCCGGGTCGACGCAGCCGATCGACATCGAGACCGAGGTGCGTTGGATTCGTGAGAACAGCGCGCTGCACAAGGTCGATGGCTCGACGGGCATGGGCGTCCGGTTCATCAACCTGTCGCCCGAAGCCTCAGCTGCCATCTCGAGCTTCCTCAAGAACCGCGACTCCCTCTACTACGACGACGAATGAATGACGGCAGGGGGGGGCACGCCCCCCCGCC
>DASRLC010000632.1:0-3154 GCA_035648655.1 Polyangia bacterium
GTCGACGGCAAGCTGGTCGGCGCCATCGCCTACGCCTGGAGCTTCGCCAAGGAGCCGCTGGCCGGCGTGACGCCGATCGAGTCGATGCTGGCCGAACGCCGGCGCCCGCGGCGCACCGAGCAGACCGAGCAAAACGAGAACGAAAGCTACGTCGAGCGCCTGCGCGGGAGCGCCGGGACGCCGGATGCCCTGGCGCGTGGCCTCGGGTTGCCGCCGCTCGGGCCGGCGGCGGCCATGGGCGAGCCGCGCCTATTGCGCGCGTCGGTGCCGCTGTCGGTGTCGGGCTTCACGCCGCGCGCGGTGGCCGAGCTGGCAGACGACCTGCGCCCGACCGGCCTGGTCCCGATGCAAGCCGGCGGTGGCCGGCGCCCCGGGCCGCCGGCCGCCGGCCACGTCGAGCCCGGTTCGGCCATCGGCGTCGAGCTGGTGCGCGGCGACATGAGCACCGTCGCAACCGGCACCGTCACCTACGTGAACGGCAACGACGTGCTGGCCTTCGGCCACCCGCTGTTCGGCATCGGCGAGCTCTACCTTCCGCTGGTCGACGCCGAGATCCACGCCTTTCTCCCCAGCCTGAGCCAGTCGTTCAAGATGTCGTCGCCGCTCAACGAGGTCGGGACGCTGGTGCAGGATCGGCCGGCCTGCATCGTGGGCGATCTCGGCGCGCGCAGCACGATGATCCCGGTCGACGTGCGGGTGACCGGCCCCGGGGTCGAACCGCGCCTGTTCCACGCCGAGGTGGCGCGCAACCGCCGCCTGACCGCCATGTTGGCCTCGACGGTGATCGGCAACGCGATCTCCGACGCCGAGCCCGACGTCACCGACATGATCGTGACCGTCACCTCCAAGCTGGGTGTCAAAGGCTTCGCGCCGCTCGAGACGCGCGATCAGATCTTCTCACCGGAAGGGATCTCGAGCCACGCGCTGGCCGCCTCGCGGGGGCTGCGCGCGATGGGCGAGCTGCTCTTCAATCCGTTCGAGCCGGTGGTGCTGGATCGCATGGACGTCGACGTGCGGGTCGAGTTCCGCCACGACGTGGCCGAGATCGTGGCGGTGGCGCTCCCCTCGGACGATGTGCACGCCGGCGACACCGTGGGGTTGCGCGTCACGCTGCGCCCCTTTGCCGGCGCCGAATACGTCGAAACGGTGCCGGTGATGATCCCGCGCGCGGTCGCCGGTCAGACGGTCAAGCTGGAGGTCGCGAGCGGCGCCTCGGTGCGGCCCGATCAACCCCAGGCCGAGTCGCTGCGGGTCTATATCGACAATCTGCGCAAGTCGTATCCGGCGACCTCGCTGGTGGTGACGGTGCAGACGCCCGCCGATGGCGCCTCGCTGCGGGGCCAGCTCATCTCCGGGCTGCCGGATTCGGCGCTCGATACACTGCGCTCCGTGAACCAGACCCGCCGCGCCGACGCCTACCACATCACCGACCGGACGGTGTTTCCGGTGCGCCAGCTCGTGAGCGGCAAGCAGGAGATGAGCGTGCAGGTCAAAGAAGACGCTCTCGGCGCTGGGGATCGGCGCGCGCGCGAAACGGGCCCGGCTCCCTTACAATAGTCCGCTTCGATGCGGCCGAACTTGCCGAACTTGCCGAACTTGACAAACCCGAGACTGGCCAGGCGGCTGGCGCCGGCGCTGGTGGCAACCCTGGCACTGGCGGCCGCATCCGCGGGCGCCGCGATGACCAAGACCTTTCGGCAGACCTCCGCCAAGGACTTCGAGGAGGGGGAAGCCACCGCCAGCTTGATCCTCCCCGACGGCGCCGTCGTGCCGGGGATGAAGCCCAGCCCGATCGCGGTCGACGCGGCATTCGTCTGGTGCGGGGCGTTGTCGCCAGACGGGCGGACGGCTTTTTTCGGCACCGGCGACCAAGGCCGCATCTATGCCGTCGACGTGGCCGGCCCAACAGGCAACGATAACCACGCGCGGCGGCTCGCGACGCTGGACGCCGCCTGGGTGACCGCGCTCGGCACCCGGCCCGACGGCACGCTGATCGCCGGCACCACGCCCGGTGGCCGCGTCTTCACGGTCGATCCCAAGAGCGGCGCGACGCGCCTACTGGCCACCCTCGGCGTCGATCACGTCTGGGCGCTGGTGGTCGACGCCAAGACCGGCATCGTCTACGCCGGCACCGGGGGCCCGGGGAAGATCTTCGCGATTGATCCGAGCGGAAAATCGCGCGAGGTGTGGGCGTCGGGCGACCAGCACGTCGTGTCGCTCCTGCAGGCCGACGCCGGTCACCTGTACGCGGGCACCTCCGATCAGGCCATCCTGTTTCGCGTCGGCCTCGACGGGAAAGCCGAGGCGCTGGCCGATTTCGACGCCGAAGAGGTGCGCGCGCTGGGACAGTTCGGCGGGTCGCTCTACGCCGCGGTCAATGACTTCGAGCGCGTCGGCCCGATGCCGACCTCCACGCTCCCGCCCGCCGGAGCCCACGGCACACGGATCACCGTCTCGCCGACCGGCTCGCCGGCCTCGGCCGGCAACTTGCCGCGCCCCGGCCAGCGCAAGGCCAAGGCGGCGCTGTATCGGATCGATCCCGACGGGCGGATGGAGCAGGTGTTCTCGATCGGCGACGGCTACCTGACCTCGCTGGCCTTCGACGACGAGGGGCGCACCTTCGTGGGCAGCGGGACCGAAGGGCGCGTGTTTCGTGTCGACGCCGATCGCCAGGCCACGCTGGCCATCGATCTGCCCGAGCGCCAGGCGCTGACGCTGCTGCGCGCGGGGAAGACCTTCCTGGTCGGGACCGGCGACGTGGGCGGCATCTACCGGGTGGTGGCGGCCGCCTCGCGACAAGCGAGCTATCTGTCCCGCGTAATGGACGCAGACTTTCGCGCCCGCTTCGGCCTGCTGCGCTGGCGCGGCGCCCACGGCCTGGGCGTCGAGACCCGCTCCGGCAACACCGCGCGGCCCGATCCGACCTGGTCGGCGTTCGCCGGGCTCGATCGCCCGCGCGCCACGTCCGACGGGGGCGTTGGGTTGGTGGCCAGCCCGGCGGCGCGCTACGTGCAGTACCGCGTGACGTTCGGCGCGCCCGACGCGCGCCTCGACGCGGTGACGCTGGCCTACCTGGCGCAGAACCAGCGCGCGCGCATCACCGAGCTCACGGTGGGCGACGCCTCGGTGCCACCGGCCTTGGGCACCGCCAATC
>DASRLC010000633.1:0-2043 GCA_035648655.1 Polyangia bacterium
CAGATACGGGATGGGGTTCGGTCCGCGACGCCAACATTCGCCCGTACCACGAATGGCGCCCCGCCCAGGCGGTGACCTTGCCGGTCCTGACCGTTCGCCCGGGCCCCGCCGCCGGGCCGGGGTCGCAAAGCCATTCGTCCCACAACGGCGGCGGCTCGAACACCGGTAACACCGGTGGTGGGCAGCACCGCGGTGGCCACCCCAACGGCAACCAGTACAGCAACGGCCGGCCGGGGTATGCCGCCAAGGGGCAGATGCCCGGAAAAGGTCGACGCCGGCGCGGCCGCGATCGGGAGCGCGAGCGTCCCAACAACAACAAGCCGGATCAATTCCGCAACCGCGATCGCGGACCGCGCCTTCCAGGCTTCTACAACCCCGGCGGCGACTAACAACCGTGGGACCCTGGGAGGGTTCCCCCCCGCGATGAGCTCGGGCCGGCAAAGCCGTCCCTTCGTGACGCGCTCTACGCTTCGACGCGCTCTACGGTTTCGGAACGCAATCTAGCCAGTCGACGAAGCGGCGGATTCCGTCCTCCATCGAGACGTGCGGCGCGTAACCGAGCGCGCGAGCCGATAGGCCGACGTCGGCCAGCGTGCGCTTCATGTCGCCGGGTTGTTCCGGGCGCCAGACGATCTGGGGCGTCTTGCCGAGCGCCTCGCCGAGCAGCTCGACCAGCCGCAGGAGCGTGGTCGTGCGCGAGCCGCCCAGGTTGTAGATCCGATAGCCGGGTGCCGCCGCGGCCTCGTCGATGGACGCCACGACGCCGTCGACGATGTCGTCGATGAAGGTGTAGTCCCGCGAGCTGCTCCCGTCGCCGTAAAGCTCGATCGGCCGGCCGGCGGCGATGAGCCGCGCGAACTTGTGAATCGCCAGATCGGGCCGCTGGCGCGGGCCGAACACCGTGAAGAAGCGCAGGCAGGTCACGTCGAGTGCCTGCAGGTGGTGCGCCACGAAGAGCATCAACTCGCCCGCGCGCTTGGTCGACGCGTAAGGAGACACCGGCTGCAGGCAGGCGTCGGACTCCTTGAACGGCGGCTGGCTGTCCAGGCCGTAGACCGATGACGACGACGCGAAGACCAGGCGCCGGACGCCGTGCGCCACGGCCGCGTCGACCAGCCGCTGCGTGCCGGTCACATTGACGTCGGCGTAGCGCGCGGGGTTCTCCAGCGACGGTCGCACGCCGGCCAACGCCGCGAGGTGGACCACCACCTGCGGCACTTGCGGCGCGAAAGCCCGCTCCAGCGCTGCCGCGTCGCGAATGTCGCCTTCGTACAGCGAGAACCGCGGTTCCCGGCGCAGCGCGGCCAGGTTGGCTTCCTTGATCTCACGGCCATAGAACGGATCGAAGTTGTCCAGGCCGACCACCGTATCCCCTCGCGCGCAGAGCCTCTCGGCCAGGTGCGATCCGATGAAGCCCGCGGCGCCGGTGATGAGGATGTACATCGCGCGGTCCGGAGAATAGCAGCGCCGCGAAAATCCGCGCGCGCGTCCCAAAAAGCGCGGATCGGCCGACCGGATCTAGGGCGATCCGCTGGCCGTCACGTTGCCGGAGCCGATCCGCAGGTGGAGCAGGAGCTCGACGTTCCCCTTGCCGCCGGTGATCGGCGAAACCGTGTCGCCGAGGACTTCGTAGCCGAGCGTCGCCGCCGCCGCGCGGACCTCCGCCAGCGCGCGCGCCCGGGCGGTCTCGTCGCGGACGATTCCCCCCTTGCCCACGTCGGCGCGCCCGACCTCGAACTGAGGTTTGACCAGCGCCACCAGGTCGGCCCCCGGCCGCGCCCACTGCCGCAGCGCCGGCAGCACCAGTCGCAACGAAATGAACGACACGTCGACGACGATCAGATCGACTGGCTCCGCCAGCAGATCCGCCGGCGCCAGCCGGACGTTGACCCGATCGAGCACCCGCACCCGCGGGTCCGACGCGATCTTCCAGTCCAGTTGCCCGTGCCCCACGTCGATGCAGGTGACCCGGGCCGCCCCGCGCTGAAGGAGGCAGTCGGTGAACCCCCCGGTCGAAGCCCCCACGTCGAGCGCCGCCCGATC
>DASRLC010000634.1:0-5518 GCA_035648655.1 Polyangia bacterium
TCGCACCAGCGCTGCCGCCGGTCCCGACGGTGCCACCCGTTCCCTGATGTCCCCCCGTATTGGTCGCGCCGGCCGAACCACCTTGCCCACTCCCACCGCCGCTTGCAGCGCCTCCGCTCGCACCCGTACCGCCCGTGACACCTCCGAGTGCTCCCATGGTGCCACCCTTTCCGCTGGTACTGGTCGTACCCCCGCCACCAACAACGCCCCCGGATCCGACCGATCCTCCGGCACGACTCGAGCCGCCTTCGCCGCCAACCCCTTCGTTGCCCGACGAGCCGGACGCCGCACAGCCCGCCACTAGAATGGCTAGCCATAGCGTGGCCACCTGGAATGGAGCACAGACGTACGAGCCTATGTGTTGCACCGAGCTTCTCCTTCTGGCGCAGAGGGGCCTATGCGACGAAGTGGATCGATCCTTCCAGGGCGTCGTCGCGACCGGCAAGCCTCACGAGAAAATGCCCATCACTTGATATGGAAGCGGCCCCGGGCTGTTCCCGCACTAAAACTGTCCGTCAGCGAGGTGTTGTTGAACACAAAAGTGCGATCAGCTTGTTTACATAGAATGGGAGACCTTCCGCCTCACGGGATCCCGTCGAAGGAAACGGTCGAGGAGGAGGCTCTCAACAATGCAGAGAGCTGATTTCGTCTCAGTCAAGCCCCCTGCACTAACCTGTCGCTTAGACGGCAAGATTGTTCCGGTCTTTTGCTACGAGAAGAGTAATAAGAAGTGAACGCAGCGCGCTGCGAGCGCAGTTACAGGGTGCTGGATGGGCACTCTGCATTTTCTTCGGGCCGTTGCGCCACGACCGACAGCGGAGACCACCTGCTTCGCTGCGTTTGATCGAGAGCTCGACTATCTGTTCTGGACACTGCAGCGCCTGGGAGCGCGGGCGGACGATAGGGAAGATCTCCTGCAGGATATCTTCGCGGCGCTCCACAGGAACTGGACCACCTTGGACACGACGCGTCCGCTCCGGCCATGGTTGTTCGGCGTCGCTTTCCGCGTCGTCCAGAGCTACCGTCGCCGACGAGCACGTGAGATGCCGTGCGATGGCCTCGATCCCAGTGACGCGGCGCCCGGTCCGGAAGACGCGCTGGAGAGCCAGGAGAGTCTGGTGCTGCTGAGGGCCGCGCTTCAGCGCGTCCCCGAAGGACGTCGGTCGGTTCTGGTTCTGCACGATCTCGACGGCGTGGAGGTCGCGGCGATCGCTCGCCGACTATCGCTCACGAGGTTCGGCGTCTACGCCAGGCTCCGCAAGGGACGGAAGGAGCTGGCCTCTGCGGTTCGACGCCTTCAAGGGGAGCGGGTGCGGACATGAAACGCCTCGCCATCGAGCTCGATCCCGAATTGGAGGCCTGGCTGCAGTTCCGCAAGGTCGAGCGGCATATGCGACCCGAGATCCGCGCGCGCGTGCTCGACCGCAGCCGCGCGATGATCTTGGGCACAGGCATGTTCACGCCGCCGCCCGATGCGTCCCCGGCGGTTTCGGCGCCCGTCCGGCGAGGCTCCGGGCTGGCCAGGCTCGCCCTCGCGGCCGCGATCGCCGGCGCGGTCGGCGTCGTCGGCGTGATCGCGGCGCTCCGCGCTCGCGCTACCGCCGAGGTGCCAGCGGCAGACAGACAACTCCCGGTCCCGGCCGTCGCATCCGAAATGGCCGCCTCCGATCGCTTGCCAGAAGCGACGCCCGTCGCCCTTCCGCAAGCCATCGCCCCGAAGTCCGATCGCGCACCGGGCGGGGCCTTGCCGTTCACCGGCGAGATCGAGCTGCTCGAGCGCGCGCACCTCGAGTACGCGCGCCGCGATTTCTCGGTCGCGCTGGCGCTGGTCCGGGAACACGCGCGCCGCTTCCCGAGAGGTCCACTGGCGGAGGAACGCGAGGCGCTGCGCGTCGAATCACTCGTGGGGCTTGGATTGACCGCCGAGGCGAGGCGCCTCGCCGCCGCTTATGCGGCACGCTTTCCGCGGAGCGTTCTCCTATCCCGCGTCGAAGAGGCGGCCCAAGAGACGGTTCCCTGAATCCCACCACCAGCCACCTTGCCAAGCTTGGCTCGATCCGCGCGCTCGTGTGCGCCTGCGCCGCTTCCGTCGCGATGTTCGGTCCTTCGCCCGGCCGAGCGAGCGCTGGCCTGTTCACCGTCGATCTAGACTACCAAAGCGCCGCTGGTTGCCCGGACGCGCACGAGTTCGAGGACCTCGTCGACGCGCGCCTCGGCTATGACCCATTCAGCGAAAGGGCGTTGGATCGGGTGCTCGTGCAGATCGCGCGGCAAGACGGCTCATTGAATGGGACCATTGAGTGGCGCGATGCGACCGGAAAGTGGCTCGGGGATCAGACGGTCCCCCTGGCGAGCGGCGACTGTCACCTTCTCGCGCGCACCCTGGCCCTCGCGCTCACGGTCCAGATCCGGTTGTTGGCGACGACGGCAAGCCGCACATCCTGGGCGGGCTCTCCGACGAGCACGGGTAAACCGCCCGGGGCCGCCGCCCCGAAATTTGCAGCGTCGAGGCCTCCCCAGCCGAAGTCCCCCGCACCCAGATGGGCAGCGCCAGAATCTGTCCAGCGCTTGCCGCCTGCTGCGCCCTCCCCCGACCAGCCCGGCAATGCACGCGGCAACGCGGGTGCGCCCGGGCGTGAACCGGGTCCGGCTTTTGCCGTCAGCTCCGGGCCGTCGGTCGGATTCGGAATGTCGTCCCGGCCCATCCTGCTCGGACGGGTACTCGGCAGCGTCGGCTGGCGGACGGTCTCCTTCGAGCTCGCCGTTGAGGCCAGCCTTCCCACCACCACACGGCGGGCCGACGGCGCCGGATTCTCGCAGCAGCACCTGTTGGCGAGCACCGCCGCCTGTGCCCTCCTCACGCGCATTAGCGCTTGCGTCCTAGCCAAGGCGGGGGAGATCCGCATGGCGGGGGAGAACATCGATCGGCCCACGTCGGCGACGGTGCCGATGGTCGAGGTCGGCGCGCGTGTCGGCGTCGTCCACCGTCTGGGGCGGCGGCTCTTCGTCGGCGCCCACGCCGACGGCCTCGCCAACGTCACCCGCTGGACAGCCACCCTGGACCAGGTTCCGGTGTGGACCGCGCCGCGCTTCGCCGCAGTACTCGGTATCGACGTCGGCGTCCGCTCACCGTAGCCACGCAGCGCTACTTCGCGCTGACCACGACTTCGGTGCCGCTGTAATGCACGACCTGATCGGGAGAAGCCGTCACGCCGATGCCGCTGCCGTGATTGGCGCCGACCCAGACAACGTTGAACGTCCGACTGGCGAGCATCCCTGTGTAACTGCCTGACCGGGCGCCGATCGTCAACTGCTGGGCCGTGTCGTCCCAGGAGAACCGAATCTGGGCGTACTGGCTGCTCTCGTAGTCATAGCTGTCCCCCTCGTCCTCGTACAGCGTGAACGACCCATCCTGCCCTTTGTAGACCCTGATCTCCAGCGGATCGGCGCTCTGCGTGGCGTACTGGATCATGGGCCCCATCGGTACGATCGATCCCGCGCGGACATAGAGAGGGATCTGGCCGAGCGGCGCGTTGGCGGTGCTCGTGCCGCCGCCCATCGTTGTCGATCCCAGCCAGAAGTCGTACCAGGTCCCCGCCGGCAAATAAACCGACCGGCTGGTTGCCCCCATCGTGGTCACCGGATTGACCAACAGCGCCGGTCCGAACATGAACTGGTCTGTGATGCCGTAGACCTTCGCGTCGTTCTGGAAGTCGAACATCAAGGGTCGCATGATCGTGTAGCCCTGGCTGGTGACCATCCAGGCCAGCGAATAGATGTACGGCATCAGCCGATAGCGCAGGTTGTCCACGGCCAGCATGTTGGCCTTGCCCTGCGCGCTCCACTGCGAGCCATACAGTTCCTTGGGGGCCTGGCCGTGGATGCGGAAAGTGGGGCAGAAGGCGCCGAACTGGAACCAGCGCGTGAAGAGCTCTTCGCTGGGGGTACCGAAGTAGCCGCCGATGTCAGTGGTCCAGTACGGCATCCCGGAGATGGCGAAGCTGAGCCCGCCCGGGATCTGGGCGGCGTACACGCTCGCGGTGGCGTTGATATCCCCCGACCAGCACCCCGCCGCGTATCGCTGCTGGCCAGCGAATGCGCTGCGGGTAAGGACGTATACGCGTTTATTGTCCGGGCCCATGCTGCGCCAGCCCTCGTAGATCCCACGGTTGTGCTCGAGCGGATAGGCGTTGATGTAGAAGGCACCCTTGCCGAGAGCGGTGCTCGCCGCGTGCACGTTCACGCCGTCCGGGTAGCCTTGAGGCTCGGTATTGTCGGCCCAGATCGCGTCCCAGCCGTACTTGGCGATCAATCGATCGTGGTCGTACTGGTAGGTGAGCGTCCGGGCCATGGAGTTGAACGTGTCGTAGAAGTGATAAAGGCCGCCGCTGGTATCGGGATAAAGTGCGCCGATGGCGTTGAGCGCGTTAAAGGGGTCGAGCTCGCCCGTCACCATCGGCGTCGCGGGGCTTCGCGTTTGATAGAGCGGCCAGATCGAAATCATCGTGTGGACGTTGGCTGCGTGCAGCTGGTTGACGAGCCCGGCGGGATCCGGATACCGGCTGGGATCCATGAGCTGGGAACCCCAGACGTAGGGGCTCCAGTACTGCCAATCCTGAACGATGACGTCGACGGGAATGTTGTTGTTCCGGTAGCCCTGCTCGACGGACAGCAGCTCAGACGAGCTCTGGTAGTGATCCTTCGACTGAAAGAGGCCATACGCCCACTTGGGGTAGAGGGGAGCGGCGCCGGTGGTCGTCCGATAATTCGCAATGACCTGATCGATCGTGGGACCATAAAAGAAGTAGTAGTCGACCAGATCGCCCGTCTCGGAGCTGAAGCTGTACTGCGTGTTGCCGGCGACGTTTCCCGCGAAATCGGTCGTCGAGTAGTTGTCCCAGAACAACCCGTAGCCTTTGTTCGATACCAGGACCGGGATTTGGATCTCGGTGTTGGCGTTGAGCATGTGCAGCGTGGACCCTTTACGGTTGATCACGCCGTCCTGGTGCTGTCCCAGCCCAAACAGCGCCTCGCTCGCAGGCGAGTTGAAGGCGGCTTGCACCGTATTGGTAGCGAAGCCCTCGACGGTCGCTGGTTTGAGACTCTTGCCGCTCTCGGAAACGAGGAGGTTGTCGTTCAGATCCGTGTAGGTGACAAGGCCGCTGCTCTCGTTGACCTTCGCCTTCATGCGCGACGTCGCGATCGTCAATACGCCGCCGGCGTCGGTCACGCAGAAGCTCGGCGTGCCCCAGGTCGCACTGACCGATAGCGACGTCTTGGCCGGAATCGAGGTGGCCGTCGTGTACTCGATCCGGATGACGTCCTCCTGGCAAACCTGGAGCCTCATCCGTCCGGACCCCACGCTGAACGTCACGCCGGTCGAATCGACCGTGTAGGAAGCCCCCGTCGGCGGCGCCCCAGTGCAAGTCAGCCCGCCGATCCCCCCCGCTCCGGCCTGGCCGCCACTGCCGCCTGCGCCTCCGCGCCCGGTCGTGCCCGCCGCGCCGCCGACGGGGGC
>DASRLC010000635.1:0-4840 GCA_035648655.1 Polyangia bacterium
CGGTCGCATGGCCCATGACGGTAGCACGCGGTGGAACCGTCGGCCGCCGGCGCGATCGCGTTTGGGCCGGTTGGCCGCACCCCGGCTGGATACCGCGCCGGGCGTGGTAGCTCAGCGCTCGCTGTCCAGGTTCCGCATCTGCTCGCCGCTGTATCGCTCGCCACCGATCACGCCCGCGGGCACCAGTCGGTCCAGCGCCGCCAGATCGTCGCCCGACAAACGGTGCTCGAGCGCGCCCAGCGCGTCGTCGAGCTGGGCGATGGTCTTGGCGCCGATGACGGGCAGGAGGCTCGGCTGCCGGGCGCGCACCCAGGCAATGGCGAGCTGCCCGGGCGTCAGGCCGCGCGCCTGGGCGAAGCCGAGGAAGCCCGCCACCACCTCGCTGTTTCGGTCGCGCTGGTCGTCGCCGAAGCGGGGAAGGTGGCGGCGAAAATCTCCTGGGCTCTGGGGCCGACTGCCGGTCAGGAGGCCGCGCGAGAACACGCCGTAGAGGGTGGCGCCAATGCCGAGCTCGGCCAGGGCCGGGAAAATCTTGGCCTCGGGCCCGCGGCTGGCGATCGAATATTCGATCTGCAGGTCGCTCACCGGGTGCACCGCCTGTGCCCGCCGGATCGTCTCGACCCCCACCTCGGACGGGCCCAGGTGGCGAACCACGCCGGCTTTGATCAGATCCGCGATGGCGCCCACCGTGTCTTCGATGGGTACCGCGGGATCGAGCCGGGCCGGCCGATAGATGTCGATGGCCTCGACGCCCAGCCGCCTCAGGCTGTAGGCGGCGAAGGTCTTCACGGCGATCGGCCGGGTGTCGACCCCC
The DNA here is from genome assembly GCA_035648655.1 of Polyangia bacterium. GTDB lineage: Bacteria > Myxococcota_A > Polyangia > Fen-1088 > Fen-1088 > JADGRB01. The sequence continues at coordinate 815 of DASRLC010000635.1, forward strand.
AGCCAGCGGCCGTCGGCGCCCCGCAGCGCGCCGAATTTCACCGAGAGCTGGATCCGGTCGCGGCGCCCGGCGATCGCGCGGCCGATCAACATCTCGTTGTGTCCCATGCCGTAGAAGTCGCCGGTGTCGATCAGCGTGACGCCGCGATCGATGGCGGCCTGAATGGTTCGCACGCTCTCGGCGTCGTCGGTGGTCCCATAAACGCCGGACATCGCCATGCACCCGAGCCCCAGCGGAAAGACCTCCGGCCCCGTCGCCCCGAGCTTCATTGGCCGTCAATCTAAACCCCCCGACGCCGAAATCCAGCGCCGGATCGGATCTTCGGATCGGATCTTCGGATCGGGGCTTCCGGCGTCCTTGGCGTGTTCCGCCGGCTGGCCCGTCGATCGCGTTCGCGCTAGCTTCGTCGCATGAAAACGCGTGCGGCTGTGGCTTATGTGGCGGGCAAACCCTTGGTCGTCGAGGAGGTCGAGTTGGAAGGCCCCAGGGCCGGCGAGGTGCTGGTCGAGATCAAGGCCACCGGCGTCTGCCACACCGACGAGCTCACGCGCTCGGGCGCCGATCCGGAAGGGCTCTTCCCGGCCATCTTGGGGCACGAAGGGGCGGGCGTGGTGCTGGAGGTGGGCGCCGGCGTGACCAGCGTGCGGGCCGGAGACCACGTCATCCCGCTCTACACGCCCGAGTGCCGCGCTTGCAAATCCTGTTTGAGCCGCAAGACCAACCTCTGCACCGCCATCCGCGCCACGCAGGGCAAAGGCCTGATGCCCGACGGCACCAGCCGGTTTTCCCGCGGCAAGACCGCGCTCCATCATTACATGGGCTGCTCGACCTTCGCGCAGCACACCGTGCTGCCGGAGATCGCGCTGGCCAAGATCCGCCCCGACGCCCCCTTCGACAAGGTCTGCCATATCGGCTGCGGCGTCACGACGGGGATCGGCGCCGTGCTCTGGACGGCCAAGGTCACGCCCGGCTCGAACGTGGTGGTGTTCGGCCTCGGCGGCATCGGCCTCAACGTGGTCCAGGGCGCGCGGCTGGCCGGGGCCGATCGCATCATCGGCGTCGATCTCAACCCGGCCCGCGAGCCGCTGGCGCGGCGGTTCGGTCTGACCCACTTCGTGAATCCGAAAGAGGTCGCGGGCGACCTCGGCCCGCACCTGATCGAGCTCACCGGAGGCGGCGCCGACTACAGCTTCGAGTGCGTCGGCAACGTCGATCTGATGCGCCAGGCGCTGGAGTGCTGCCACCGCGGCTGGGGCGAGTCGATCATCATCGGCGTGGCGGGCTCCGGCCAGGAGATCCGCACCCGGCCGTTCCATCTGGTGACGGGCCGGGTCTGGCGCGGGAGCGCCTTCGGTGGCGCCCGTGGCCGCACCGACGTCCCCAAGATCGTCGACTGGTACATGAACGGCAAGATCGAGATCGACAGCCTCATCACGCACAAGCTGCCGCTCGAGCGCATCAACGAGGCTTTTGATCTCATGCACACCGGCGCGTCGATCCGCACCGTGATCGAGCTCTGATGGCCGATGGGTTCGAAACGTTGTCGGAGCAGCGCTGCTTCGGCGGCGTGCAAGGCTTCTACCGGCACGGGTCGGCGGCCACCGGTGGCGCGATGCGCTTCTCGGTCTTCGCGCCCGAGGCGTCGCGGCGCGCGCCGGTGCCGGCGCTGTACTTCCTGGCCGGCCTCGAGTGCACCGAACAGACCTTCGCGATGAAGGCCGGCGCCCAGCGGGCCGCGGCGTCGCTCGGGCTGGCGCTGGTCACCTGCGACACCAGCCCGCGCAGCGCGCGCTATCCCGGCGACGACGCCAGTTGGGATTTCGGCCTCGGAGCCGGGTTCTACCTCGATGCCTCCCAGGCGCCTTGGTCGGCGACGTATCGAATGGAGACCTACGTCACCCGCGAGCTGCCCGCCCTCGTCGAGCGGCACTTCCCGGTGATTGCCGGGCGGCGCGGGATCTTCGGGCACTCCATGGGCGGCCATGGCGCGCTGGTCCTGGCGCTCCGCCACCCCGAGCTCTACGCGAGCGTTTCGGCCTTCGCGCCCATCGCCGCGCCGTCGCAGGTGCCGTGGGGACAGAAAGCCTTCGCGGCCTACCTGGGCGACGATCCTGCGGCCTGGGCGGCCCACGACGCCTGCGAGCTGGTTCGGGCGCGCCCGCTGTCCGCAGAACTGTTGGTCGACGTCGGCACCGCCGACAGGTTCCTCGACGGGCAGCTCAAGCCCGAGCTCTTCGAGGTCGCCTGCGCCGAAGCGGGGCAGAAGCTGCAGCTCCGGCGGCAGACCGGCTACGACCACAGCTACTACTTCGTCGCGTCTTTCGTGGCCGACCATCTGGCGCACCACGCGCGCGACCTCGGCATTTAGCCGAAGTTGCCGAAGTGGGCGGGCTGGCCGGTCGACTCGATGACCGACATCCAGAGATCCTCGTCGACGTCGACCTGCTTGCGGAAGCGGGTGGCCAGCGGAAAGGGCACGTGGACGAACCGCCCGTGCCAGCGGCCGACCAGCATCTCGGTGTTGCCGGCCAGCGCCGCGTGGACCGCATTGCGCGCCATGTTCCAGCAGTAGACGCTGTCCGACGGCGAGGCTGGGACGCTGCGAATTTGATAGCTCGGATCGATGTACTTGAGCGTGATGTCGAGCCCGCGCGCCCCGAAGTGTTTCAAGATCCGATCGCGCAGCACGAGGCCGATGTCCTTGAGCTTGGCGTTGCCGCTGGCGTCGGCCAGCGGCGCGTCGCCCCCCCCGGTGATCTCGGCCGCGTCGACGCAGAGCTGTTGGCCCGCGCCTTCGGCCACCACGATGACGGCGTGCGAGCGCTGCTCGAGGCGCCGCTCGAGGTGGCGCAGAAACCCGTGCTCCCCGTCGAGGTGCAGCGGCACCTCGGGGATGAGGACGAAGTTGGCGTCGGTGCAGGCCAGCGAGGCGTGGCAAGCGATGAAGCCAGAATGCCGCCCCATCAGCTTGATGAGACCGATGCCGTTGCGCGCGCCGGTGGCCTCGACGTGGGCGCTGCGGATGGCGTCGGCGGCAGCCGCGGCGGCGCTCTCGAAGCCGAAGCTGCGGTCGATGAAGTGGATGTCGTTGTCGATCGTCTTGGGAATGCCGACCACCGAGATGCAGAGGTCGCGCCGCTCGATCTCTTCCACCAGCTTGGTCGCGCCGCGCAAGGTCCCGTCGCCGCCGATCACGAACAGCACGCCGATCCCCAAGGCCTGCAGGCGGTCGACCATCTCGCCCGGATCTCGCCCGCCGCGCGAGGTTCCCAGGATGGTGCCGCCCTGTTGGTGGATCGACGCGACCATGTCGGGGCGCAAAACGATCGGCTCGTGACCCAGCCGGGCCACCAGACCCTCGAAGCCGTAGCGGAACCCGAAGATGGTCTCGACGCCGTAGGCATGGGTGAGCTCGAGGACCAGGCCCCGGACGACATTGTTGATGCCGGGGCACAGGCCGCCGCAGGTGACGATTCCGACCCGCAGCTTGGCCGGGTCGAAGAAGATGCGATCGCGCGGGCCGGCCAGCTCGAAGGTCGGCAGCTCGGGGAGACCGTCCGGACCACGTCCAAGGGCCGACATCACGCGCGAGAAGCGATCGTCGAGCAGCACGCGGTCGGCTTCGCCGACGTGGTGCAACGCCCGCGGGCCGAGGCGCGGCACCAGCGGCGATTGGTAGCGGCAGGGGCCCAGGACCTTGACGCGGAGATCGGCGGCTTCGACCCGTTCGGTCCGCTCGGGGATGGTGAGGTTTTCGGCCCGCCAATCGTTGTCCGGCGGAGCGCCCGGTTGCAAGGCGATGGTCACAATTTCAGATCAGCCTAGTGGGAGTCGGTTTCGGTGAAATGTCGTCGACGTAGAGGTGACGTAAACAAACATAGCCCGACTTCGACCCGACTTCGACCCGACTTCGACCCGACTTCGACCCGACCTTCCGCCTGACCTTCCGCCCAATTTCGACCGTTCGGCGATCTGCCAAATCGATCACGGCAGGGCAGCGTGCCCGTTGCCCCGCCGCCCACGCCG
>DASRLC010000636.1:0-6362 GCA_035648655.1 Polyangia bacterium
GGCGGGGGCTTCGTCGGATCTGGCCTCGGCCAGCGCCGGCCTGTCGGGCTCGCAGAGCGACGTCGATCAGCTGACGGCGCGGCTGGCGCAGGCCGAGGGGAACGCCCGCCTGGCGCAGATCGAGCGCAAGCGCGGCGAGGAGCTGTGGACCGCCCAGGCAATTCCGCGCGCCGACTACGATCGCCGGATCACGACCGCCGAGACCGCGGCCGCGGAGGTGCAGGCCACCCGGCAGGCGCTGGCCTCGGCGCGGCAGAAGGTGGCGCAGCTGCAGGCCCAGCTCGGCGCGACCAAGAGCCGGTTGACCGAGGTGAAGAAGAACGCGCCCCGCGAGGTCGAGACGCGGCGGGCCTCGGTGCTCTATCGCCAGGCGAATCTGGCGCTGGCCCAGGCGCAGCTCGAACAGGCCGAGCTGAATCTGGGATACGCCAAGGTGCGGGCCCCGATCGTGGGCGTGGTCGCCAAGAAGGCGGTCAGCGTGGGCGACCACGTGGCCGTCGGACAGCAGTTGCTGGCGATCGCCGGCACCGACGTGCTGTGGGTGACCGCCAACTTCCGCGAGACCCAGCTCGAGCACATCGAGCCGGGGCAGCCGGCCGAGATTCACGTCGACGCGCTGGGGCTGGACCTGACCGGCAAGGTCGAAAGTCTGGGCGGGACCACCGGTTCGCGCCTGAGCGTGCTGCCGCCCGAGAACGCCTCGGGCAACTACGTCAAGGTCGTGCAGCGCATTCCGGTGCGCATCAAGATCGATCCGGGCCAGGCGGGGATCGATCGCCTGCGTCCGGGCATGTCGGTCGAGCCCAAGGTGCGGATCCGGTCGTGAGCGCGTCTGGCTCGGCGGCGGCCCCTGCACGCCCCGCCTACTTCGACACCGGCTGGACCGGCGGCCACAACCCGTGGGCGATCGCGCTGGTGGTCACCATGGCCACCTTCATGGAGGTGCTGGACACCAGCATCGCCAACGTGTCGTTGCCGCACATCGCGGGGAACCTGTCGGTCAGCCAGGACCAGAGCACCTGGGTGCTCACGTCGTACCTGGTGTCGAACGCGGTGATCCTGCCGATCAGCGGCTGGATCGCCTCCAAGATCGGGCGCAAGCGCTTCTACATGACCTGCGTGGTGATCTTCACCACCAGCTCGTTTTTGTGCGGGATCGCGCCCTCGCTGGGCCTGCTGATCTTCTTCCGCGTGATCCAGGGCCTGGGCGGCGGCGGCCTGGGACCGAGCGAGCAGTCCATCCTGGCCGATACATTTCCGGCCGCCAAGCGCGGGATGGCGTTCGCCGTCTACGGCATGGCGGTCGTGCTGGCGCCGGCCATCGGGCCGACCTTGGGCGGCTTCATCACCGACCACTTTTCGTGGCGCTGGATCTTCTTCATCAACCTGCCGGTCGGCGTGGTGTCGCTGTATTTGACCAACCGCCTGGTCACCGACCCGCCGCACATCCGGATGGCCAAGGAGAAGACCGGTGGCATCGACTACATCGGCCTCGGCCTAATCGCGGTCGGTCTCGGCTGCCTGGAGATCGTGCTCGACAAGGGGCAGGAGGACGACTGGTTCGCCTCGCCGTTCATCTTCGCGATGTCGGTGGTCGCGGGCGTGACCTTGCTGTCCTTCGTGCTGTGGGAGCGTCAGCAGAAGAACCCGGTGGTCGACGTCCGGATGTTCGGGAGCCGAACCTTCGCCATCTCCAACATCATGATGCTGACGCTGGGGATCGTGATGTTCGGATCGACGGTGCTGCTGCCGCAGTACACGCAGGTCATCATGGGTTACACCGCCCAGCAGGCCGGGATGGCGCTGTCACCGGGGGGCTTCACGGTCATCCTGCTGCTGCCATTCGTGGGCTTTCTGGTCTCGCGGGTCGACGCCCGATACATGATCGGCTTCGGTTTCGCGGTGATGTCGCTGTCGCTCTTCTACATGACGGGACATTTGTACGAGGGGATGGACTTTCAAACTGCGGTCAAGCTGCGGGTGCTGCAGTCGATCGGCATGCCATTCTTGTTCATCCCCATCAACACGCTGGTCTATACGGACGTGGCGCCGCAAAAGTTCAACACCGTCTCGGGGATCGTGAACCTGTCGCGCAACATGGGCGGCGACATCGGGATCGCCTTCGTGACCACGCTGGTGGCGCGGCGGGTGCAGTTCCACCAGAACACGCTGGTCGGCCGCACCAACGACTACAACCCCGGGTTCGTGGCCAAGGTGGCCGGGATCGCGCGCGCGCTGGAGCACGCCGGCGCGTCGACGCTCGACGCCTCGCACCGGGCGCTGTTCATCGTTTACCGGCAACTCCAGCTCCAGGCCACCACGTTGGCCTATCTGGACGCGATTCGAATGTTGTCGATCGCGACGGCCCTCATGATCCCGCTGCTGTTCCTGACCCGCAAACCACGCGGCGCGGGCGCCCCGGCCGCTCACTGATCCGTCAGCCGAACGTGTCGCCGTTCCAGCCCCACTGGTAGTCGACCGCGTCGGCGAAGTCGATGTAGACGCGGTCGGGCGGAAGGCCCAGCATCGACGACAGACGCCCGCAGATGTCGTGCGACAGGGCGCGCGTGTCGTCGGGGGTCATCTTGCCGATGTTCTTGACGGCCACGAAGGCGGACGGCGCCGGAACGCCCCCGAAGGTCATGGCCAGCCCCGGCACCAGGCAGGTCATCACCCAGCGCTCCGGCTTGTGGAAACGCGCCGCCAAGAGCCGCGAAAGCTCCCCCAGCAACGCCTGCTGATCCTGCGCCGCCGGCCCCTTGGCCGACGTGAACACCTGAATGAGCGGCATGCGGGGCTAATTAGCGCGCGTCTCTCCAACATGCAACCAGAGCGGCCCCCGCGCAGAGATCGCGTCGGGAGAGGGACGGCTTGGCCGGCGCGAGCCCATCGCGGGGGGCGCCGGACCCTTTTGAGGATCCCGTCTAGATTGTACTCAGGTAAGCGACCAGATCGGAGATCTGGCTGGTCGATAGGTTCGACGTGATTCCGTGTTGGTCGCCGCCGCCGCAGGCCGGGTCGAATCGGTCGGCCAGCGTCTTGGCGCACCCGTTGTGAAGGTAGGGCGCGCGGCTGCCGACGCCGATCAGGGACGGGACCTGGAACATGCCGCCGGTCCCGACGTCCATGGTCAGGTTGTTGGTGAAGTGCGGCCCGGTATGGCAAACGGCGCATCCGTGCGTGGGGTCGGCGAACAGCGCCTGACCCCGGGTGACGGCGGCCGGATCGGCCGGAACCGGCTTGGCCGCCCGCGGCTGCGCGTCGAGCCAGCTCAAGAGCGCGCTGCCCTGATCGCTCGACAGAGTTGGACCGGACATGCGACCAACGAAGACGTCCGTCATGAGCTGAGGGAAATTCTTCTCGTCACCGCCCCAGTGAAAGGGCTCCGTGCCTTCGAGGCCGGTCTGGACGGATTGGGTGCGGCGTTCCCCTTCGCAGTTGAAGTTCCAAGTCCGGCCGTCCTCGTTCCCCTCTGAGTGGCACGAGCCGCAGGCCAAGAAGCCGCCCGAGTTGGCGTGGAAGAGCGTGTGCCCGGTGTCTTCCCGGCTGACCGTCGACAGCGTCACGTTATTTCCGTCGGCGAAGGCCAGCATGGCCGGCTCGCGCGACTGGACCACGATGTTTCCGGCGCCATCGAACGCGACGGCGATCGGTTGTCCGACCACCTGGGGCACCGTCGGGTCGACGCTCCCGCAACCCTGAATGCCGCCGGTGCCTGTGAAGGTGCCGCCGCCATCAACGTCGCCGGTTCCGGTGCCGCTCGTGGCGCCCATGCCGGTTCCGGCGCCACCAACATCGCCCGTGCCGGTGACGACGACGCCGGCGTCGACGCTGTTCATCTGCCCGCTAACGCCGCCCGCGCCGGCTGCGCCGGTCGTCCCGCGGGCGCCGGCCTCGCCGGTGGTCGCGATGTCGCCGCCCGCGCCGGTGCCACCCGTGACCCCAGGCGAGCAGGGGCCGTGGGTCCCGTCGGGATCGCAGCCGATCGTGCTATCGGTGACGCTGGCGAGGTCGGAGACGAAGACTCGGGTCAGCGCCGGCGTCCCGGTGGTGTCGCCCTGCAACGTGTTGGTCGCGTTCCCCAGGGAGATGACCGCGACCCGGCCGTCGGCGGCGATCGCCATGTCCACCGCCAGCACCAGGCCGGCCAGCGCCGGGCCGCTCTGCGTGGTCCCGTCCGCGGCGACCGTCGTGATCGCCGGGTGCACGATGGTGTCACAGGGGTTCGCTCCGCCGTAGCCTCCCGCCACCGGCTGAACCTGATCGATCAGGCCACGCTGGTGCAGGATCGCGACGCTGCCGTTGGCCAGCGGGACCGTGCGCCAGGCCGCGTTCGCCGTGAAGAGGCCACCCGAGTGCGCGGTGACCGAGGCGAAGGCCGGCAACTCGGTCCGGCCCGAGACGGTCCCATCCGCGGCCACCGTCAGCAGCTCGGCGCTGCGGAATCGGCTGACCAGCAGCTTGTCGCCGCTCACCACCACGTCGCGCAAATCGTCGTCGAGCTTCAGCGTCCGCACGGCGTCGCCGCCGGCGGCCGGCAAGCTGACCAGCGAGCCGTCGTGACAGGCGACATGGACCAGGTCGGTCGCGGGATCGTAGGCCAGGCCGCGCGGCGCCGCGCAGACCGGGCGTCGCCCGATGATCGTGCCGGTCGTCGGGTTTGCCGTGAGCAAGGCGCCGCCTCCGCGAAGCGCGACGTGAACCCGCCCGGCGGCGTCTTCGATGACCCGGCCCGGCTCGTCGCCGGCGGAGAGCGCCAGGGTGAAGGTGACCGTCCGCGAAACGACATCGGCCACGTAGATCCGATCGCGATCGGGATCGGCCGCCACCGCGGTCTTGCCGTCGGCCAGGATCAACAAGGTTCCGCCGCTGACCGCGGGCGGAGCGACCGGCTGCGAGTACGTAGTCCCCAGGTTGGGCGGGAACTCGCCACCGATCAGGAGACCGGGAGAGGTCGGAATGGCAACGCCATTGAAGCCCGCCGCACCGGTGGAAATCGACGTCGAGGTGCACATGGGATCGACCGATCCATCGCTTCCGATGAACCCGCCGGTCCCCGATCCTCCTTCGACGTCACTTTGACCAGCACACCCACCCGCGGCAATCGCGAGCAGCAACCCGAAACCAACCCGGCTTTTCATGCGAGACCTCCGTCGCCGTAGTGCCAGCAAGCATTGTGCCACCAACCTTCACGTTGGCGGCCCACAAAAAATCGCCACTTTGGTGGTTACTTCCGCCAAGCCGGTTGGCGGCCCCCTGCCAGAAATGTCCGATTTCGGACGACCCCCTCAAAAATGCGAGGGTGCTGTTGTCTGGCGCCGACCTGTGTTACGAGGGGCCCATGAAAACTTGGAAGCAGGTCCTGGTCGTGGCGATGGCTCTCGGATCGGCGGTCGGCTGCCGGCGGCTCATCGGGGGTTCCCCGACGCCAAAGACCGAAGACGAAAAGACGCTCTACACGCTCGGGATGCTGCTGGGCCGCAACCTGGGAACCTTCAACTTGACCGCCAGCGAACTCGAGCTGGTCAAGGCCGGCCTCTCCGACATGGTGATGAAGCGCCAGCACCTGGTCGATCTCGATAAGTACGGCCCCAAGGTCGACGCGCTGGCGCGCGCGCGGGCCCAGGCCCACGTGGCCGTCGAGAAGGCGGAGTCCAAGGCCTACCTCGACAAGGCGGCCGGCGAGTCGGGCGCGGTGCGGACCCCATCGGGCTTGGTCTTCCGCAGCACCTCGCCGGGGACGGGGGCGACGCCCTCACCGACCGATCGTGTGACCGTGCAATATGAGGGCAAGCTGGTCGACGGGACGGTGTTCGACAGCTCGCGCAAACGCGGGCAGCCGGCCACCTTCCCGCTCAACGGCGTCATCAAGTGCTGGACCGAGGGCGTGGGTCGGATGAAGGTCGGCGAGAAGGCCACCTTGACCTGCCCGTCGGACATCGCCTACGGAGACGGTGGCCGCCCGCCCACCATTCCGGGTGGCGCGACGCTGATCTTCGACGTGGAGCTGATGAGCACGCAGGCCGCCCCGCCGCCGCCGGTCCCCGGCGCGCAGTCGCCCGGGATGGGTGGGATGTCGCCGCACGGGCAGCCGATGCAGCTCGGCGGACCGAAGGGCCAGCCGATGCAGCTCCACATGTCGCCGGGCGGGGCGCCGCAGCACCTTCAGCTCAAGACGCCCAAATAACGGGCGCAGAGCAACGTCACGTCGTCGTCGAGCGCGGCCGCGAAGTTGGTGACCGCGTCCATGAGCCGGTCGCGGATCGCGACCGGCGGCGCGCTGCCATTTTCTTCGATGACCGCGATGAGCCGCTCGGTGCCAAAGCGCTCGCGCCCTTGCCGGGCCACCGCCTCGATGATGC
>DASRLC010000637.1:0-4622 GCA_035648655.1 Polyangia bacterium
GCTCGACGTCAACGGACGGCGGGACCCTGCCGGGATGGGTGCTCACCTGGTCCGACGAATTCAACGGCTCCGATGGCTCGGCGGTCGATTCGACCAAGTGGGTCTACGACACGGGCGGCGGCGGCTGGGGGAACAGCGAGCTCGAGTACTACACGAGCGGCACCGCGAACGCGGTCCAGCAGAGCGGGAACCTGGTGATCACCGCGACCACCGCCGGCGCCTCCAGCTACACCTGCTCGTACCCGTCGAACGGACCCTGTCACTACACCAGCGCGCGTCTCAAGACGCTCGGCAAGTTCAGCCAGCAGTACGGCCGGTTCGAAGCGCGCATCCAGATCCCTGAAGGGCAGGGCATCTGGCCGGCGTTCTGGATGATGGGCGACAACATCAACACCGCGAGCTGGCCGTCCTGCGGCGAAATCGACGTGATGGAGAACATCGGGAAGGAGCCGACGATCAACCACGGCAGCATGCACATGCCGGGGTCCGGTTCGACCAGCGACGATCAGCTGACGGGGATGTACACGCTTCCAGGCGGTGCCAAGTTGGGCGACGCCTTCCACACCTATGCGATCGAGTGGACCTCGAGCCAGGTCGCTTTCTACGTCGACGACATGCTGTACGAGACGCAGACGAAGGCGGGGGCGACCGGTCGCACCTGGGAGTTCGACCATCCGTTCTTCATCCTCCTGAACGTCGCGATGGGTGGCACCTGGCCGGGATCACCTGATTCGACCACGGTCCTCCCACAGGCCATGAAGGTCGACTGGGTTCGCGTGTATCAACCCGCGAGCTGAGGCGGCTCTACGGGAAAGCGGTCTTGGCACTTTACGAGGACACGTTTCAATGACAATTGCGTGATGATCCCGGCAATAGACACTTGTATCGCTGCGGCCTCGTCCCTCCACCGTTTGCAGCGAAGAAAGAAGTCCATGCGCTTCGGTACCCTGCGTCGGTCGTTGCTTGCGAATGTGCTGATTTGGGGGGTCGCCTGTTCATCGGGCGGTCCGGCGACTACGGGCGGCTCCGGCGGCTCTTCCTCGTCGACGGGCGGCAACCCAGGAAGCGGAGGTGTGGGAAGCGGCGGAATCTCCAGTGCGGGCGGTGACTCCGGAAGCGGCGGGAGCACCAGCGCGGGGGACGTCACCGGAAGCGGCGGATCTACCGGCGCGGGGGGCGTCATCGGCAGCGGCGGATCCACCAGCACCGGCGGTCGGGGAGGATCGAACGCCAGCGGGGGAGCCACGGGCGTCGGCGGCAAGGCCACCGGCGGCGCAGCCGGTGGCGGGACCGGGAGCGGCGCGGGCGGCTCCACCGGAACGGGAGGCGGAGCCGCATATCAAGGCCCGTGCGACGTGGTCCCCGGCGGCTGCGCCGAGGCGTACAGCGTCACCCGAGCGATGGTGGCTAGTTACACCGGGCCGCTGCTTCAGCTGGGGCGGACGTCGGACAAGACCACCCAGAACGTCGGCCAGACGTCCGCCCACGCCGCCGACCTTTCGACTTGGAGCGCCTTCTGCGGCGGGAGCCAGGCCAACTGCGTCGTCGCGAAGGTCTACGCGCAGGTTCACAGCGGAAGCAACGATCTGACGCCGGGCGTGTGGAAGACGCCGTGGAATCCCGACTGCAGCGCGGGTGGATACACGTGCGCCGCGAAGTTCACGATCGAGGCCGCGACCGGGCTCCCGATCCTGACCACCGTCTCGCCGCAAGAGTACGCGCTGTCCGGCGACAACTTCGCGACCGGCATCAACGGCGGGACCAAGGCGATGGGCATCATGTACAACGGCAAGCCGGTCGCGAACAGCGTCTATTGCTGCGGCGTCATCGGCCTCACGCACAAGTACAACGCCACCGACACCCACGGGACGGACTTCATGCTCGCCCTGGCGTACGGCTGGAGGGATTCTGGCGGCTGCTGCATCGCCGTCAACTGCGGCTCGTCCACGTCCTACTGCGTGGGCGCGGAAGAAGAGGAGGACAACGACCTGGCCGATTACGGGACGTCGCCCGTCGCCAACGCGCTGGTGGTGACCCAGTTCGACCCGACTTCGAACGCCGTGAGCACGTTCTTGAACGGCACCCAAAAATTCTCGCACTCGCCTCCCAAGGCCCAGCTAAACGCCGGGACGGCCATCCATCTGGGCGGCGGTGGCGACCTCAGTCAACCCGACGCGGTCCTGATGCGCGAGGCGTTCTTCACCAACGCCGTCATGACCTCGAGCACGGTGACGGCGCTGAAGGCCAACGCCTTGGCGTTCTATCCGGCCCTGAGCTTTCCCTAAAGGCGTTCCCGCAGACGGGCACCGGTGAGATCAGCGGGCCGGCCCGCGCCGCCGCTGCTCATCGTCGAACCGCCGTGACCGGCCGAGCTCGCGCCGGCCGAGCCGCCCCCGCCTCCGTCTCCGATCATTCCACTGGCCCCACCTGCGTTGGTCCCTCCCGCGCCACTAGCCACTCCCGCGTTGCCAGCTAGGTATTCGCAGCGCCATCGGCGTAGGGGTCAAGGCGGACCACCTCCCGTTTTCTGTCAACAAGAGCCGGGCTAGGAACAGGTTCCAGGGATGTTACGATCACGCGAACCGGTCTCTCAGGCACAGCGCCGGCCTGCGTCATCCATGTCCGGGCACAGGGCGGGATCGCGGGCGGCTATCCCAGGCAGGTCGATATCGAGCACAACGAGATCTCGTACACGAACTACACCGGCATTTCGGTCGGGTATGGCTGGACGAGCAACGTGAACGCGATGAGCAACAACTACATCAACTACAACAACTACAACAACGTCCACCACGTCACGCAGATCCTGGCCGACGGCGCGGCGCTCTACACGCTGTCCAATCAACAGCCGGCGTCGCAGATGCAATACAACTATCTGCACGACTACTCGACCAGCCAGTGGGCGGACTACGGCGACAACGGCATCTACCTGGACGAGCAGACCAGCGGCTACACCATCGCGCACAACGCGATGGTCAACGCGCCGACGAACGTTGTGCAGAACCAGAACGGCTCGAACACCATCACCGATACGCCGGCGAGCAACCCGACGTCCGTCAACGCCATGGCCGGGATTGAGGCATCTTATGCAGACATCAAGACCACGACGATCCCAGTTCCTAGCTTCTGAACACAGATTGCAGCGTCTGTTGCCAAGGAGGCCCGTCGCCGCGGCGCTCGCGCTCTGCGCGGTGATTCTGCCGGCCGCCGGGTCGCGCGCTGACAACCCGATCGTGCAGACCAACTACACGTCCGATCCCGCGCCCATGGTCTCTGACGGGCAAATCTACCTCATCACGACGCACGACGAGAACGTGGCGGGACAGCCGTGCAGCGCGGTGGCCGGGTACACCTTATGCAGGTGGTTGGCATACTCGTCCGCGGACATGGTGAACTGGACCGACCACGGTACGATCGCGAACTGGAGCACGTTCAGCTGGGCGTCCACCGCTGCCTGGGCACCACAAGCCATCCCCCGCAACGGCAAGTTCTACCTCTACGTCCCCCTGAGCAATAAATCCGGCGCGACGGTCATCGGAGTGGGAGTCTCCAATAGCCCCATCGGCCCGTACCAGGACGCCATAGGCCAGCCGCTCGTCACGGGGGGTTGCCCAAACGAGACTGGCGACATCGATCCCACCGTCTTCATCGACGATGACGGGCAAGCATATCTCTATTTCGGAAGAAGTGTTCCTGGCTACGTGAAGCTGAACACGGACATGATCTCGTACTCGGGGGGCGTCCAATGTCCTTCGGACAGCAGCCAAGCCTTCGGGCCCGTTCCGTCCGCAGGCGGCTTCCCCTCTCAGTACGAAGAGGGTCCGTGGATCATGAAACACGGCACGACCTACTACCTCGCCTACGCGGCCAACAACATTCCCGAGGACATCTCCTATTCCAAAGCCACCTCCGCCACGGGCCCCTTCACCTACGGAGGGACCATCATGAAGGCGTCGGGTGCGAGCTTCACCAATCACACCGGCATCATCGACTTCAATGGGCATTCGTATTTTTTCTATCACGATGGTGCCTTACAAAAAGGCGGCTCGGTCCCGTCGAACGGCGATGGCTATCACCGCTCGGTGTGTCTCGAGGAGTTCAAGTACAACTCCGACGGGTCATTCCCGACGATTGCCCAGACGACCACTGGCCCGCAGGCCATTGCCAACCTGAACCCATTCGTGCAGACCGAAGCGGAGACCATCGCCTGGGAATCCGGCGTGCAGACGGAGGTGACCAGCGATACGGGGGGCGGGATGGACGTCACCGCGATCGACAACGGCGACTACATCAAGATCCGGAGCGTCGCCTTCGGAACCGGCGCCACGTCCTTCGACGCGCGGGTGGCCTCGAGCACGAGCGGCGGGAACATCGAGCTGCATCTCGACAGTCTCACCGGCACCCAGATCGGGACCTGCGCGGTCTCGGGAACCGGCGGCGCGCAGACATGGACGACGAAGTCGTGCTCCGTCACGGGCACCACGGGGGTTCACGATCTGTTCCTGAAGTTCACCGGCTCTGGCAGCAGCAACCTCTTCAACTTCAACTGGTGGAGGTTCGAGGGACCGGGCGCGTCCGTCGCCGATGCGGGCGCCACCGGTGGCGCCCGCATCGGCGACGGA
>DASRLC010000638.1:0-7676 GCA_035648655.1 Polyangia bacterium
AGCCTGAATCCCGGGGCTGAAACCGCGTGCGGCCCGACGTCCTTGGTCACCGAGACCGGCGTCTTGGCGTCGGTGAGATCGCTGTCGCCGACCAGGATCGAATCGCTGTCGGCCCCGCGCACTTCGAGGTAAACGCCGGTGCCGGGCGCCGCGAAGGCGCCGTGGACGAAAGCCCCCCGGACGTTGGCCAGCTCGATGACCGGGGCGCCGGGGTGGGGCGTCAGGGTCCGGACATCGAACAGGTGCACGTCGTCGCTCCGCTCGATGATGAGGGCCGGCCCGGCGGCCGCGTCGATGCGCACGCCGCTCAGGCCCACGTGGCTGGCGTCCTTGATGGTGAGGCCCTTCTCGGCCACCAGGTCGATGTCGTTGAGCGTGACGTTCTCGATTCGCGCCTCTTCGAGGCCCAAGATGGCGCCCGCCTCGCCGGCCGTGCCGCTGATCCCGGAGAGATGGATGTTGCGGAAGCGCGGCGTGCGTTCGGAGACCGGCTCGGCCGGCGCATTGGTGTAGTAGAGGTTGAGCGTGATGGCCTCTTCGCGCACGTTCTTCATGACGATGTTCTGAACCCGCACGTCCTCGACCACCCCGCCGCGCCCGCGGGTCGATTTGATCCGGATGCCGCGGTCGGTGCCGTCGAAGACGCAGTTCGAGACCGTGACCTTCTTGATGCCACCGGAGATCTCGCTCCCCATCGCGACGCCCGAGTGGCCGTGCCCCATCGTGCAGTTGGTGACCGTGATGTTCTCGGCCGGCCGGCCGATGCGCCGCCCCTGACGGTCGCGGCCGGATTTGATGGTGATGCAGTCGTCGCCCACGCTGATGTGGCAGTCGGCGATGTGGACGTTGCGGCAGGACTCGGGATCGATTCCGTCGGTGTTGGGGGCGTCGAGCGGGTTGTCGATGGTCACCCCACGGATGGTGACGCCGTCCGAGTAGACCGGGTTGACCGTCCAGAACGGCGAGTTGCGGATGGTGACGTCCTCGACGGCGACGTTGTGGCACTCGATGAGCTGGATGAGCGGCGGACGCAGGAACCCCATCTCCAGGTTCTGCCGATCGTCGGGCCACTCGAGGTTGGGGTTCATCCGCGCGAACTCCTGCCGCCACTTGACGTCGGCCGGCCAGACGCCGGTCTTTTGGTGCTCCTCCTTGAGCGCGCGGACGTATTTCCACCAGGCCGCGCCCTGGCCGTCGAGCGTGCCGCGGCCAACGATCGCGACGTTGTCGGCCTTTTCGGCGTAGATGAGGGGCGAGAAGTTGAAGACCTCGGTCCCCTCCCAGCGCGATCGCACCATGGGCAGGTAGTCGTCGAAGTCGTCGCTGAACTTCACGACCGCGCCGGCGTCGACGTAGAGCGTGATGTTGCTGGCCAGATGAATCGGCCCGGTCAGATAGGTGCCGCCGCCGAGATAGACGGTACCGCCGCCGGCCGCCGATGCGGCCGCGATGGCCTTGCGGATGGCCACCGTGTTCTTGGTCTTGCCGTCGGCGACCGCGCCAAAGGTTCGGACGTCATAGACCGTCCCTTTCGCCGGACGCGGCGGGGGCGCCGCGACGGCGACCGCGCCTTTCAGGAGGACCAGAAACGCGCCGAGGCAGACGGCGAACCAGCCAGCGAAAGAAGAAGAACGGACGACAGCTTTGATGGGCACGCGCTTGTATCGTGTAAGGGCCGCATTAGAACAGCTCAGGTCCGAAAGCGCCACGCGCCGGGAGGTCAGGGGACGTTGATCGACGCGCAGCCGTAGACGATCTGGACAGCGCCGGCGCCGGCGGCCTGGATCATCGTGCACCAGGAGCCGAAAACCTCGACCGCAGTGTCGTTGGTGTCGGTGTACGCCCACCCGTCGGCCATGGTCGGGTCGTTGGGGATCTTGGTCATGGCGCTGCCGAGATAGACGCCCAGCTTGGTCGGGTCGTTGGGGACCGGCGGCGGCGTGGCGAGCGGGAACAGGCAGCTCGAGATCTGGCCGGTGATCGAATCCAGCGCCGCGGTCAGCGTGGCCGTGTTGTTGGCGAGATAGAAGTGTGGCGCCAGCGGGTTGCTTGCGCTGGCTGGCACTTCGCCGCCGGCGTCCGCCATCGCGTTG
Organism: Polyangia bacterium; assembly: GCA_035648655.1. Lineage (GTDB taxonomy): Bacteria > Myxococcota_A > Polyangia > Fen-1088 > Fen-1088 > JADGRB01. The sequence continues at coordinate 2,094 of DASRLC010000638.1, forward strand.
AGGGTGGCCGTGTCGCTGGTGTCGGAGGTCGCGATGCCGATCACGAAGGTCGGGAAGCCGGCCGCCTTGGCGTTGGTGATCTCCGTCACCGCGTAGGTCTTGGCGCCGGAGGTGTTCTCGCTCGACGGAATGGCGGCGCAGGAGGGCTCACCGTCGGTGGCGAGCACGACGTATTTGGGGTTGCTGTCGGAGAGCGACTTCAGGTAGGTGACGGCGGCGTTGATGGCGTCGCCGGTGGGCGTGCCGTTGCCGGCCGGTGTGGTGGCGTTGATGGTGCCCGTCACCGCGGCGGCGTTGCCGGCCGCGATACCGACGTCGATCGCGTTGGTCACGCTCCCCGCCACGCAGGCCGACCCCGATCCCTCCGGGAACGACTTCATTCCCCACAGAACCGAGGTGTCGGTGCTCGCGATGACGGCGTCGAGCGTGGGGACCACGATCGACCACTTCGAGGCGGTGGTCGACGAGTCGGGCGGATCCTGCATCGACGCCGACCGATCCAGCACCAGCAGGATGTCGGCGTTCTTGGGCGTGGGCGCGAACTGCTGCAGCCCGCAGATGCGCGTGGTTCCACCGGCGCCCCCGCCGCCGGTTGTTCCAAAGGTCCCCGCGGCCGAGCTACCTGCGGCGCCGGTTCCGACCTGGCCGCCGGCGCCGCCACTCCCGGTCACCGCCGTGGTGCCGGCCTGGCCGCCAGGGCCGGAATGGCCACCTTGGCCGAGGCCACCGGGCGTCTTGGTGCCGGCGCAACCGGCGCCCAGCAACGCAACCGACAATGAAATCAATGCGCGAGCTTTAGTCAAAGGCGACTCCAACGAGGCCGCACCGGCACCCCCAGGCAACCGGCACGGCCTCGCCAAAACGTGCGATCTGCCGCCCGCTGATTGCGGGCGGAGGGTGCGCGTGAAGCGACCCTGGCGCGTAAGTGTCCACGCCCGCCGCAGACAGCTCAGCGCCGCCCGACGACCCGATGAAATTCTAATAAACTAAGTAATATTGAATAGATAGACATGGTTCGCGTTTTATGGTGGCCCGCGGCGACGGGCTTGCGGACACCAACACTTCAAGCGTAAGGCAAAGGTGATCATGTCGAGCTCGTGGTTCGGTCGTCTCAGCGGACGTTACAGGTGGTTGATCTGCTCATTGTTGTTCATTGCGACGACCATCAATTACATGGATCGCCAGATCCTGTCGCTTCTCAAACCAATCCTCGACGACCAGTTGCATTGGACCAACGAACAGTTTGGCGAGATCAACGCCGCGTTTCAGGCTGCCTACGCCGTCGGTTTGCTCCTTTTTGGTGTCATCATCGATCGGGTCGGGGTGCGCGTCGGATACGCGATCTCGATCGCCGCCTGGAGCTTGGCGGCCATCGGGCACGCCGCGGTCGGCTCCGTCGGTGGCTTCTTGCGGGCGCGCGTCGCGCTGGGCCTCGGCGAGGGCGGGAACTTTCCCTCCTCGATCAAGGCGGTGGCGAGCTGGTTTCCGCAGAAAGAGCGCGCGCTGGCCACGACGCTCTTCAATTCGGGCGCCAACGTCGGCGCCATCATTGCGCCGGCCATCATCCCCTGGGTGGCCTTCACCTGGGGTTGGCGATACGCGTTCGTCGGGATGGGCGTGGCGGGGCTGCTCTGGCTGCTGCTCTGGCTGCCGCTCTACGACACGCCCGAGAAGGTCGCGTGCGTCACACAAGACGAGCTGTCCCACATCCAGGGCGATGCCGGCACGCCCGATCGCCGCCCGCTGCGGATCGGCTGGCTGGAGCTGCTCCGCTACCGACAAACCTGGTCGTTCATCATGGCCAAGCTGATGACCGATCCGGTGTGGTGGTTCTTTCTCATCTGGCTGCCCGACTACTTCAAGAAGACCCGCAACCTCGATCTGAAGAAGAGCTGGATCCATCTGGTGACCATCTACGCGATCATCACCGTGCTCTCGATCGCCGGCGGCTGGCTGACCGGCTATCTGGCCCGTCGCAGCAACAACGTCGGTCGGGCCCGGAAAGCGGCGATGTTGATCTTCGCGACCTGCGTGGTGCCGATCTTGTTCGCCACCCACGTGAGCGCCTGGGGCGCCGTGCTGCTCATCGGCGTGGCCGGCGCGGCGCACCAAGCCTGGTCGGCCAACCTCTTCACGACGGTATCCGACATGTTCCCCAAACCGGCGGTGGCCTCGGTGGTGGGGATCGGGGGAATGGCCGGTTCGGTCGGCGGTATCATTTTTCCGCTCTACGCCGGCAAGCTGCTCGATCGCTTCTCGGCGGCGGGCGATGTGACCTCGGGATATTCCGTGTTGTTCAGCATTTGCGCGTTCGCCTACCTGATCGCCTTCGTGGTGAACCACCTGCTCGCGCCGCGGTTCGAGCCGTTTCCGATGGCCCGGGAACACTCTTGAGCTGGGCGTCTTTGTGAAAGCGGGCTCGCGTCAAGCCGCTCCGGCGGCGTTCGTCGCCGGGTTCAGCGCGCTGCTGTGCGTGCTGAGCGCGCCGGCGTGCTTGAACCCCACGGGCTACACCCGCGATCTCCCCGGTGGCGGTGGGCAGGGCGGCACATCGGGAACCGCCGGTGTCTCCGGCGCGGCGGGCACCTCGGGTAAGGCCGGCACCGGCGGCACCGGGGTGGCCGGCACGAGCGGGCTCACCGGCCTGGGGGGCGGCGCCGGGACCGGCCGAGCCGGAACGACGGGCGCCGCAGGAAACTCGGGCACGGCCGGGACGTCGGGCACGGCTGGAACGACCGGGCGGGCCGGCACGACGGGCACCACCGGTACGGCGGGAACCACGGGCACGACTGGGGTGGCTGGCACGACCGGAGCCACTGGCACAGCCGGCACCTCCGGATCTGGCACCGTGCTGTTCTCCGACGACTTCGAGACCGGCAACGCCAGCCAGTGGATCACCAACGGCACCGGGACGGCGGCGGTCATCACCGACGGCAGCCAGGTCTACGAGCTGACCAACTTGACGAGCAAGGTCTATCTGGCAGCCGCCGGCAAGGTGACCTGGACCGATCAGGTGATCTCGGCCCGCATCAAGATCCTCTCTTTCAACGGCAGCAGCTCGTCGTACTACGCGGGACTGTGCGGAAGGCTGGCCGACGCCAGCAACTACTATTGCGCCGCCCTTCGCAGCGACGGCAAGCTCGCCATTCGGGCCGACATCGCGGGCAGCAGCAACACGCTGGGCAACTCGGTCACCGTCAGCCCGGTCATCGCACCCGGCACCTTTTACACGGTCAAGCTCGAGATCATCGGCTCCACGATCAACGCGTATTTGAACGGCGCGCTGGTCGACACCGTGACGGTCCCGTCGATTCCGGCGGGTGGCGTGGGCTTGTTGGTGGACAACGCCGACGCCGAGTTCGACGACGTGTCCGTCACCTCACCCTAGCGCGGGCGGCCGCCACCGCCGCCACCAGCGCGCGGGCCCGTTCGGTCAGGAGGGCATCGCGGCCCTCGGCCAGCGCCACCGGATCGACCAGCTCCGATCCGATCCCCAGCGCGGCGGCGCCCGCGGCCAGGTACGCGCCGGCGTTCTCCAGGTTGACCCCGCCGGTCGGCAGCACCTTCACTTGAGGCAGTGGCCCACGCAGCGCGCGCAGATATTGGGGACCACCCACGGCGCCGCAGGGGAAGATCTTCACCATGTCGGCGCCGCTCTTCCAGGCGGCGATCACCTCGGTCGGGGTGAGCGCGCCGGGCATCATCGGCACCCCGGCCGCGCGCGCGGCCGCCACGGTGCCGAGGTCGAGGCCGGGGCTCACCACGAAGGCGGCGCCCGCGTCGAGGCAGGCGCGCGCGGCTTCGGCGTCCAGCACCGTGCCCGCGCCGACGACTGCCCGCGCGCCGAGCTCCGCCACCAGCGCCCGGATCACCGCGGGGGCGTCGGGAACGGTCATGGTGATCTCGAAGATCGAGATGCCGCCCGCCAGCACGGCGCGCGCGGCCCGCAGCGCCAGCTCGGGCGCCGCGGCTCGAATGACCGGGACGATCCCCACCTCTTCGATGCGCCGGCAGACCTCGGCGCGCGGGCTGGCCGGTGGGTGCGGCGTGGTCATCGATCGATCCGGGCGGCCAGGCCCTGCATGGCGCGCAGCACTTCGGGCAGCGTCGCCATGCTGGTGTCGCCGGGGGTCGACATGGCCAGCGCGCCGTGGGCCACGCCGCAGGTCAGCGACCAGGCCGGATCTCGATCGGTCAGGAGGCCGTAGATGAACCCGGAGGCGAACGAGTCGCCGCCGCCGACCCGATCGAGGATCTCCACCGGGCGCTGGGCCAGCTCGTGAAACGTACCGCTGTGGTAGCAGATCGCGCCCCAGCCATTGGCCGACGCCGATTGCGCCGTGCGCAAGGTGGCCGCCACGGTGGTCAGGTGGGGGTAGGCGGCCACCACCGCCGAGATCATCTCGCGCGCCGCGTTCGGGGGTAGCTCCCGATACTGCCCGTCGCCGCCCGGCAGATCGAACCCCAGCGCCGCCGAGAAGTCCTCCTCGTTGCCGAACAGCGCGTCCACCAGAGGCATCAGCGAGCGGTTGATCTCTCTCGCGCGCGCCTGGCCGCCGATCGAGCGCCAGAGCGAGTCCCGGTAGTTGAGATCGTACGAGACCCGCGTCCCGTGGCGGCGCGCCGACGTCATCGCGGCGCGCGCGACCTCGGGCGTGGTGGCCGACAGCGCGCAGAAGATCCCGCCGGTGTGAAACCAGCGGGCGCCCCCGCCGTGGCCGAAGAGACGCTCCCAGTCGACGTCCTCGGGGCGCATCTGCGCCGTGGCGGTGTGGCCGCGATCGGAGCACCCGACGGCGCCGCGCGGGCCGAAGCCGCGCTCGGTGAAGTTGAGCCCGTTGCGGACGGTGCGCCCGACACCGTCGTAGGGGACCCAGCGCACCTGCGACAGATCGACCCCGCCTTGCAGCATGAGGTCCTCCAGCAGGCGGCCGATCGGGTTGTCGGCCAACGCGGTCACGATCGCCGTGCGCAGGCCGAAGCAGCGGCGCAGGCCACGGGAAACGTTGTATTCACCCCCCCCCTTCCCAGGCTCGAAAGCCGCGGGCGGTGTGGATCCGCCCCTCGCCCGGATCGAGCCGCAACATCACCTCGCCCAGGCTCACCTGGTCGAAACGGCAGGCCGAGGCCGGTTTGATCGACGCAGTCATCGCGGCGCCGGCGAGCGTAACGCAGGCGCCGGCGGAATGATCTGGCGTTTCCGCGGCGGCGGCGCCAGGCCGTGAGCCTTGGGCGGCCGGAGCGGACACCGAAGGGGAAATCATGACGAAGCGTATCGTTCCGTGTTTGGGGGTGGCCGCGCTGGCGGTTCAACTGTTGGCGTTCCAGGGCTGTGGCGGCAGCACCGTGGGCTCGGGCGGCGCGGCGGGAACCAACGGCTCCGCCGGCACCACCGGCGCGGCCGGAACCAGCGGCGCCGCCGGGACGACGGGCGCGGCCGGAACGACGGGCGCGGCCGGGACAACCGGAACGACGGGCGTCGCCGGGACGACCGGAACGACGGGCGCGGCCGGGACGACCGGAACGACGGGCGTCGCCGGGACGACTGGAACGACGGGCGCGGCCGGGACGACCGGAACGACG
>DASRLC010000639.1:0-7431 GCA_035648655.1 Polyangia bacterium
CTCGAGGACAAGAACGCTCAGCAGCGGCTCGACGCCAACGTCTTCAGGCGCGCATCCCTCGGCTCGCTCGACCAACATCCCCAGACCAAGTAACACCCGCCATCGCCCCCGTCAGCGACGGTGTTCGTCGAACGGATACGATGTTCGAGAGACTCGATGCTTTCCGAAACCTGGGGCCCGTGGGTGCCCAGAATACTCGGGAACCTATGCCATCTCTACCTCCCCGGTATGGTGTTTCGGATCGTAGGCGGAGCCGTCCCGCCAAATAGCAAACAGGATTCCCGCCATCTTCCGGGTGAGTGCCACGATGGCGATGGTATTGCCGCGACGCTCCTGCACGCGAAGCGCCCACATGACCATGGGATCTTGGCGACGATGCCGCCAGGCGCTCCACGCGGCTTGGATCAGCGTCCAGCGCAGTCTTGGCGCTCTCGCTTTCGTGATTCCAGTCGAATGTTGGTGATCCCCGCTCGATCGCTCGCCCGGCGTCAAGCCCAGGTATGACTCGAGCGCGTGCGCGCTGGAGAACCGAGAAACGTCGTCCACGGCCGCCGCAAATCGCACCGCGGTTACGGGCCCCACTCCCGGAACCGACATTAGTCGTCGGCATGTAGTATCGGTTCGCGCCAAACGCTTGAGTTCCGCATCGGCATCGGCGATCTGTTCGCTCAAGTGGTCGATGGTTGTGAGATTTCGCAGCCCACCTCCCTCGGTGGGACGCCCATCACCCCATAAGGACTCGCCCAAAACTCCCTGAACACCGCCGGCGGTTCCGGCGAGTCCATCAGCCGCTGCGTCAGCAGGATCCCCACGACATCATTCTTGGGATCCGACCACGCCGTCGTCCCGTACCCCCCGTCCCAGCCGAAGCGTCCGGGCACCACCCACGGCTCCGCGGCCCGGATGTTGACCGCCATCCCGAAGCCCCAGCTGCTGTGGTCGCCGAAGAAGATCTCCGCGCCTTGCCGCTGCTCGGACGTCAGTTGATCGCGGGTCATCGCCTCGACCGATGCCTGCGACAGAACCCTCACGCCACCCGGCCCGGCTCCGACACCCCCGTTCAACATCATCCGGCAGAACGCGTAGTAGTCATCCGCAGTCGATGCCAGCCCGCCCGCGCCCGACTCGAACGCGGGCGGGTGGCTCCAGTCGCTGTCCTGCCCGGTGCCGTCGAAGACCTCGAACGTCTCCCGTTCGCGATTGAACCGATAGCAGCCCGCCAATCGATCGAGCTCCGCCGCCGGAACCCAGAACCCCGTGTCCTTCATGCCCAGCGGACCAAACAGCCGCTCGTCCAAAAACGCGCCGAACGAGCTTCCGGCCACCCGTCCGACCAGGATGCCCAGCAGGTCGCAGCTCGTGTTGTAGAGAAAGCGCTCGCCCGGTTGGTGCATCAGCGCCAGCGCCCCCAGCCGGCGCATCATTTCGTCCGGGCCTGGGTACTGCGAAGGATGCGGCGGTCCGTCGCCGCCGAGCTTCCCGTCGGCGATGGCCCGCTGAATCGGGTAGGTCCCCGGCATCGCCATGACGCTGCCGAAGCCGTGGCACGACGTCAGCAGGTCGCGCAGCGTGATCGCGCGCCGCGCCGGAACCGTGTCGTCGAGCTCCGACCCCATGCTCTTCAGCACCCGCCGGCTCGCCAGCTCGGGCAGCCAGCGCTCGACCGAGTCGTCGACCCGCAGCTTGCCGTCGTCGACCAGCATCATGGTGGCCGCCGCCGCGAGCGGCTTGGTGATCGACGCGATCCGGAAGATCGTATCGCGCCGCATCGGCTGCTGCCCGCCGACCGTCTGCGTGCCGATCGCGTCGACCCGAACCTCGTCGCCGCGCGCCACCAGCGCGACCAGCCCCGGAAGGTCGCCGCGCTCGACGTGCCTGGCCAGCGCCGCGTGGAGTTTGTCGTTGGTCATGGTGGCATCGTCGTGGCAAAGCATAGCGCGAGCTGGTAGGCGCTTGAAGGCGTAAGGCATAAGCGCTCCGCCCCGGGGGGCGAAACTTGAGGTGCCAAATTGGAACCTCAAGGTCTCGGGACGCCTGAACTGCTCGGCGATGAGACTTGAAGGTTTGGATCCGCGCACGCTCGGCCTGAAGTTTTCCGGCAACCGAGCGGAGTCTCTTCCGAAACCTTCACATGTCATCCTTACGCCTTCACCGAGCAGGGCGTCGCCATGCTCTCGAGCGTTCTGCACAGCCCGCGGGCGGTGCAGGTGAACATCGAGATCATGCGGGCCTTCGTGCGGCTCCGACCGCTCTTGCTGTCGAACGCCGAGCTTGCGGCGAAGCTCGCCGCGCTGGAGAAGAAATACGATGCCGAATTCCGCGTCGTCTTCGACGCCATTCGCGAGCTGATGACTCCGCCGAAGGTGCCGGGAAATCCGATCGGGTTCGGAAGTGATCCGGGATCGGCTCGCAGATGAGCAGCGGCGGCCGAACGCCGCCCGCCGGTCGACCAAGACACGAACCCGTAGTAAAAATCTGCCACCCACCATGAGCACCGGAACCCACGGCAGCTTCGTCTGGTACGACCTATTGACCCCCGATCCCGATGCCGCGGCGGCGTTTTATCGGGAGATCGTCGGGTGGACGTCGCAGCCGTTTCCGGAGGGCGGCGTGGCGTACACGATGTTCGTGGGCGGGCAGGGCCCGCTGGCCGGGACGACCAAGCCGGAGCAGGCGGGCGTGCGGCCGCAGTGGGTCGCCAACGTGTTCGTCGATGACGTCGACGCGACCGCGGCGCTGGCGGCCAAGCTGGCCGGTCGCGTGTGGGCGCCGCCGGCGGACTACCCGCCGGTGGGGCGGTTGGCGGTGCTCGGCGATCCGCAGGGCGTGCCGATCAACGTCTTCAAGCCGAGCCGGCCGATGGAGATGCACGACGCGACCCGGCCGGGCGAATTCACCTGGCGCGAGCTCATGACCTCCGATCACGAAGCCGCGTTCGGTTACTACAGCCAGCTCTTCGGCTGGAAGAAGCTGCGCGACTTCGACATGGGGGGACATGGCAAGTACCTCCTTTACGGCCAAGGCCACGACGACCGCGAGCTGGGCGGCATGTTCACCAAGGACAAGGACGCGCCGATGCCGCCGGCCTGGATTTATTACATCCAGGTGGCCGATCTCGACGCCGCGATCGCGCGCGCCAAGGGCCACGGCGGCACGCTGATGAACGGCCCGATGGAGGTCCCCGGTGGGGCCCGGATCGCGCACCTCACCGATCCGCAGGGCGCCTTCTTCGCGCTGCACGAGAGCGCCGCGCCCAAGCTCGCCACCTGAGGCTGTTTGGGTTGTGAATAGCCCGCCCGATCCCAACGCGGACTTCGACGCGATCGGTGGGAATGTGCCGGTGCCGGGGTAAGCCGAAAACCTGCGACGTGGGCCTCCCCGAAGCCGGCCAGCATGGTTACAGAGTATCCATGACCAGCTGGAAGAGCGGTTTTCTGGGGCTGATGCTCTTGGGTTTCACCGTGCCTGCGGCGCACGCGGCGGTGGTGATCATTCATGACGGTCCGCACGAAGCGCCGCCGCCCGATCGGCAGGAGCACTACGCTCCCCGCCGAGGCTACATCTGGGTCGGCGGCCACCATGCCTATCGGCACCACCATTACCGCTGGTCGCGCGGCCACTACGAGCACGAGCGCGAGGGGTATGACTACGCCCCTGGCCGCTGGGATCGCCATGAAGACCACTACGAATGGCACGGCGGCGAGTGGCATCCGCACCGCTGAGCGACGACCGTCCGACGGTCCGGATCGTTCAGCGACGTCGGCGGGCGACGACCAATGCCAGCGCCAATCCCAGACCGGCCAGGGCTGGCCAATTCGGCCTACCCGCGGGGGCGGTCGCGCAATGGCAGCCGTTGGAGCTCTTCCCGCCGGTCGTGTTGCCGGCGCCGGTGGTCCCGCCGCCCCCGTGTCCGGCCGCGCCAGCGTCGTGGACGACGATGATTGGGCCGGCGTCGGCGCCGGCGTCGACCGGCAGCGGCATCGCGGTGGCCGAGCAAATCGCCAGCGCCCACTGTCCGGCCCCCGCCCGCGTCATGCAGTCGGTCTGGCAATAGGTCTGGAGGCAGGTCGTAATGGCCTGGATGTCCTCGTACGCCATGATCGGCGTCCAGGTCTTACCGACGTCGGTCGAGATCCCGACGGCGTAGCCGTCGGCCGCGTTGTCGGCCACCACGAAGAGCGAGCTTCCGCGCGACGACAGCGCGCGGAAGCTCGGCTGCGGGGTGTTGATCGGTTGGAAGGTGACTCCGTCGTCGGTCGAGGTGTAGGCCACGTTGGTGGTACCGACCACCCCGCCGAGGACGATGGTGCCGCTCGCCATGCGCGTGAAGGCCGAGAGGATCCCGCCCGGGAACGATAGCGGCGTGCTGGCGGTGGTCCCGCCGTCGGTGGTGACCGCCACCCCCTCCATCGTGCCGCCATCGCCCGGGCTGCGGATGCGCAGGAACACCTTTTGCGGGTTGGTCGGATCGACGGCGATGAGGCGGATGAAGTTCGTCCCCGGCGGCAGGTGGGTGGTCAGATCGTGGAGCTGCCAGCTCGTGCCGTTGTTGGTCGATTGCGCGATCTTGGGCGCGTGCGTGGTGCCGCTGGTGAGTGTCAGGTAGATGGTCGTGGGGGACGAGCGTGAGATCTCGACGCCGCTGATGTCGTCGCCACCGGCGGCCGTGTAGAGCGGTTGCGCCGCGAAGGTCGCGCCGCCGTCCGAGGACTGTAGGACCTGGTACGAGATCCCGGCGTCGACGGCGATCGCCACCACCGCCAGGACCCGATTGGCGTTGGTGGGGTCGGGGAATAGATCGCTCACGGTGGTGCCGCTGGCCGCGCCGCCGCCGACCGACCAGCTACACGATTGGTCGTCGGTGTAGATGAAGCCCGCCAGCGAGGTGGCGAAGATCCGATTCGTGGGCGGCGGCCCTGCCTGGTAAAGCGTCGCGAAGTTGTTCTGCGTCTGCTCGCAGGCGTAGGTCCAGGTTTGACCGTCGTCGATCGACGTCACGAGGCCGAAGTTGGTGGCCAGGAAGATGTCGTCGGGCAACGAATCGGGCGTCACGATGTTGAGCGAATCGGGAAAGGCCCCGTTCGCGCGCGCGGAGGCCACGGGCAGCAGCCACCCGGCGGAGGCCAACAATAGGCTCACGAAGAGGCGGGGCCCCACGAAGAGCCGGACGGACATATTGGGCGACCTCGAGGTCAGGGGGTGCGCCTGCGCCGGCGGCGCGAGACGGTGAGCATGGCGGAGAGCCCCCCCAGGCTCAGCCAGGCCAGGCCCGAGTTTGAGGCGGTGGGCGACTCGACGCTGCACGAGCACCCCCCCGTCACCGTGTTGCGATCGCCCGGCGCGCCGTTGCCGCCGTTCGGTGTGGTGCCGGCGGTGCCGGTGGTGCTCGCTCCGGTGGTGCCGGCGGCGCCGGTGGTGGTCGTGCCTGTGGTGCCGGCGGCCCCGGTGACGGTCGTTCCGGTGGTGCCGGCGGCGCCGCTGATGCCTAGGCCGTTGTTGCCGGCGGCGCCGGTGCCGGTCGTCCCGGCGGTGCCTTTGGTGCCGGCGGTGCCGGTGGCGGTGCCGGTGGTGCCGGCGGCGCCGGTGGTGGTGCCGGTGGTGCCGGCTGCGCCGGTGGTACCGCCGGCGCCGGTGGTGGGCGCGCCGCCGTCGACGCCGCTGCCGGCGCAGCTGGCGGGCCCGGGCGCCGTCAAGGTGGTGCCGTCGATGCAGGTCGGCGATCCGGTTCCGTTGGGATTGCTCACCGTGATGGTGGCGCCCGTGGCGCTGATGGAGGTCAGCGTGATGGTCGCGCCGCCCGCCGGATCGGTGAAGCTTTGGCCGGCGGTGGTGAGACCGGTGAACGCCGTGCCGGACGGGGTCATGTTGAGCAGCTCGGTCCAGACGCTGTTCTGCTGGGTGGTGCCGCCGCCGCGCCCGGTGGAGGTCGTCGGGACGCGAACGTTGTCGCTGGTGTAGATGAACACCGTCGGCGCCGTGAAGGTGACGCCGCTGCCGGTGCCACGTCCGGTGGTGCCGAAGGCGTCGAAGATGCCGCCGGCCGTGCGGAGCTCGACGTAGTAGTCGTTGAGGCTGACGTTTTGGGTGGTGGCCTGTGGATCGTTGACCGTCAGCGTGGCCGGGAAGGGGACCTGCAGGACCTGAACGCCGCTACCCCCCGAGCAGTTGTTTTCGAGCGGGAGCAGGTTGAAGGTTCCGCTGGCCGGAACGCGCACGCCGTTACAGCCGGTCAGCCACTGCATGTACCAGCGCTCGTAGGCGTTGAACTGTTTGCAGCCGCCGCCCATGGTCGACATGCTGCTGCCGTACTCGGTGATCGTGCACGACGAGATTGGCGTGGTGGAGAAGCTGGAGGTGCCGCACTTCATGGTGTTGGCGTGCATGAGACCCAGGTTGTGCCCCGGCTCCTGCATGAGGACCACGCAGCTCAGCGAGCCGTTCATCCAGGTGCGCTTGGCCGGCTTGAGGCTGGAGCCCTCTTCGCCGAGGCCGCCGAAGTCGCACAGGCTGGTCTCGTTGAAGTAGTAGATGAGGTGGTTATACGTTCCGGTGATCATCGGCTCGATGGCCTGGTACATGCCGGTGGTGTCGCAGGTGGTCATGTTGAAGGTGTAGGGGCCGATGACGTCGCCCGAGACCTGGTACTTTCCGTACGAGCTCTCGTTGTAGTAGGCCGAGAACGATTTGTCGGCGGGCGTCGTGCTGAACAGATCCTTCACCCCCTGGGCGGCGGTCAGGTTGACGCCGCTGCCCAGATCGACGAGGACCAGCGCGAAGGTGTCTTGGGCCGGCGCCGCGATCAGCTGCGGCTCGGCCCCTTCGGCGGCGATGACCGTCTTGGGCAGAACCTCGAGGGTGCTGACGTGAAACCGGTCGCCGACCGCCTCGCCGTGGAGACGGACCTGGTTGCCGGTCGCCGCGCTGGGCTGGACGTCGAAGTCGAGGCGCATCTCGTGGCCGTCGGCGGTCCGAACCGCGTGCCACCACTCGGCGTGTCCGTCTTTGTAATCCGCCACGTAGGTGACGAACTCACCCGTCACCACCCCCGGATCGGTTTCCACCGGTGCTGGGCCGGTGCTTCCCGGCGCACAGCCGGCCAGAGCCAGCAGCGCGAGCATCGAGTAAGCAGACGTTCGCGTGGGAGAAAACAACGAACGCGCCGCGTCGATTCTGATCATGGGGTGCTCCTGTCGACCGGGTGGGGTGCCCCGCGATCTGACCCGGCCAACGCCGGATGAGCCGCTCGGACATGATGCCGCTACGTAAGTGGCCTGCTTGGCGGGTTGGGGCTCAAATTAGTTTCCGGAAGGCGTGAGAGCCCGGCGGGTTTCCGCCCGACGGCGCTCGCCGCGGGGGATCTAAGGACCTGTAAGGCCTTTCAAAATGGACGCCCGGCCCCTGTGTATGTCCGCTGATCTCTGTCCCCGCGGC
>DASRLC010000640.1:0-2049 GCA_035648655.1 Polyangia bacterium
CAGCGTACCCGAGCCGCACATCGGATCGATGAAGGGCTCTTCCGGCTGCGCGCCGCCGAGCAGCAGCACCGCCGCCGCCAGCGTCTCCTTGAGCGGCGCGTCCACCATCGCGACGCGGTAGCCGCGCCGGTGCAGCGACTCGCCCGCCAGATCGAGGAAGATGCCCGCCTGGCCCTTCGCCAGGTGCAAGACGATCGAGACATCGGGGGACTTGGGATCGACGTCGGGACGCGCGTTGAAGGCGCTCCGGAGCGCGTCCACCACGGCGTCCTTGACCTTGAGCGCCACGTACCCGGAATGGGTCAGCGCGGGGGTGTCGCGGATGTTGGCGTCGACCGCGAACGAGCTGGTGGCCGTCAGCCAGTCGCGCCAGGGAATGGCGCGGGTGCCGGCGTAGAGGCTCTGCTGATCGTGGGCCTCGAAGGTGCCGAGCTGGACCAAGACCCGCACCGCCACCCGCGCGTGTAGGCAGACGCGCATGCCCATCTCGAGCGGACCCTCGAACCAGACGCCGCCCCGATCGCCTTTTGCGCCGGCGATGCGCATGTCCGCCAGCTCTCGGCGCAGCGCGCCTTCCATTCCGCGGGCGCAGGTGACGAAGAATTTGAACACGGCGCGCGCACTCTACTCCAGAGCCAGCCCACCGGTGCTAGGCCAGGTGCAGATCGCGCGAAACAATATGCCTCAGCCGCCCGATGAAGTCGCTCGGGGAGGCCGGCAGATGGGGAGAGTCCTGCAGCAGCGGCCTGAGCCGACAGCGGCCGCAGCAAACGAGCGCCGCTCGTACCCGGGTTCCCAGTGTCGGCCCAACCCCCGACGCGAGCAATCGGTCCATCCCGAGCTGGGATGCTAATCAGTGCGCGGCGCCGGGCGCCCGGCCGGCGGCGTCGACGCGGGCGGCGGCCCATCGGCGGCGGATCATGAGCGCGGCGTAGGCACCGTCGAGCTCGCCTTTCCAGGCGGCCAGCTCCCGGTCGGCCTCGGCCAGATCGCGCTCGGCGGCGGGGCGATCGACGTCGCCGGCGGCCGCGGCTTGATCGACCAGCACCAGCACCCGGTCGCGCGCGTGCGCATCGGCGGCGCCCGGCAGCGGCGCCACCTGCAGAAAGCCCTGCCCGACCGCCACCACGCCCGAGTGGTTGGCGCTCCGATAGGTGAGCACCCCCGGCCTCAGCGCCGACATGAGCGGCACGTGGCCCGGCAGGATCCCCATCTCGCCGATCTCGCCCGGTGCCGTGATCTCGTCGACCTCGGTGTCGACCAGCGCGCCGCGGGGCGTGGTGAGCGAGAACTTCACGGTTTGAAAGCTCCCATGATCGCGTCGAACGCAGGCCCGCTCCGCCGGCTGGAGTTCATCGCGGGCGGGTTTGGGAACCCTTCGAGGGTTCCCATTTTAGTTGCCCGATTCCTTCTTGAGCTGCTCGGCCTTGGCCCGCACGTCGTCGAGGCCCCCCTGCATGTAGAAAGCCTGCTCCGGGATGTCGTCGCACTTGCCGTCGACGATCTCCTTGAAGCTGCGCACGGTATCCTTGATCTCGACGTACTTGCCGGGCGTGCCGGTGAAGGTCTCCGCCACGAAGAACGGCTGCGACAGGAACTTCTGGATTTTTCTCGCGCGGGACACCGTGAGCTTGTCGTCCTCGGACAGCTCGTCCATCCCGAGAATGGCGATGATGTCCACCAGCTCCTTGTACTTCTGCAGGATCTTCTGGACCGACCGCGCCACCTGGTAGTGCTCGGCGCCCACGATCTCGGCCGACAGCATGGTCGAGGTCGAGTCGAGCGGATCGACCGCTGGGTAGATGCCCAGCTCGGAGATGGCGCGCGAAAGCACGGTGGTGGCGTCCAGGTGGGCAAAGGCCGTGGCCGGCGCCGGATCGGTCAAGTCGTCGGCCGGCACGTAAATGGCCTGCACCGAGGTGATCGAACCCTTGGTCGTCGTGGTGATGCGTTCCTGCAGCGCGCCCATGTCGGTGGCGAGCGTCGGCTGATAGCCCACCGCCGAGGGGATGCGGCCGAGCAGCGCCGACACTTCCGAGCCGGCCTGGG
>DASRLC010000641.1:0-3370 GCA_035648655.1 Polyangia bacterium
CGTTTCATCGCAGCGTTCCAGTTGGGCAGGTCGGATCCTCCGACCCATGACCGAATAGAGTGCTTCCGGCTAGCGGATCACGACAACCCATGGATCCGCCAGCCCGATCTGGCTACGCTCCGGGTATGTTCGACGCTCTGATCGCGCGCGGCTTCCAATTCGAGTTCGCCAGCCACGCAAAGGCGATCCTGACCGTCGATTTCCCCGACGCTATCGATGAGCTGACCATGGCTCTCGATCAGGTATCGATCCCCATCGAAGAAATCATTGGGTCCGGAGGCGGAGAGGCGAAGGGAACACAAAGGCTGCGGCGGGCTCTCGCGGATCTCGGATGGCCGAAGGCGAAATTCGTCGTCGAAAAGACGGTTAACGGGCGATCACTCGGCTCTACGTCGCACGAGGTGGATCACGTCCGGGCGTTCGAGAAGGGCGTGGTCGCGCTGGAAATCGAATGGAACAACAAGGACCCCTTCTTCGATCGCGATCTGGAGAACTTCAAACGCCTTCACGCCGATGGCGCGATCAGCCTCGGGGTCATCGTCACGCGCGGATCGGGGCTACAGGATAGCCTCACCGCTCTGATCCGACGGTTCGCCGACGAACGCAGTGTGACGGGCATCGAGAGCCTTTCGGCGCTCAGCCTAAATCCGACCAAGCGTCAGCAAGCCGACTACGAACGTCGGGTTCGCGGCGGCATCACCTTTCAGGAAGCCTGGTCGACGAGCTTCGTCCAGGACAAGTTCGGTCAGGCGACGACCCATTGGCGAAAGTTGGACGACCGACTTCACCGAGGCGTCGGCAACCCGTGTCCGCTCATTCTGGTCGGCCTACCCGCGTCGATCGTCACCTTTGGCGAAGATCTGGATGTCGAGCGGATCGTCGGCGGCGACGATGCCGCCATCGGCTGACGTAAATCGCACGAAGGCACTTTCGAACAAACCAAGAACGAGATATCGTTCGCGCCCGCTGACGGGACCGCTAGGCTAGGAGCGCGATTCGATGTTCTTTGGAGCGCCCATGTCGATGACGCCTACAGGTGTGAACGCCGCCAAGGAGCTCGCGGGCTTCGCGCGCGGGCGCAAGTACGCGACGATCCTGGCCGACCCGCCGTGGCGCTTCACCAACCGCACCGGCAAGATGGCTCCGGAGCATCGGCGTCTCTCGCGCTACGAGACCATGACCCTGGACGACATCTGCGCTCTGCCGGTCGAGGGCGTGGCCAAGGAGACCGCGCACCTCTATCTGTGGACGCCGAACGCCCTGCTGCCGAACGCCCTCCAGGTGATGGAGGCCTGGGGGTTCGAATACAAATCCAACATCGTCTGGCACAAGGTCCGCAAGGACGGCGGCTCGGACGGGCGCGGCGTCGGATTCTATTTCCGCAACGTCACCGAGATGATCCTCTTCGGTGTGCGCGGCAAGAACGCCCGCACCCTGGCGGCCGGCCGCCGGCAGGTGAACATGGTCGCGACCCGCAAGCGCGAACACAGCCGCAAGCCGGACGAACAGTACGAGATCATTGAGGCTTGCTCGCCGGGGCCATACCTGGAGCTGTTCGCGCGCGGCGAGCGGCGAAAGTGGGCGGTGTGGGGGAACCAGGCGGACGAAGGCTATGCGCCGACGTGGAAGACGTATGCGTACAACTCGACGATCGCGGCGGAGTGAACGATGTCGATAGCCAACCTTGTCGCGAACCTCAGCCCTCAGGGCCTGCAGTCTTAGAGCGGCGGCGCCTTAAAGTCGGCGGCTGAAGTTCGTCGGAATCGAACGTGAGCTGAGGCAGGAAGTCCATGGATTCCATGAGAGCCATGTGCATCATCTTCCCGTCCATACCGAGCATTTCCAAGAGCGGGCCTCGCTTAAGCATTTCCAGCGCCTCCCGGAATCGCAGGTACGACCTCTTCGCCAAAGTGCGGTTGCCCTCCTTTGACGATCTGTATGCGTCCAGTGCTAGCTCATAGAGCCAAGGCAAATCGTCTTTGAATAAGCTTGCAACGATTAGCAGTTGGATGGGGTCCTCCGGGCCGTCTCCCATGCGATGCGCTAGGTGCATTATAAGCCCCGGGTCGTGACGCCTTCGAAAGCGCCGACGCATGCCTGGGTCATCTTCGGCTATATCGCGAACCCGAATCTCTACATTTCGTACCCCAGATACCAGTTCCTCAAGAATTTCACTCTGAGGGCGCGGACGCTTCTGGGGAGTTCCACTCGCCGGAAAGGCAGCGATCTTCTTCTCAAGGTTACCCCACATGGCTTCAAAAAGTTGCGTTAATCTATCCTCGCTAACTGGCGCAGTCGCGACTTTGTTTAAGCTCGACACAAGCCGCCTAATTCCATCGCTATCGGTCTTCTCCGATTGAAATTGGGCCAAGGGTCCAGATATGTCGCTGGCGTCAAGGTCGAGCCTGAGAGGTATCACTCTTCCGTCCTCCATCGACTTCGCCAATGCCCCTGACTCGAAGAGCAACCAAGGAGCCTCCAAATTATCGCGCGTTACACAAATTACCCCGAATTTGCTTTCTTGAAGTCCTTTTGCAATTTCAATGCTCCAACGATCTCCAGATTGAATGTCTAATGTAGACAACCACGGTTCTGCATAATGCAGGACTAACGGGAGCCAATCACGAAGAGCCAGCGCAAGCGCTTGGCTGCGCTCTCCACTCCAACTGACAAAGATCTTCATGGCTCCCTCATGATAAATTCGTCCCGGTTGGCATCGCTCGGGTGCAGAGCTTACGCTCGACGGGCACAGCCCGTCCATGGCGCGAGCTATCGGGCTCGCCGCGGCCAGGCGTTCCAAGTGGCCGTAATTGCGGCGCCTCGACCTCGGCTTGGGGCGACAGCATGCCTAAACCCCTCGCTGCGTCTCTCCGGGCCGCCGCGACTGGCCATGCTCACCGGCCTTGCTCCATGACCTCCCTGAGAACGGCTTTGATGCGGCGTTGCCACAGGCGGCCCTCAGACTTGAAGCAGGCGAGGACATCGGGGTCGAGGCGGAGGGTCTGCTGCAGTTTGCGGGGCTTCTTGCCCGGCCCGCGCATCCTCGCCAGGGTGCGGGGGAAGGCGGCGAGGATTCCGGGCGGCAGGGATTGGGGATCCTTGGCCCTGGCGAAATCCTCGGCCGTCCATTCGGGGTTGCCGGGATCGGTGAGGTCGGGCTCGGGCAACGCCTCAAGCCGCGCGTGCCGGACCTGAGCCAGGAGGAGAGGCTGAAGGCCTTCTCGCCGCACTGGGAGGAGCGAAGCGGCAAGTGAGCGCCGTCAATAGATGGAGCCGGGCGACGGGGCCGAGCCCACGGTCCGGGGCGGCCGGGCGAGAGGGCGACTTACGCGAAGGTGTCCGTCATCGCCGAATAGACCAGGGTGCGCAG
>DASRLC010000642.1:0-6361 GCA_035648655.1 Polyangia bacterium
CTCGAGGACAAGAACGCTCAGCAGCGGCTCGACGCCAACGTCTTCAGGCGCGCATCCCTCGGCTCGCTCGACCAACATCCCCAGACCAAGTAACACCCGCCATCGCCCCCGTCAGCGACGGTGTTCGTCGAACGGATACGACGTAACGCGACCGCCTGGGCGACCGCACACCGCAATACTATCGTGTGCGGCTTCCGTGCTGTTCCTTCAGCTTGCGAGATGCTCGGACGTCATCTCCGCGCCGTCGAAGGTTCCACGCTCGTGGTCGCTCTGCCGGGGACCCGACGTGCTCCGAGGCACAAGATCCAGGCACGAGTGCGCGTTAGGCCTTTCAATAGAATGCAATGGAGCAACGGTGCAAGCCCTAGGCCGTGAAAGGTAGCAAACTGTCGTTTGAGCCGAGCTCGGGGATCGTGGGGGCCGGCACGAGTCACTCTCGATGGAGAGGCGAGTCGCGACGCCAAAACGGAGATGCCATCGACTAAGGTTAGTCGATGCCGGACGCCGAAACACCACGCGACGGAGGCCGCGCTCACGGGCTCGCTCTCAGCTCTGCAGTCCGCCATCGCGGGTTCGGCTGGAGCGGTGGTCGGTCCGGTCAGGCGGCCCTCGCCTACATGAAGTTCACCATCAGGATCTCCACATGGTGCTGCTCGACCCCGCACGCTGATCGCGGGCGGTCAGTAGTCGAGAGAGCGAGGGCGAGGCCGCATAGGCAGCGGAGATCGCGGTGTTGTCTTCGGTGTTGGTCGCCGTTTTCCATTCCGCAGGCGGTGAACATGCAAAGCACCGGAAGTTGGTGCAAGATACCGACCTGGTGGAAGCCATATGCTGCCGACCACGACTCGAGTGATGCATCGTAAGGCTTGCGTCGCCTATCAGCGGGCGTTGTAGATCGTCGTGATCTGGCCGCCGGTCAGCGCGCTCGCGTAGATGCGAAGCTCGTCGATCTCCCCGGCGAAGGCCGGATCGTCCGCGAACTGCGACCGGCCGAGCCAATCGTTGGTCATCGCTCCGAGATCGGCTGGCCGAAGCGTCAGCGCGGCGTTGGTGGCGACAACCGCGCTGTTGATGTAAAGGGTGCCGCCGCTTGCTCCGAGCACGATCGCCACGTGGGTCCAGGTGCCGAGCGGCAGGATGCTCGTCGCGTCGAGGCGCTGTTCGTTGGTGTTGCCGCTGGTGGTGATCGAGAATCGCGCGATGTTGGCCGCCCCGGCGTGCGGGGTCAGGAACATGTAAACGTTCGTGCTGGTGCCGAAATCGAAGACGCGCTGCCACAGTTTGTCGGTTTGAACGTTGATCCACAGGGCGATCGTCACGTCGGTCACCGTGTGGAGCAGCGCGCTCGGCAACGCGACGTAGTCGCCGCTAACGCCCGGCAGGCAGAGCCCGTTGCCGATGACGCCGGCCGGGAACGTGGCGGCGCCTACCAGCGTTCCGCCGTGACCGTTGCCGGATGCGTCCGGGATCGTCGGACCGGCCGTCTGGTCGAAGGGGTAATAGGCGAAGAGCGGCGGGATGGTCTGACCGTCGGCGCCGCCCGCATTTGCCCCACCCTTGCCGCCCGCGTTCGCGCCGCCAGCGCCGCCGTTGCTCGCGCCGCCGGCGCCGCCCACGCTTGTCCCACCGGCGCCACCCATGTTTGCGCCACCAGCGCCGCCCGTGTTTGCGCCACCCTTACCGCCCGCGTTCGTTCCACCGGCGCTCCCGCCTACATTGCTACCACCGGAGCCGCCCGCATTCGTTCCACCGGCGCCCCCACCGTTCGACCCACCGGCGCCGCCGGCTCCGACCATCCCGGCCGCCCCGCCGGCTCCGACCATCCCGGCCGCCCCGCTGGCCCCGGCCGAGCCATCCAGACTGGAGATGCCTCCATCCGAACCAGACCCGACCGCGGAGTCATCTGACGGGGCCTGCATCCCGCGGTTGGCGCACGCCAGTGAGCCTGCGAGCAGCGGGATCACCAGCGCGAGAAGGCTGCGGCATAGCCGAACGCGAGGCACATATCTTCATCGGGCCTTGGCGGTCGATCTTGAAGCTCCGCCTTCGATCCTCGAGCGCAGCGCGAGCCAAAGGACCACGAGGACGCCGCAGCCTCACCGATCGCGACTACGGCTCGTGACGCCGAACGCCTGGGCGTTCCCGAAGCTCAACCTTCTTGCCTGATAACGTGATGCGGCAATGTTGACCCTACGGATACAGGGTGTTGTGCGATCGACGACAGGCCGGAGACTAAACACACCAGATGAGTCTCGGATCCGCATATATATGCCAATAAATAGTTGGCCCGCTTACTGCTTTAGGAATCGAACATCGCGCGGAAATTCTGCGACAAACGGCATACCCCGAGTGATCGGGCGACGCAAAGCCCACGGGACTCAGCGAGTCGGCCGGGCTGCCACAGGAGAAATCAGATGTCCAATTTCGGGAAAAGAACCATTCAAGTCAGTCTAACGCTAGGTGCTATCGTCGGCCTGGTCGGGTGCGGTGAAGAACCAGGTGACGTGCAGACCGCCAGCCATGAGGACTACGGTCTGTCGTCGATCAATGGCCTGTCGTCGATTAACGGTCTGTCGTCGATCAATGGCCTGTCGTCGATCAACGGTCTGTCGTCGATCAACGGTCTGTCGTCGATCAATGGCCTTATGACGACAGCGGGAGGCCGCAGAACGGTCTCGTACCTCGTCCGCTGCGCCCTCGCGTCCAACGATTCGCTGGTAAAGCAGGACCAAAACGGAAGCAATTATACCTTCGCCGGCAGCTTCGGCTTATGCCCAGCGTGGAAGAACGGGGGTGTGGAAGGCAACTCGACCTGTGTCGAGTCGATCTCAGCCTGCTTGATGGCGCACGTCAACACCGCCGGCATCCACATTCCGCTCTGGCTCGACGCGGAGAATCCCGCAATCGGCTGGGGAGTGAACCCCAGCTTTCCGTACCAGGAGGGGACGTTCTTCGGCAACATCATCGACACCGGTCCGCTGACCGACACCGGCAAGCCCAGCGTCACCGGCCCCGCCGCGTACTACTGCGACGGCGATGGATTCTCCGGCGGCATCAGCGGCGAGGTGGCGGGACGCCTGGGCAATCAGGTGAACTCACCCTACTCCAATCCCTTCGGCAACGGCGTGCTCTGTAAGAACAGCCCCGGCGTGGTCGGAGAGTGGAGCGCGGGCATGTACGACACCGACAGCGATTTGAAGACTCCGGATGGTTACAAAGCTCTCAACACCAAGAATGCCACATGGAACAACGCGATCACCGTGTGGCGCAACCCGAGCTACACGCCTGTGTTCGACGCGGGATATCGCTATACCCTCCAACCGCTCTCGACCCATGCGAACCCGATGGTCCTGAACGCGGAGACCAGCGAAGTCTTTCCGGAACCGATGTCTTCGTTGAAGACCTCGGAGGAGTTCATCTTCACGGCGAACGGCGCGAACTGGAGCATCTCGCTGAACAACTCGCCGACCAAGTGCCTCGACGCAGGAACCGGTGTCACCATGACACCGATCACAATTCAGACCTGCAATCTCAGCTCGACCTCCCAGCAATGGACGATTACACCGTACGGCAACAGCTACGGCACATTCATGCTCAAAAATGGCAAGGGCACTTACCTCACCGATTCGTCGTCTCTAGGACTGTTTGCCGTCGAAACGTACGGGGGTTATACAGCGCAATTTTTTGCCATCCAGGCGGTCGCGGTCGTCAACTAAAACCATCGATTCGCAACTTCCATACGGCTGGTCCGCTAAAGCGGACCGGCCGTTCTCGTTGTCTGCGCACCACGAACCGCACTTGGGCTAAAGTCCTGTTGAGGACGCACCAAAGGGTCAGGGCCCAGACCGATTTGTAGGGGAACGGCATGGCCGCCGCCGACAACCGAGCGGCGATTGCGTTGTCGGAAAAAATCGCGGTACATCGCGAGAAACCGATAGTAAGATCAGTGTCTGAGCAGGTATTCAATGCGGCGTGTCTGGCTGTTTCCCGAGTTGGCGCTGGCGCTTTGCGCGGCGGGCTGTGCTGCCTCGGGATCCCGAGCGGCCGACGGTGGTCCGAGGCCAGTTGACGGTGGCATGGACGGCTCTGCGGGTGCGGATCGCTCTCATGGTCAGGCGGGCGCAGGCGGAACTGGTGGCGGTGACCAAGGCGGTCACAGCGGAGCTGCCGGCGACAGCGGTTCCCAGGGAAGTGGCGGCCAGGCCGGGATAGCCGGTCGCGGCGGAGCGAGTGGATCTTCCGGCGGTGCTGGGGCGAACGGCGTAGCCGGACAGAGCGGCACCGGTGGACGCGGCCTCGGAGGCAGCCCTGGCTTCGTTCATCCCGGTATCCTCCACGGAGCGGGCGATTTGAATCGAATGAAGCAGATGGTGGCCGCGAAAACGGAGCCGTACTGGGCAGGCTATCAGGTGCTCGAGGCAAACACGTTTTCGTCGGCGACCTACACAATGGCCGGGCCATTCGCGGAGACCGGTCGCAACCCCGACGTGAACAAGAACGCGATAGAAAACGACGTCGACGCCGCCTACCAGAATGCGGTGATGTGGGCGATCACCGGCGACCCTTCTCATGCCGCAAAGGCGATCGAGATTCTCAATGCCTGGTCGTCGACCTTGACCGCCATAACCGGCAGCGACGCCATCCTCGCTGCTTCCTTGGACGGATTCAAACTGGCTAATGCCGCGGAAATAATCCGATATACAAACGCGGGGTGGTCCGGCTCGGATGTGACCGCGGCCGAAAATCTGTTTAAGACCGTCTTCTATCCCGTCATCCAAAACTTTGCGCCGTTCGCCAACGGAAATTGGACAGCTGGCTGTATCAAAGCCATGTTGGCATTTGGCATCTTCACTGATGACGAGGCGATGTTCAGCCGAGCGATCAATTGGATCGAAAATGGAACCGACGACGGCGCGTTGACGAATTACGTGATCAACACCGAAGGCCAATGCCAAGAAAGCGGGCGCGATCAGACGCATGCCCAACTCGGTCTCGGGAATCTAGCGGAAGCCTCCGAGACGGCATGGCACCAAGAGGTCGATTTATACGGCTTGACGGCAAACCGGCTATTGGCGGGCTTCGAGTACACGGCCAGTTATAACCTCGGGAACACAGTTCCATTTCAGTCCTTCACGGATACTACGGGAAAGTATCCGCAGACCGCAATCTCACCAATTGACCGCGGCCAGTTCCGACCGATCTACGAAATGGTCTACAACCACTACCAAAACCGCCGCGGGCTCGCTTGCCCCTACACGCAGCAAGTCGCGGTCAAGCTTCGGCCCGAAGGCGCGTGGCCTTACGCGGATCACCCTGGTTTCGGAACGCTGCTGTTCACCAAGCCCGCCGGCAGCCCCTGAGGCGGAGCTGACCGTCCGTCCAGATCTCAGGATCGGCCATCGTGCCAGGGGGTCTCCGCGTTCTCATGCCCCTCGCAATTCGAGAGCCGTCGGATGCTTCGCCTGGTACTCGGCAACGAAACGCGTCGGCTCCTTATGACTGAGTGAGCAGAAACTGAGTGAGCGCTGGTGAGTGCGACGACGATCACTCGTACTCGAGAGGGATTGTTAGGCAGTGGTGGGGGGGGCTGGGCTCCGGGTCACGAATCCGGCTCGATCGAGGGTTCAGAGTCGGCGCTTCGCGGTCAGGCTCCTTGTGGGCCGCGACCCCCCGGCCTCCTTTGTGATGACAAAGTGTCCATCGGTTCGGAGCCTGGGTAGCAGCAGCTAACTACCATGCGGTATCCGCACCCGTTCGTGCGGAGTTCGCATCACCTACCGACCAGATTGGTCAGGCGGCGGTCCGGGCGGTGGCTGGTCCGGCCAGCGGAGCAGGCGATCGTCTTGCGGCTCTGCCTTGCAGGAGCCGTTGATCGTTCGATCGCCAAACGTGACTGTGCAGGCGTCTCCCGAACTCTTTCCCGAGCAGGCGTCGAAGGCGGCGGCGGGTGGTCCGTGCGGGCGCTGATCGCCCTCAGCGGATCGGGCTGTGCCGACTAGGCATGTGGTCGCTGCGGAGAACAATAGGATCGATACCTGGGTGAGTTTCATGGCTGTCCCTCCTTGGGTGGACCGAGATCCGCGATGCGAGCAAGGTTCTGCATCTCGGGTGCCAGTCCTCGTGCGTTCGACGTGAGGTGGCCCGCCGTTGTTTGCGTGGTGGCATCACCGATACAATTCCGGGTTCTCGCGACACTAATAACACCGCTCACGATGAATCGACTGGGTGGAGATCCCATCCTGACGTGAATTCGCAAGGGATGGCGACGGGCTGATGAGGCGCCGGTGACAAAGTGGACGCGGGAGTTGAAGGGGCAGAGCCGGCCGCGGTACTTCGAGGTTGCGAACAAGAAAGACCTCGG
>DASRLC010000643.1:0-3596 GCA_035648655.1 Polyangia bacterium
ACGCCACCCTGGTCTTCGAGGTCGAGCTCATGGCGGTGCGCTAGCCCAACCTCGTGTACAAGTAACCTCAGACCCAAGTAACCGACGTCCGGCGGCCGTCATCCGAGGCTTTCGTGCTGGCGAAAGCCTGAAACTTCACTAAACTGCCGCGCCCTTACCCCCAGGAAGAACGGGAAGCAAATCCAATGGCCATCTCTCTCGAAAAAGTCCGCAACATCGGCATCTCCGCGCACATCGATTCGGGCAAGACCACGCTGTCCGAGCGCATCCTCTTCTATACCGGCAAGATCCATAGAATCGAGGAGGTGCGCGGCAAGTCGGGCGTCGGCGCCAAGATGGACTCGATGGATCTCGAACGCGAGAAGGGCATCACCATCCAATCGGCGGCCACCTACTGCGAGTGGGACGGCCACGTCATCAACCTCATCGACACGCCGGGCCACGTCGATTTCACGATCGAGGTCGAGCGCGCGCTGCGCGTCCTCGACGGCGCCGTGCTGGTGCTCTGCGGCACCTCGGGCGTGCAGTCGCAGTCCTATACCGTCGATCGGCAGATGCGCCGGTACAACGTCCCGCGTCTGGCCTTCATCAACAAGCTCGATCGGGCGGGCGCCGATCCGGCCCGCGTGACCCATCAGCTCAAGGACAAGCTGCGCCACAACACCATCACGATGCAGATCCCCATCGGCGCGGAAGCCGACTTCGAGGGGATCATCGATCTCATCAAGATGAAGGCCTACTACTTCGACGGCGACAACGGCGAGGACATCCGCGAGGAAGAGATCCCGGCCGACCGCCTCGAAGAGAGCAAGACCGCCCGCCACGACCTCATCGCGTCGGTGGCCGACCACGACGAGGCCATCGCCGACAAGTTCCTGGCCGAGGCCGAGGTCGGCGTCGAGGAGCTCCAGGCGGCGATCCGCCGGGTCACCATCGCGCTCAAGATGACGCCGGTCTTCATCGGATCGGCCTACAAGAACAAGGGCGTCCAGCTCCTGCTCGACGGCGTGAACCTCTACCTGCCGAACCCGATGGAGGTTCAGAACATCGCCCTCGACCAGAACAACAAGGAAGAGAAGGTCATCCTGGTCTCCGACGCCAAGAAGCCCTTCGTCGGCCTGGCGTTCAAGCTGGAAGACGGCCGCTACGGCCAGCTGACCTACATGCGGATCTACCAGGGGTCGCTCACCAAGGGCGACTTCATCGTCAACAACTCGGCCAACGGCAAGCGGCTCAAGGTGCCGCGCCTGGTCCGGATGCACTCGAGCGAGATGAACGACATCGAGACCACCTCGGCCGGCGACATCACCGCGCTGTTCGGCGTCGAGTGCGCCTCGGGCGACACCTTCACCAACGAGTCGATCAACTACACGATGACGTCGATGCACGTGCCCGACGCGGTCATCTCGCTGGCCGTCGCGCCCAAGGACAAGGCCAACGCCACCAATTTCTCCAAGGCGCTCAACCGGTTCACCAAAGAGGATCCCACTTTTCGCGTCCACCGCGACGAGGAGTCGGCCCAGACCATCATCAGCGGGATGGGCGAGCTCCACCTCGAGATCTACATCGAGCGCATGAAGCGCGAGTACGCCTGCGAGGTGATCGCCGGCAAGCCCCAGGTGGCCTACCGCGAGGCGATCGGCCAGCACGCCGAGTTCAACTACACCCACAAGAAGCAGACCGGCGGCTCCGGCCAGTACGGCAAGGTCATGGGCTATATCGAGCCGCTGTCCGCCGAGCACCCGACCGGCTACGAGTTCGAAGACGACATCGTGGGGGGAGCCATCCCGCGCGAGTTCATCGCGGCTTGTGACAAAGGCTTCCGCGAGGCGATCAAGAAGGGTCCGCTCATCGGATTCCCCATCGTGGGCGTCAAGTGCGTCATCAACGACGGTGCCTCGCATGCCGTCGACTCGTCGGAAATCGCCTTCCGCACGGCGGCCCTCATGGGCTTCCGCGAGGCCTACGCCATCGCCAAGCCCACCATCCTCGAGCCGATCATGCGGGTCGAGGTGCAGTTCCCCGAGGAGTTCCAGGGGGCGGTCATGGGGCAGCTCAACCAGCGCCGGGGGACCATCATCTCGTCGGAGAAGCAGGAGGGTTTCGTGCAGGCGATGGCCGAGGTGCCGCTCAACGACATGTTCGGCTACTCGACCGATCTGCGCTCCGCGACCCAGGGCAAAGGCGAGTTCACCATGGAGTTCCAGAAGTACGCCGAGGTGCCCAAGCAGCAGCGCGAGGTGATGATCACCGAGTTCCGCAACAAGAAAGACAAGTAGCGGCAGCGCGCCGCCGGGCGGCCTGGCCGATTTCGGCCGTGCCGTAGCGGGCGTTTCCCGGCAGAACGATTGCGGATTCCGGCAACCTTCACCTATATTGCGCGTTCTCGGATTGCGCATTTTGGGGGCGGGGTTTGTCGTTTTCACGTCGCATGGTCAGGCGAAGGATCGAGGTCGTTTGCGTCGCAGCGCTGCTGATCGCAGGGCTCGACCTGCCGCGCGCCAACGGCGCTGGCTCGAACGATGACGCCGAGAAGCTGATCCGACACGGGATCCAGCTGCGCAAGACGCACGACGACGAGGCGGCGGCGCGCGAATTTCAGAAGGCCTACGACCTGGTGCACACGCCGCGCGCGGCGGGGCAGCTTGGCCTGGCCGAGCAAGCGCTCGGGCGCTGGGAAGATGCCGAACGGCACGTCGGCGAGGCGCTGCGCGCCACCGACGACGCCTGGGTCACCAAGAACCAGACCTCCCTGGCGGGCGCGCTCGGGATCATCCAGGGACACCTGGGGCGGATCGAGGTCACGGGCGACCCCGAAGGGGCCGAGGTTTCGGTCAACGGTCGCCCGGCTGGAAGATTGCCGCTCGCCGACGCGGTCGCGGTCAGCGCCGGCGAGGTCGACGTCGACCTGCGCGCGCCGGGGTACGTCCCGGCGCAGCGCACGCTGACCATCGTGGCTGGGCAGTATCAGCGGCTGGTCATGCACCTGGCGAAAGAGAACGCCGGTCCCGTGGGCGCATCGGAGCAACCCAAGCCCGTCGGCGGCGAGAGCGGGGGAGCGGGCGGAACCTCGGTGGCGCCCGGTTCGGCAGTGGCCCCGGGACCGATCAGGTCCGTCGAGCCGGTCGGGCCGTCGGCCGCGCGGACGGTGGTCAAATGGAGCGCGGCGGGCGCGGCCGGGCTCGGGCTCGTCGTGGGCGTGGTCGCCACCATCCTGCACTCCCAGAACGTCTCGGCGTTCGACAACAACCCGGCCAATTGCGGGGACGACAACGGCAAGGCTTTCATTAACGGCACCAAACCGCCGGTCCCGGGACCCGCGTCGTGTCAGAGCTCGCTCGACGCGTATCGCAGCGACAAGACTTGGGAGATCGTCGGATATGTCGGCGCCGGTGCGTTCGCTGTGACCTGGCTGGTCTTGCAGCTCACGGAGGGTTCGTCGCCGTCCCCGATGTCCGTCGAGCACGCGTGGGCGATGCCGCTTTGCGCACCGTCGTCGGCTGGCCTGGGACTATCGTGTGTGACTCGGTTCTGAAACTTCGAGGTGGCTCCATGAAGCGAACGGTCGTCTCTTCTCATCCGGTGGTCTTGGTGGC
>DASRLC010000644.1:0-8257 GCA_035648655.1 Polyangia bacterium
CCTCGACGGCGCCCCGACCGCGGCGCCGCTCGAACGGGCGCTGGCGTCGGCGGGGGTGGTCACCGTGCGGGTCGATCTGGCGCGGGAGACGGTGCTGGGCGCGCGCGGCACGGCCCGGCTGCGCGGTCTAGAGGTCGAATCGTCCAGCGGGCGGCGAAAGATCGACGGCGAGCTGGTGGCCGTGGCAACCACGCCGGCACCCGCGTCGGAGCTGCCGCGGCAACATGGCGCGAAGGTGGCTTTTGATCGGGCGCGCGGTGGCTTCGCGGCCGTCGTCGACGGCCGCGGTGCCACCACGGTGGCCGACGTGTTCGCCTGCGGCGACGTCACCGGCTACGGAGGCACGGCAGCGGCCGAGGTGAGCGGCGCCCGGTCCGGCCACGCGCTGGGCGCGACGCTGGCCCTGGCCGCGGTGGTCGTGTTTTCGACCCTCGGGCTGGGCTGTGCGACCGCACCACCCGCGCCCACGCCGCCTTCGACCGCCGCGGCGCCGGTCCCCGCCGGCCCGCAGACGTTCCAACCGCCGCCATTCACCCAGGCGCCGCAGACGCCGGAGCAGGGCGCGGACGCCCGCACCACCCTGCGCCGTTCGATCCTCGACGCCGCCTGGCGGGCGGTGCGCGACAAGCACTTCGACAAGACGCTCGGTGGGCTGGACTGGAACGCGGTCCGCGCCCGCTACGAGCCGCTGGCGCTCGCGGCGCCGTCGGACGCCGCATTTTACCGCGTGCTCAACCAGATGATCGGCGAGCTCGGCGAGTCGCACATGATGATCACTGGCCCGGGCGCCGAGGACGAGGGCGCCACCGAGGAGATGGCGGAACCAGGCGAGACGCCGGCAGATGTCCCCGCGCCGGTCGGGGACGCCATCGGGGCCATCGGGGATCCTGGGCTGACCGTGCGGGTGATCGAAGGTCGCCCCACCATCACGCGGGTGCGATCGGGCTCGTCCGCCGATCGGGCCGGCCTTTTGCCCGGGTTCGTGATCACCCAGATCGCTGGACGCCCCCTGAAGGCGGCGGTGAGCTCCTCCCGCGCGCTGCGCCCGGTCGAAGAGCGCTTCGAGATCCGGCGGGCGGCCGTCCGGCGCCTGGCCGGCCCGGTCGGAACCCGCGTGACGGTGGTCTATCTCGACGACCACGACCGCCCGGGCAAGGCGGTGCTGTTGCGCGATCCGCCCATCGGCCAGGCGGTGCACCTGGGACATCTCCCCCCGCTCTACCCGGAGGTGCGCGCCTACGAGATCGGCGACGTCGGGGTGATCGCGTTCAACATCTTCCTGCTGCAGCCGGTCCTCGAGGACATCAAGAAGGCGATGGCGCGCTTTTCGGCCCACCATATCCGCGCCGTGATCCTCGATCTACGCGGCAACCCGGGCGGTCAAGGCGCAATGGCGATCCCCGTCGCGTCGCTGTTCGTGACCGCCCCGGTCACCTTGGGCACCCTCAAGTTCCGAGACTTCGGGCAGACCATGATCGCGAAGCCTGAGATTGGCACCGTGCCGTTCACGGGACCGATGGCCATCCTCACCGACGAAGGGACGGCCTCGACCTCGGAGATGCTGGCGGCCGGCCTGCAGGAAGCCAAGCGCGCCGTGGTGGTCGGCGACAGCACGCTGGGCGCCGTCTTGCCATCGGTGGTCGAGGCTCTGCCGGGCGGCGCGGTCATGCAGTACGTGGTGGCCGACTTCAAGACGCCCAAGGGCATCCTGCTGGAGGGGCGCGGCGTGCAACCCGACCGGCGCGTGGTCGAGACCCGCGCGGCGCTCCGCACCGGCCGCGACCCGGTCCTTGACGCCGCCCTCGTCGCCGTCCGAGCATTGCGCGGCCCATGACGATGCCCACGTCCACGAAACGAAGGCCGTCGGTGGGTGCGGCGATGCGCCTGGCTTCGATCCTGACCCTCACCGTCGGCTGCGCGGCCCAACAACATCCGGCCGGTGCGGCGACCGGCGCAGCCGCCGCCGGGCCACGAACCCCCGACGCCATCCTGAGCGATGCGGTCCAGGCGACCGGGGGCGCGGCCTGGGGCACGCACAAGACCGCCCGCGTGAAGATGACCATCGCGTTTCGAGGAATGGGGATGGGCGGACCGGCCGAGCACTTCCAGACCGCCCGCGACAACGCGCTGACCGTCACGACGCTGCCCGGGGTCGGGCAGATCAGCGAGGGAACCAACGGGACGGTCTTCTGGTCGAAGGACCCGGTCAACGGCCTGCGCTACCTGGAAGGGGCGGAGGCCGAGCAGGCCCGCATCGAGGCCTCTTGGAACGCAGATCTGCAGGCGCACGCGCTGTATTCGAAGATCGAGCTTTCGCCGGATTCGCCCGCCGGTCTCGAGTGCCTGACCCTGACGCCCAAGAGCGGGGCGCCGCTGCGCAACTGCTACGACCGCCAAACTCACCTTCAAGTTTCGCAAGAGGGAATACGCGCAACTCCTCAAGGCGACGTGCCTTTTCGCACAACGGAATCGGACTGGCGCGTCGTAGGCGGGCTCAAGATGGCGTATGCCTCGGAGAGCCAAGCTGGACCTATCACCATCCTGACCACCATCGATCAGGTGGTCTTCGACGAGCCGATGGACGAAAAGATGTTCGACCCGCCGGCCCCCGCCGCCAACTAGCGGTTCCCCGGAGAAAGAGCCGCCGACGTGTCGCGCAAGGTGATTCTCTGCCGCTGCGAGGACGTGACGCTGGCCGATGTGCAGCGCGCCGTGAAGCTCGGCTACCGCGACCTCGAGGAGGTCAAACGCTACACCGGCTTCGGCACCGGCCCCTGCCAGGGCAAGGAGTGCCTGCGGGAGATCACCGGCGCGATCGCCGAGGCGGCGGGACGCGATCCGGCCGGCCTGGCCCCCTTCACGTCGCGGCCGCCGCTGGTCCCGACCGAGCTGGGGGTGTTGGCGCGCGGGGCCCGCAAATGATGCGACCGGCGCCGCCATCCGAACGCTCCGCACGGGCCGAACGCTCCGCACGGGCCGAACGCTCCGCAGGCGCCGAACGCCCCGCACGGGTGACCGCCGCCGAGGTGGTGGTGATAGGCGCGGGCGTGATGGGCCTGGCGATCGCCTACAACCTGGCGGCCCGCGGGCAAAAGCGGATCGTGGTGCTCGATCAGCGCTATTTGGCCTGGGGGGCGTCGGGTCGAAACGGCGGCGGCGTGCGCCAGCAGTGGTCGACCGAGATGAACGTCCGACTGATGCAAGAATCGATGGAGATCTGCGCCCACTTCGCCGAGGAGATGGGGATCAACGTCTGGATGCGCCGGGGCGGCTACCTGTTCCTGGCGCGCACCGACGAGGCCGCGGCGCGGCTGGCGCGCAACGTGGCGCTGCAGAACGGGTGCGATCTGCCCACCCGCATGATCTCGCCCACTGAGGCGAAGGCGCTGGTCCCGGAGCTGGACACGGCCCCCTTCGTGGCCGCCTGTTACAACCCGACCGACGGCATCGTGTTTCCGTGGCCGTTCCTGTGGGGCTACGCGCGCGCGGCACAGAAGCGCGGCGTGGTGGTCGAGACGCAGACCGAGGTGACCGCCATCGAGCGGCGCGGCGACGACTTCCGAATCGAGACCACCACCGGGACGCTCACCGCCGGGCGCGTGGTCTGCGCGGCCGGCGCCTGGTCGCCGCGGGTGGCGCGTCTGTGCGGCGGCGTCCTGCCCGACCGTCCGGAGCGCCACGAGATCCTCTCGACCGAACCGCTCAAGCCCTTCTTGAAGCCGATGGTCTCGGTGATCGAGACCGGCCTCTACGTCTCGCAGTCGCTGCGCGGCGAGCTGGTGGGCGGCTTGTCGCTCCCCGAAGAGGAAAATCCCGACGGCGAAATCCGCCTCGGCGCGCGGCTCGACTTCCTGACCCACATGGCGCGCGGCCTCACCGAGCTCATGCCGCGCCTGGCGCAGATCAAGGTGGTGCGTCAGTGGGCCGGCCCATACGACGTCAGCCCCGACGGCGATCCGATCGTCGGCCCCCTGCCCGGGCTGCCGGGGTTCTATGTGGCCTGCGGCTTCGGCGGTCACGGCTTCATGATGGCGCCCGTCGTCGCCCGCCATTACGCCGCTTATTTGCGCGGCGATACCCCGCACCCGTTCTTCGAGGCCTGGCGCGCCGACCGCTTCGCGACCGGCGGCACCCCCGCCGCCCACCGCGAACAGATGACCATCGGCTAACCGGCCAGCCCCTCGGTAAAGGAGCGCGGCGAGTGCACGGTGACGCCGTGGATCGTCTTGCCATAGAGCTTGCCGAAGTGGGTTCGGTCGCCCGTGATCAAACCCGCGCAGCGGGTGTGAATCGCGGCCATCAAGACCGGTCGGTCCTTTTCGACGAGCGGCAAGCGGCCCGCGAGCGCCGCGTCGGTGGCCTGGCGGGCAGCCAGATGAAGACGCGGCCAAAGCGCGTCTAGGGCCGCACTCCCCTCTGGGGCCTTGCTGACGAGATTTCGGCGGGCTTCGTCGAGGACGTAGCCGTCAATCCAACATTCGTGGCCAGCGGCTTGGAGCAACGCCAACAGGTGGCGAATCGCGCCCGCGGATTTGGCGGCCGAAAACAGGATGTTCGCATCCAAAAAGATCCGCATCGCCGCTCAGCGGCCGTGCTTCCGAGAGGGAGGCTTGGGAGAAGTCTTCTTGGCGAGGAGCTCGGCCAGCTCGGCCTCGGCGGCGTCGAATTCGCGAATCCTCTCCTCGGTGTAAATCTCCACCGGCAGGGTCACGGCCGGGCGCAGCAGCAGCCCGTCGGGGGTCGTCTCGGCGATGATCGGATCATCGGGACCAAAGCCGACCGCCGAACGGAGCTTGGCCGGGAGGGTGACGACGCCGCGACTGGTGATGGCGAGGGTAACTTTCATGAATGCAGAATAGCAGAAAAACGGTTTTACCGACTCATGGGTAATCGACTGAGGCCACGCACCCCAACAGCCACGGGCAACATGCGACCGAAGTCCCGACCGGGGCGACCTCGTTCGCCCGCAAACGCCGCGGACCCGCGCGCCTAGGCGACCGGCTTCTTGACGAGGCGCGAGTAGATCAGCTCGCCGAGGCTGTCGATCATCATCTTCTCGACCACCTCTTCGAGGCCGCGGCGCTGGTCGGGATCGTCGTACATGAATCGGATCCCCATCCCGGGATCGTGATCGGCGGCGATCTCGTGCGGACGCGGCGAGCCGTCCTTGACCACCCAGCGCACCTCGCCGCGCAGCGCGAGCGGCACCGTCTGCGAGGGGATGAGCAGCTTGAACAGAAAGATGGTCCCGATGTCGAGCGGCCGCTCGGTCTTGATGAACGTCCCCCCCTTGGAGATGTTCTTCGTATAATCGTAAAAGAAGGTGTTGAGCCGCTTGTACTCGACCTTCAGCTCGATGGGAGCCCGCGCTTCGCGGCGTCGATCGTCGTCGTTGGACATGCTCCCATTCACCCCATTCACCCGATTCGCCTTGCGCAACGTGCAAACATTGCGCGCGTGCGGTTCATGGTAAACCGCGCGCGCAGGGCCGTCAACGCGGCGCGGGCGCGGATCGGCCTCCGCGCGCTGATCTGGGGCGTGCTGCTGGCGCTGCTGGCGCTGGTGCTGGATTTCGTCCCGCTCTACGATCTGCTCGGCTACGACTTCGCGTTCGCGGTGGGCCTGGCGGCGGCGCTGGCCGGCGTCGACATCGGGCACGGCGCGGTGATCGCGGCGCGCGCCGCGGGTACGCCCCTATCCGGTGCGGACCTGGCGCGGACCTTCGGGCGCGCCTGCCGGCTGGCGCTGGGGACGCTGGTCGCGCCGCTGCTGCTCTCGCTGGCCAACGCGATCCGGATCCGCAACTGCAGCCCGCTGGCTGGGCTGGGCTTCTTCGCGCTCTTGCCGGTCGCCGGCGTCCTCTATGCGGCGCCCGTCGGCGTGCTGGCCGGCCTCGCCACCACCCGGCCGCGCTGGGGCCGCGCGCTGGCCTTCGCGATCCCGCTGGCGTCGATCGTCTGGACGTTGGTCCGCCTCTACCGGGATCCGCCGGTGTTCGCCTTCGATCCGTTCGGCGGCTATTTCCCAGGGCCGATCTACGACGAGGCGCTGCGGCCGCCGCTCTCGCTGCTTCTGTTTCGCGTCTCCAATTTGGTGTGGATCGGCACGGCGATGGTGGTCGCGATCGCGGCGGCGGGGCGTGGGCCCGATCCGCGCCGCTGGCACCGCGCCGCGCTGGCGGCCGCCGTGCCGCTGGCGGCCGCCTCGATCGCGCTCTACGCCACGGGCGGATTTCTCGGCTTTCACATCACGCGCGCCGATCTCGGGCGCACGCTCAATCGCACGCTCACGACGCCGCACTTCCTGGTGCACTACGCGGCGGGCACCAAGACCGCCGCCGACCTGGCGCTCACCGGCGAGGATCTCGAGTTCCGATATCAACAGCTCCGCGAGACCCTGGGCGTCGAGCCGCCGGGGTCCCTCACGCTGTGGGACTTTCCGAGCGCCGAGGTGAAGAAGGCGTTGGTCGGCGCCGGCCACACGCTCTACGCCAAGCCCTGGACGCGCGAGATGTTCATGCAGGGGGAACGCTTTCCGTCGGCGCGGCTGCGCCACGAGATGGCGCACGTCTTCGCGGGGAGCTTCGGCGATCCGTTCCTCGGCGTCGCGCTGGCCTGGCGCTTCTGGGGACCGCTGCCACATCCGGTGCTGGCGATGGGCCTGGTCGAGGGGCTGGCCGAGGCGGCCGACGCCGGCAATCCCGACGGTGACGCGACCATCCATCAGGAAGCCGCCGCGATGATCGCGGCCGGGCTAGCCCCGCCGCTCGGCTCGGTGGTAGGCGCCGGTTTCAGCGCGCTGGCCGGCCCGCGCGCCTATACGATCGCCGGATCGTTCTCGGCGTTCTTGCTCGCCACGCGCGGCGCCGAGAAGCTGCGGGCGCTCTACCACTCGGCCGGGAATTTCACGGACGTCTACCGGACGCCGCTCGCCGATCTCGAGCGCGAGTGGCGGCAATTCTTGGCCAAGCAACCGCTCACCACCCACCAGCGCGCCCAGGCCAGCGAGGAGTTCCGGCGGCCGGCCATCTTCAGCCGCGTCTGCGCGCGCGAGCTCGCGGCGCGCATCGCCGAGTCGCGCGCCGTGCTGCGTATCGATCCGGCGCGCGCGGTCGCGCTCCTGCAATCCACCTGCCACGACGATCCGGGCGAGCCGCTCTACCGGCTGGCGCTGGCGCAAGCGCAGGCGGTGGCCGGCGACCCATCGGCGGCGCGCGCGGTGCTGGCGCGCCTCCAGCTCGACGGCGATCTGACCGATCCCGTACGCGCGGCGGTCGAAAATCTCTCGGCCGAGATCGACTTCGCCGCGCGTGACTACGCCAACGCCGAGACCCACCAGCGGCGGGCCGCCGAGCTGGGCGCCACCGAGGCCGACCGGCGGCTGGCCTTCGCCAAGCTCAAGGGCCTGGAAAATCCCGCCGCCCGCTCGACCCTCGGCCGCGTGCTCCTGGGCGACGACCTGATCGCGCCGGAGCCCGATCCAATCTTGACGTTCAATCTGCTGCTCGAATACGCGCGCCTCTTCCCCGGCGAGCGTCTGGGGCCTTATTTGATCGGACGGCAGCTCCTGGCCCGCGATCCGGCCCGCGCCCTGCCCCAACTGGAGCGCGCCTGCAGCGACGGCGAGATCGCCGACCCGAGCGCGCCCCAGGCCCTGCCCTCCGACCTCGTGCGTGAATGCCGCCGGATGATCGCCGACGCCGCCTACCGCGTGGGCGACACGGCGCGCGCGCGCGCGGCGCTGGCCCGGCTGGCCACCGACGCGACCGAGGCCGATCGCCTGCGCGCGCTCGACATGCGGGCCCGTGTCGATTGGGCCGCCGACCGCCGAACCGGCGCGGCCGGCGCGCCCTGAGCGGAACGAGCTGCGCGAGTCAAAGAGAATTTGTGGCGCACGATGCGGGAGCTGCTCCGCCCACATGGAGCCCTGGAAACGCCTGGGGTGCCTCGCCCGCCGCCCTCGTTCGGACATAGCGGTGTGTCGGGCCCCAGCCCCGCGTGACACCCGAGGATCTGACAGGGTATCTCGCTCCCGCGGGCGGCCCCTGAGCGGATCTAGACGGCCGGCCGATCCGGCATAACAATGGCTTCGATGCCCGGCTTGTCTATTCCCAGTCGAGGCGCCTGGCCTCGGCGTGGTGCGGGCGTGGCGCTGCTGCTGGCGCTGGCGCTCTCGCTCGGCAGGTCACAGGCCCGCGCACAGGGAGCGGCCTCCGCCGAGCCCGATCCGGCCGCCCCGCCGCCGGCCCCTACGGCAC
>DASRLC010000645.1:0-8887 GCA_035648655.1 Polyangia bacterium
ATCCTCGGCTTCCTTCACCGCCACCTGGCGGCCCTGCACGTCGCGACCATTGAGCTCTTCGATGGCCTTGCGGGCCTCGTCCTCGGTGGACATCTCAATGAAGCCGAATCCACGCGGTCGGCCGGTCTCGCGATCGGTGACGATTTTCGCGTCGGTGACGGTGCCCAAACCCGCGAACAACTCGCGCAGGTCGAGCTCGGTGATGCTGTACGACAGATTGCCGACGTAGAGTCTCGTTCCCATGTCTTCTCTTCCTCGTTTTTTGCTTCTGTTTCAGTGACCGACGGAGCTGCCGTCTGCAGAACCCTCAAACATTCCGGTCACCGTAGGTCATCCCGGCCAGGCCGGCGACAGCAACGAAGACGAGACGAAGGAGTCATTCTAAAACCTAACACGAGCCGTCGTCCGTTACCGCAATTTCTTTTTTCGGGCTTGGCCAGACCAAGCCATCTGGCCGAGCCGTTTGGCCGTCTCGTGGCGCGTCTTCAAGCTCGGCCGCGGTTCGCCGCGTAGGGGTGGTTAGAAACCACCTCGATCCGCTCCCGGGTCAGCCGTTCGATATCGCGCAGGTAAGCCCGCTCGTCCCGATCGCAGAAGGACAGCGCCACACCCTTGGCGCCCGCTCGGGCGGTCCGGCCGATCCGGTGCACGTAGCTCTCCGGCTCGTTGGGGAGCTCGAAGTTGATCACGTGGCTCACGCCATCGACGTCGATCCCGCGGGCGGCGATGTCGGTCGCCACCAGGACCCGGATCCGCCCCGCTCGAAAGGAGGCCAGCGCCTTCTGGCGCGCGCCCTGCGACTTGTTGCCGTGAATCGCCTCGGCGCGAATGGTGGCTTTCTCGAGATCGCGCGTCACCCGGTCGGCGCCGTGCTTGGTTCGCGTGAAGACCAGCACCCGGGTCATGGCCGGATCGCGCAGGATCTCGCGCAGGAGCGGCCGCTTGTCCTCGCGCTCGACGAAGAGCACCCGCTGGGTGATGGCCTGGACCGTGCTGGCCACCGGGTTAACCGCCACCTTGGCGGGGTTGCGGAGGATCGAATCGGCCAGGCTGGCAATGGGCGCCGGCATGGTGGCCGAAAAGAGCAAGTTCTGGCGGCGGGCCGGCAGCTTGGAGATGATGCGCCGGATCGGGTTGATGAACCCCATGTCCAGCATGCGGTCGGCCTCGTCGAGCACCAGCGTCTCGACGTCCTGCAGGTAGACGTGACCCTGCTCCATCAGATCCAGCAGGCGGCCGGGGGTCGCGACGACGGTGTCGACGCCCCGCCGCAGGGCGGCGACCTGATTCCCCTGCCCCACGCCGCCGAAGATCATGGTGGTCGACAGCGAGAGGTGCCTTCCGTACGTCGAGAAGCTCTCGGCCACTTGCACCGCCAGCTCGCGGGTGGGAACCAGCACCAGGACGCGCGCGCCGCGCCGCTTGGGCCCGAGGTTGCGCGACAGGCGGTGGAGGATCGGCAGCGCGAAGGCGGCCGTCTTGCCGGTGCCGGTCTGCGCGCAGCCCAGCAGATCCTTGCCGGCCAGCACGTGTGGGATGGCTTCGAGCTGAATCGGCGTTGGCTGGCGATAGCCCTCTTCGCCGAGGGCCCGCAAGAGGGGCGGCGTCAGGTCGAACACCTCGAAGCCGACGGGCGCGCCCGGAGCGTTCGACGGCGGTAGTGCCGGGGGGGGCGAAGACGAGGTCGTGGCGATGTCGTAAGGAGAGATCGATTGCGTCATGGTGGGTCTGAAGTCCTTCTCGAGCCCCCCGATCCGGCCATGCGCCTCACCCGCCTATGCGTGGGTGGAAGCCGAGATCTGGTTGGGCGTTTGGTGAACGGTCTGTCCGTGCAAAAACCGTTTCAGACAGCGTTCAAACGAAGGCCAACCCGGTTCTGGCGCTCTTCGCGCGAAACGCGAAGGCAAGGACGTGATTTCGTCCGGGATCATTCATGCGGGGAAATCCACTGAAAGTCAAGTCCGCGCCCCTTCGGTCCCGGTTCACGCCCCGCCAGCCATCGCGGTTCGCGCCTCCGGTCAACCGATCGACATCCTGAAGTTGAAGCCCACCCGCGGCGGCTCGGCGTTCGGATCGCAACGATAGCCGGAGAAGTCGGTGACCCCTTCGGCGCGCAGTACGTCTTCGTCGATGAGCGCCTGTCCGGTGAAGCTCTTGGGCTCCTTGACGAAGATCTTCATCATCGCGTCGGCGACGATCTCGGGCCTGCGCCACAGCGACGGATCGCCGAGGCCGAACCGGATGGTCGCCGAACTCTCGATGAGGGTCGCGCACCACAGGGCGTTGGCGGCCACGTTCTGCTCGCGCACCTCGTCGGCCAGACCGCGCGCGATCAGCGTCATCCCGAACTTGCTGATGGCGTAGGCGATCTTGCCGGCCGCCGCGCTCTCGTCGACCGGGGGCGAGAGCATCAAAATGTGTCCGTACCGCTGCGCCAACATGGCCGGCAAGACATGGTGGGTGCAGGCGAACGCGCCGCGCACGTTGACGCCCATCACCAGATCGAACCGCTTCATCGGGGTATCGACCAGCGGACGGCCGTAGATCGCGCCGGCGTTGTTGACCAAGAAGTCGATCCGGCCGAACCGATCGAGCGCCTGCTTGACCCCCCGCTCGACCGCCAGGTCGTCGCGCACGTCGACCTGCACCGCGAGCGCGCGCCGGCCCCGCGCCTCGATCTCGCGCACCGTCTCGTGGATCGTGCCCGGAAGCTTGTCGCTGGGATCCGAGGTCTTGGCGGCCACCACGACGTCGCACCCCTCGTCGGCCAACCGCAGCGCCAATGTCTTGCCCACGCCGCGCGAAGCCCCCGTGACAAATGCCACGCGGCCGACAAACGGTTGGGACGGCGACGGCGGCGAAGACGACGGGGCGACGGGCACCATCCCGCCACGGTACTCCGGTCGCCTGCGGGGGACCATCCCGCCACGGCTGGGCCGAAGCTCGCTGCGCGCGAAGGCGGCTCCCCAGCCGGCCGCCGCGACTAATCGTAGATTTTGGGGCGCCGCGGGAGTAAACTCTGCCCCGGTGCCGCCCACATTCCTCGGGAGCACCGCTTTTCGGCGCGATCTGCAGGCTGGGGTGGCGGCCTACTTCGAAGAAAAGCGGCTGTCCCAGCGCGATGCGCGCTCGATGTACCTGAAGACCGCCGTGCTGATGGCTTGGCTGGCCGGTTCCTACATCGGACTGGTGTTCTGGGCGTCCAGCGCATGGCAAGCGGTCCCGCTGGCCATCTCGCTGGGGCTCGCGATGGCGGGCGTCGGATTCAACATCCAGCACGACGGTGGCCATGGGGCGTATTCGCGCTTCCCGGCGGTCAACAAGACGATGGCGCTCACGCTCAACTTGTTGGGCGGAAACGCCTACTTTTGGCACTACAAGCACAACATCGCCCACCACACCTACTCCAACATCGCTGGCTCGGACGACGATCTCAACGTCGGCCCCTTCGGGCGATTCTCGCCGCACGACAAGCGGCACGGCTTCCACCGTTTCCAACACCTGTACGTCTGGGCGCTCTATGCCTTCCTCGCGATCGAGTGGCAGATCTCGGGTGACCTGCGGTCGCTCGTGAAGCCAGGCATCGCGGACACGCGCGTTCCGCGGCCGCGCGGCTGGGAGCAGCTGACCTTCTGGGTTGGCAAGCTGGTGTTCTTCTTCTTGGCCTTCGGACTGCCGATCTACCGGCACAGCGTCGGCGACGTGGTGTTGATTTACCTGCTGAGTGGCTTCGTGCTCGGGCTGACGCTGGCGACTGTCTTTCAGCTGGCCCATTGCGTGGAAGAGGCGGCCTTCCGCCAGCCGAGCGCCGAGTCCGGCCAGATCGAGCACGAGTGGACCGCGCATCAGGTCGAGACCGCCTGCGATTTCGCGCGCGGCAACCGCCTGCTGACCTGGTACCTGGGTGGGCTCAACTTCCAGATCGAGCACCATCTGTTCCCCAAAATCTGCCACGTGCACTACCCGGCCCTGTCGCCGATCGTCGAGCGGACGTGCGCCGCCCATGGGGTGCGCCACTTCTCGCACCGCACGGCGCGCGCAGCTTTTCGTTCCCACGTTCGCTGGCTGAAGCGTTTGGGGAGCACCGAATCACTTCCCACCGAGGGCGCGCTACCGGCCGTCGAGGGGCATCCGGCGGCCTTGCCGCTTTAGACGAACGGGAGACGATCCAATATGGGTAAAGCAGAGGACAAGCGGGCGGCGATCGTGGCCCAACAGGCGGCCCGAGAGGCCGCCGAGCGTCTGGCGCGCGGGGACCAGCCGGCGCCGGCGCGCAAGGCGCGCACCAATTGGGCCGCCCGGCGGGGACGCCCGCCCAAACCGCGAGAGTAGCCGACCGACCGGCGCCTCGACGTTCCGGCTCTAAGCTCTGTCGGCGGCCGGCAACCCGCCAGCCAGCCCCACCGGCAAGGTGACCCGCACGGCCGTCCCCGCGCCCGGCGCCGACTCGATCGCGAAGTCGCCGCCCAGCGCGCGGGCGCGCTCGCGCATGCCGACGATGCCCATGTGCCCTTGCGCCGCGGCGTCGGGGACCTGGCCGGCGACGATGCCGTGGCCGTCGTCCTCGACGACGATCTGCAACCGATCCGTCCGCTGCTCGAGGCGCACCGAGACCCGACGCGCCTCTGCATGGCGCAGCACGTTGGTGACGGCCTCCTGCACGATGCGGAAACAGGCGATCTCGCTCTCGGGTGACGCCCGCCCCGCGAAGGCCGAGGCGTCGAGCTCCATCCCCACCTCCGAGATGGCGGACTGCCCATCGAGGTAGGCCCGCAGTGCCGGAATGAGGCCGACCTCGTCGAGCAGGGCCGGCCGCAGATCGAGCGACAGCTTGCGCACCCGGTCGATGAGGTTGTCGATCATCGCGAAGGTCGCCGCCCCCTCCCGTTCGGCGCGTTCGGGATCCGCCGCGCGGGCCCCCAGCTTGAGCCGAAGCTTGAGCGCCGTCAGCGTCTGCCCCAGCTCGTCGTGCAGCTCGCGCGCGATGAAGCGCCGCTCGTCCTCCTTGGCCGATTCGAGCCGCCGATTGAGCTGCCCGAGATCGGTGTTGACCGTCCGCAAGGCGCGCTCCTTGGCCCTCCGATCGGCCCCGGCCAGGACCCGCGCCGCGAAGTCGGCCAGCGAGCCCGCGAAGCT
Source organism: Polyangia bacterium (assembly GCA_035648655.1). Taxonomy (GTDB): domain Bacteria; phylum Myxococcota_A; class Polyangia; order Fen-1088; family Fen-1088; genus JADGRB01. The sequence continues at coordinate 5,137 of DASRLC010000645.1, forward strand.
CTGCTGCGCTTCGCTCCAGACCAGCGCCGAGCCGGTGTGCTCGTGGCAGACCACGCCCACCACGCGATCTCGAAATCGGATCGGGGCATCGAGCATCGAGGTGATGCCCAGCGGCACCAGATACCCGGCCGCCAGCGCGCGGGTTCGCGGATCGCTCCGCGCGTCGTGGGCGGCGATGGCCCGCTCGGCCTCCAGCGCCGCGAAGTAAGCCGGCGCCTCCACCGACGCCAAACGCTGCCCGCTGGAGTGGCGCGACGGCGTGCGCTCGTAGAGGTCCTGGCAGCCGATTTCGCCGCGCGTGTCGTCGAGCAACCAGACACTGCAGCGCTCGACGTCGAGGCCGCGGGCGCCCGCTTCGGTGATGGCGGCGAAGGCGGCCGCCAGATCGCCGGCTTCCACCGCCGGATGTTTACCGAGCGCGATCAGCTGGTGGGCGCAGCGCTGCCACCCGACCTCGGCGGCGCGTCGTTCGCGCTCGAGGACGGCCCGCCGCCGCTGCTCGTCGGTCAGCCGCCCCAGCGCCGCCGCCGCCTCCAGATAGTTCTTCTCGATGTGCAGGACCGCGAACTCCACCGCCACCATCAGCATGGCGGCCACCAGATCGAAGGTGATCCCCATCCGAAACCAGTTGGCCGGGATGTCGGGGTTGGAGTCGATCGCGCGCGCGACGAAGTGACCCGCGCCGGCCGCGGCGCCCAGCGCGCCCATCACGGCCGCGGTCACGATGAGCAGCAGGAAGGCCGCGCCCCGGCCCAGCAGGACGACGGCCAGGACAATGGCCGCCGCCATGGCCGCCGCCGAGCCCATTGCGAACCCGGAGCGCACCAGCGCCGGCAGCCCAGCGGTGTAGAGCACCGCGACCACCAAAGCCGCCCGCAAACGAAACGGCAGCCTGTGCAAAAACCGCAGGGCCACCAGCAGACCCACCGAGCCGACCATCAGCGCCGACACCACGTCCAGGCGGGGACCCCGGCGAAAAACCATCGCCAAAACCACCAGGATCGGGCCCACCAAGGCCGCCACCCGCAGCATCGCGTCGAGGACGTCGTGCCGCCAGCTGTGTCCGACCATCGTCGGTTGACGCCGCCCTTCGCCGCCCCCGAGCATTCCGCTCTTCATGATACGCTTACTTGGCAATGCGTGTGCTGCTGGCGGACGATCACAACCTCGTACGCGCCGGCATCCGCGCCCTGCTCGAGAGCCAGCCCGACGTGCAGATCGTGGCCGAGGCCGAGGACGGGCAGCGGGCACTCCAACTCTTGCTCGAAACGCGCCCGGACGTGGCGCTGGTCGACATCACCATGCCGGGCCTCAACGGGCTGGACCTGGCGGCGCGCGTGGCGCGTGAGGCGCCCGCGACCCGCTTGGTCATCCTTTCGATGCACGGCAGCCCCAGCCATGTGGCACAGGCGCTGGGCGCGGGCGCGAAGGGCTACCTGCTCAAGGACGCCGCCGCCGATGAGCTGCCGATCTTGCTGCGCGCCGTGATGCGGGGCGAGACCTACCTCTCGCCGGGCGTCTCGCGCCACGTGGTGGAGGGATTCCTGGGGCGCGCCAGCCCCGCGGGCCCCGAGCGGGACCCCGCGGCCTTGGCTCTGACGCCGCGCCAGCGCGAGACCTTGCAACTGGTGGCCGAGGGGCGCTCGACCAAGGAGATCGCGCAGCTGCTGGGCCTGAGCGCCAAGACGGTGGAGGCCCACCGCGCGCAAATCATGGATCGGCTCGACATCCACGAGATCGCCGGCCTGGTGCGGTATGCGATTCGGATCGGCCTCGTCTCGGCCGATCGCTGACCCCGAATAGGGGGTTTTCCAGGGCCGATCTGGTAATCGACCCGATAACCCCGACCTAAACCGCCGGGTATCTTGTACAGCGTGACGGGACCATTCCACCCGCCGGCCCCGACGACGACGCCTCTGCGCGTGCTGGTGGCCGACGATTCGCTGAGCTTTCGCGACATCCTGTGCGCGTTCCTCGAGTCGCTGCCGGGCATCGAGCTGTGCGGCGTGGCCAGCAACGGCCTGGACGCGCTGCGGGTCGCCGCCCAAACCTCGCCCGATCTGGTGCTCATGGATCTGGTGATGCCGAGCCTGGGCGGGTGCGAGGCGACGCGGCGGCTCAAGCTCGGGCGAAAGGCCCCGCAGGTGGTCTTGCTGAGCATCTGCGGAGACGACGAGCTTCGCCAGGCCAGTCGATTGGCCGGGGCCGACGGATTCCTCAACAAGTGCCAGGTAGGAACGCGCCTTCCGGAAGTGCTGCGATCGGTGAGGCGGCGTGAGGGGATGGACGATGACCACGGCCGGTGAGCTTCCGGGCATGGATCTGGACGTGGACGACGTCGACGGCCGCGGGGGGGCAGAAATGGATGGCGATCTGGCCTGGTTCCTGATCGCTTCGGGGGCCGGCGAGCGAACCAACGATCGCCGGCCGCTCAGCGACGATCGGTTGGCGGCCATCGTCGCCACCGGCCTGTCGGGGCTGCCGATTGCTTCGGTCCCCGAAGGCGTCGATCGGGCGTTGGCGCTGGTCGGCCATCAGCGCGGTGTCGAACGCGCATTCTATTATCGCCTCGACGCGGGCGAGCTCGAGCTGACCCACGAGTGGAGTGGCGCCGGCATGGTGGGCATGAAGACCCGCGCCGACTACGCGCGCGTCCCCGCCTCGGTGGTGACCCCCCAGCTGCTGGCGATGCTCGGTCGCGGCGAGGTCCTGCGGCTGCCGCGCACGCGTGGCCTTCTCGGCGGACCAATCGAGGACATCGTATCGCCAAGCGGCGATCGGGCGCTGGCGGTCGTGCCGGTGAACGTGGCGGGCACCCTGCTCGGTCTGGCCGGGTTCTCGGCGGCCGTCGGATCGACCTGGGACCAGCAGCACTTCGAGCTCCTGCGCATCGTGGCCCAGGGGATCGGCCGGGCCGTCGAGCGCAAGCGGATCGAAGAAGAGCGCGCCGAGCTGTCGGCGCGGGCCGACGCCGCGCGGGGCGAGGCCGAGACCGCGCAGGCCACGCTGACCCGGATCCTGTCGCGCATCTCGGACGGCTTCGCGGCCCTCGATCGCGAGGGGCACATCACCTTCGCCAACGATCGGGCGCTGGCGATCATGGGCCGCGGTCGCGACCAGCTCGTCGGCCGCCACGTCTGGACCGAGTTTCCCGAGATGCTCGGCAGCCCGACCCATCGGGCCTTTCTGCGGGCGGTCGGCGCGCAGGAGACCACCGTCTTCGAGGAGCTCTCGGCGCGCACCGGCCGCTGGCACGAGGTTCGGATGTACCCCTCGCCAAGCGGCGTCTCCGTGTTCTTCGAGGACATCACCGATCGCAAGCGGGCGCTCGAGCAGCTCAAGAGCGATCGCGAGTACCTGCGCCAGGAGCTGTCGGGGGTCGACCCGTGCGAGGCGATCGTCGGCCTCAGCTCGGCTATCAAGCAGGTGCTCGAGCGCGCGCGGCTGGTGGCGGTCACCAACACCAGCGTGCTCATCACCGGCGAGACCGGGACCGGCAAGGAGCTGGTGGCTCGGGCGATCCACGAGATGAGCCCGCGGCGCGAGCGCCTCTTGGTCAAGGTCAACTGCGCCGCGATCTCCGCCGGGTTGGTGGAGAGCGAGCTCTTCGGGCATGAGAAAGGCGCCTTCACCGGCGCGCTCGCCCGCCGCAAGGGCCGATTCGAGCTGGCCCACGGCGGCACGCTGTTCCTCGACGAGGTCGGCGAGCTGCCGCTGGAGATGCAGTCCAAGCTGCTGCGCGTGCTGCAGG
>DASRLC010000646.1:0-6077 GCA_035648655.1 Polyangia bacterium
CGCAGCACCGGCGGCGGCTCCCAGCGCAGCGCCGGCGGCGGCCGCGGCGGCGCCCGACAACCCGCCGATCACTGAGAAAAGGCGGCCGGCGCACAAGCACCACAAGCTGCCGATCGTCGACAAAAATGGTCTCGCCATTCCTTCTGACTAGAGGTATCGATGCGCGCCTTAGCACTTCTCTTCGCTTCGAGCATTCTCCTCGCTGGCTGCCCAACCCGGAACCAGGCCGACACCAACGACGGGGGTAATCCTGACTCCGACGGAGCTCGCTCCGACGGCAACAAAGCCGACGGTGACGGCAGCACGGCCGTTGTACCCAACGGCGTTGCGATCACAGCTCCGACGGCCGCGACCACCTACACGAACGGGTCGGTCTCTATCGTCGTTTCGACAGACCACCCGACGAGCGCGCCCATCTCCATCATCGCCACGGGCGCCACGGGCGCCACGACGGCGACGGTCGGGACGGTGACGGCGCCCCAGGCGTCGTTCAAGTGGAACACGACCGGCGTGACTGAAGGCACGTACTCCGTCACCGCGCAGCTCACCAGCAACGGCAAGACGGTGACCTCGAATGCAGTCACCATCGTCGTCGACAGGACGCCGCCACAAGTAGTCGCCAGCACCCTCGTCCCTGCGCCGGGCGCATCTGATGTCGTCCTGGTAGCTCCGATCGTGGCGGGCTTCTCCGAGCCTCTCCTTCCCTCGACCGTCACCTCGAGCACCATCGCGATTCAGACCGCGAGCGCCACCACTTTGCCGACAGCCGTCTCTCTCAGCGCCGATGGTAAGACCGCGACGCTCTCGATCACCTCCGACAAGGGCATCACGCTCGATCAGGCGTTCACCGGAACCTTCTCGAGCTCGATCACAGACCTGGCCGGGAACGCCCTGGTCCACCTGACGACAGCGTGGTCCTGGGATGTGCCGTCCTGGGTCAAGTACTCCCCTCTGGGCAGCAATTCGCCCCCCCTGGTCGCCCTTGGCTCCAACTACCAGCCCATCATCGGTTACACCGTCTGCGGTCCGGGCAACGCTGGCAACTCCTGTCCGCCCCTTATGCACGTCGCCGTGAGCGACGGTCAGGCCTGGAATGATCTCGGAGTGCCAGGCACCGGAGCAGCCTCGAACAACGCCGCAATTTTCGTCGATGCCCAGAATCACCCGATCGTCGCTTGGGGCTATTCGACCTCGGCGGGAGTGGGTGAGGTCGTCTTCGCAGCGTGGGACGGGACCGCTTGGCAGAGCACCACCTACCCGGCGATCGTCGTCCCGGCCGCCGAGGGCACCAACGTCGACTACATCGCTCTGGCTCTCGACAGCATGGGCCATCCTGTCGTCGCCTATCGGGCCGACATCTACACGCCGACGATGAAGACAGACATCTACGTGGCCAAGTGGACCGGAAGTGCGTGGGATACGTCATTGGGCGCGGTTGGCGACCCGTCGAGCAAGACCTTTGATCTAGTCGTGAGCGACCAGAACGTACCGATCGTCTCTGTCTTGGACACCACGAATTCGAGTGGAGTCTTCCTTTGGAGCGGAACGTCCTGGGCTCTCACTGCCGGCGCCGGTGCGACGAACGCTTCTCTCGCCCTCGACGTCAGCGGTAACCCCGTCATGCTCAACAGCGTCACCACGAATTGGGTTCCGGGGCATTTGACGAACGGGGCCTGGCTGCCCGCCGTTTCGAACCCGGTTCCCTCGACCCCCACGTCGACGAGTCCAAGCCTCGCCGCGACGACTGACAGGCTTCCGGTCGTCGCCTGGTACGACCCGTCACAATCTCCCTCATCCATCGGCGTAGCGCGATGGACCGGATCGGGATGGGACAACCGCGCGGGCTTCGCCAACGGAGGCAATTTCCCGAACTCGTCGCCGCCGGCGCTGATCGTCGACGCGCGAGACGCCATCTGGATTGGCTGGGGAGAGAGCCAGAAGATCTACGTTTGGATGTCGAACTACTAGGAGCTTGCCCATGAACCGCGCCATCGCCTTCGCACTGGTCTTCCTCTCGTTCGCTGGCCTCGCAAATGCCGCAGACGAAAAGTCGGCCGACGCCATGATCACCCGTGGGCTCGAGCTCCGCCGGGCAGGGAAAGATGCCGAGGCGCTGGAGATGTTCCAGCACGCGGATATGCTCGCGCCGTCCTCGCGGACCGCCGGCCAGCTTGGGCTCGTCGAGTCGGCCCTCGCCCATTGGAACGACGCCGAGGCTCACCTCAACGCTTCACTCAGCACGCCGCAGGATCCATAGGTTCACAAAAACCATGCTCTCCTCGACCAAGCCCTTTCGATCGCCAAGAGCCACATCGGCCAGATCACCATCTCCGGTCCGGAAGGCGCCACGGTTACCGTCGGCGGCAAGACCATCGGAACGCTGCCCCACCAGACGCCCGTGCGAGTAGGGGAGGGCACCGCCATCGTCACCGCCACGGCTCCAGGCTACAAGCAGTTCATCATGAGCGTGCCCGTCCAGGCCGGCATGCAAACGCCGCTGAAGATCGCCCTCGACCCCATCGACGTGCGACCAGCGGAGCCGCCGGCGGCGCCAGCGGCCACCGTTCAGACGCCACCGCCGTCGTCTCCCCAGGAGCTGCACACCCACAGTGCGTGGCGGGCGTGGACCGGAGGCACCCTCGTAGGCGTCGGTGGGGCCGCCGCTATCTGGGGAATCGTCTGGATAGCTCTCGACGGGCATACCTCCAGCGGCAGCTGCACGGCTGGTTCGCCCGCCGATTGCAAACCCGTTTACAACACCAAGACCGTCGGCTGGGTCTTGACCGGCGCGGGCGTGGCCACCGCCGCGGTGGGCGCCGTTTTGCTCTACACTTCGAAAAGTAACGGCAGCGACGTCGCGCTCGGCTTCGGACCGACGTCTGTGCTTCTTGGTGGGCACTTCTAGCCCTTCGCTGACGGCTGAATGGACGACTCGACTCTCACCGGCACCCTCGACACCCTCACCGGCACGCAAGGGCTTGGTTCAGTTCCTGCGCTGACGATCCTCTGGCACCCGGATCTCGACCGGGCTGGCCACATCGCTCCGCTGACGGCACTCCTCAAGACCCATGTAGCCCACGTCAACAGGGAAGAGCCGATCTTCTTTCCGCCCGGCTCGAGCGATGGGCAATCGATTGACCATCGGCGCATGAGCCACAGGTCCGTCATCGACATCGTCTTTGACCGAGGGAGCTTAGAGCTTCGCCGCGGAGAAGCCGGTAGCGAGATCGAAGTTGACGGCCGACCCTTCGACGAGCCACGGCGGATCACCCCCGACGAGCTACGGCGCGGCATCATCATCACCATCGCGCGGGTGTTCGTCTTCTGCCTCCACCCTGTCCAGTTCCCTATCAGCCGATCGCCCGCTCTCGGGCTCCTCGGTACAAGCGATGGAATCGAGAACGTGCGGCGCGCCATCATCCGGGCTGCAGATAAGGCCATGCCGGTTCTCCTGCGCGGCGAGTCTGGAACGGGCAAGGAGCTCGCGGCGCGCGCCCTCCACGATTCTGGACGCCGAGCGACGAGGCCGTTCGTGGTCGTCAATACCGCGAATCTCACTGGAGAGACCGCGGTGGCCGAGCTCTTCGGGCACCAGAAAGGCGCCTTCACCGGCGCAGACTCCCACTCTCTGGGGCACTTCCGATCGGCGGAGGGGGGAACCATCTTCCTCGACGAGGTCGGCTACCTCGAGCCCAAAATCCAACCGAAGCTCTTACGCGTACTGGAGAATCGCGGCGTACAAGCCAAGGGCTCGTCACTAGAGCGCAAAGTCGACGTCCGAATCATCGCGGCCACGGACGCCAATCTCGAGCAAGCCGTCGCCACGGGTACCCTCGAGAAATCGCTCTACGAACGCTTCAACAGCTCGCTCAACATTCACCTCCCGCCGCTCCGAGAGCGTCGAGAGGATGTCGGCGTTCTCCTCGTGCACTACCTTCGGGCGCAGTTCGACGACCCTGCGCACCTCCAGCGGCTCCAGAACCCGGACTCAGACGCTAGACCATGGATTGCTGCGCGTGACGTCGCCGCCATCGCGCGCTCATCGCTCTCTGGCAACGTGCGCACGATCAAGGCCGTGGCCGAGAAGCTCGTCACCGATGCCGGCGAGGAGCCGCGCGCGGCTCACACAGCCATCGTCGAGTTCTTGGCCAAACGAGTCCTGAGTCTCGCGGAGCCGGTGGCGCCGCCACCACCACCACCCGGCCGGCCACGCATTCGACGGGCGCCAGGTGACGTCACCCATGACCAGTTGCTGGCCGCCCTCGAGAAGGCCGGCTGGAACAGAACCCGCGCGGCGGGATATTTCGAAGTCGCGCGCCCCACCTTCTGGCGATGGCTCTGCAGGCACCCTGATCTGCGCAAGGTCAGTGACCTGTCATTCGAAGAAATCCGCCGCGACCTCGAGCTTTGCGGTGGCGACGTCGACAAGCTCGCCCGAAAGCTCGGCGTGCCCTCGACCCTCGTCGTCCGTCGCCTGGCCGCGAGCCGCTAAATCCGGCCCGTCTGGTCGCCGGGCTGCAGCTCCGTTGCATAGCCGTTCCACGGCGGTCCGGAACGCCTATGAAACGGCTATGCAACAAGCCGTCGCCGTCTAACTCCGCGGTTTTCTTCGAGCGACCCCTCGGAAAAGGTCGGCACCGACCTTGCCATTGCCTCTCTCCGGTTGGGCTCTTCGGCCCGCCGGAAAGGGGCAGTCGATGCAAACGTCTCAGAGCCACCAGCTCGTTACAGAACACCTCAAATTCAGCGAGGGAATCGCGCTCAACTACTTCGCGGAGTTCGAGCTCGATGGGATCTTCCCCGTCGGTGACGTCCTCGCTTGGGCGCAGCGCGGCCTCGTCGAAGCCGCCAACCGCTACTCCCCGGAGAACGGCGCCACCTTCAGCACGTACTCCTACAAGCGAATTCGCGGGGCCGTCGTCGACGGCGCCCGACGGGAGCGGCGCTCTCGAAGATTGCACGCCCACTGGAAGAAGGTCACCGAAGCGGGCGAAGCCGGCGACGACTTCGCCGACGCTGGTGGCGCCGGCCTCTTCGACGATTCTGCCGTCGACCCCGAAACGCTCCCGCAGACGGCCCACATGCCGTCCGACGCCTCCGTCGACGCCAAACTCCTCCGCGAAGCCGTTCTCAAGGCCATCCAGTCGCTTCCGGAGCTCGAGAGGACCTCGATGCTCCTCTATTTCTACGAGGGGCTCGACCTCACCCGCATCGCGAAGAGGTTCGGCATCACCAAGGGCTACTCGTGCAAGATCCACTGGCGGGCGCTTCGCCTACTCGCAACCGCCCTGGCCGGTGTCCCCGAGGCCTTCGGCGTTGAGGTCGGTCGATGAGCGCGAGCTGTGTCACCCGCAAGCTCGAGAGACGAATCGAGCGCCGCACGCGCCTTCAGAGCTGGGGGATCGAGATCGAGACCTGGCAGCTCGTCGGCACCCGGACCCTGCCGAGTGAATGCGCCCGGCTACCCCTCTCGACCATCTTCGCTGACCCGGACCAGGGCGCCACGCCAGCGGCGCTGACCGACGACGACGACACCCTCGAAACGCCCATCGGCGAGATCACCAGAGAAAACGAGCTCGCCCCGGACTACCTGGACCTGGAGGTCACCGCCGAGCGGCCGGCCGTCTCCCTTGGGCAGGAGGAGGGTGGGGCGGCCGAGGACTCGGGTGCGGTTCCACAACATCGAGCCGACGACGGAGGGAACCGCCATGGCCGCTGAGCTCGCCGCCGGCGACGCAAAGGAGGTTCTGCGCGCGAGCCTCATCGTACGGCTGGAGAAGCAGATCGATCTGCCCGCCTGGCTCGTCGCGCACGGCTACCACCTCTCGCCGACGCAGCCCGATCAGACCCGTCTGGCCATGACGGATCGCTGGGGCGAGACGCTCCACCTCCGCAAGGATCTCGATCGGGATACGTGGACCTACAAGACCGGCACTGAACCGGCCGAGCACGGCACCGTCGTCGACCTCATGGTCCGGCGCGACGGGAGCAGCCTCGACGAATGCGTCAATCGCATGGCCGCCTGCCTCGACCGCAACAACAAGTCGCGCGAGCCAGTCGTCTACCGCGATGCCCTC
>DASRLC010000647.1:0-2263 GCA_035648655.1 Polyangia bacterium
GGAAGAAGGGGCGCTTTTCGGGCAAGAACGTCTCGTAGGTGCTCAGGTTCAAGATCACCTGATCGAGCTCGACCTGCGCGAAGTCGGGGTTGAGCGCGGCGTCGAAGGTCAGGTCCTGCAGGATGTGCCACTTGAGATCGAGGCCGGCCGAGCCGCTGCCGTCATAGCCGCTGGCGGCGGTGGTCTGGCTGGCGTCGCGGTGGCGCCCATAGCCGAGCACGAACGGCTGCAGCTCCAGCGCGCCGGCGCCTTTCAGATCGCGCAGCCCGTCGAGCCGTCCGAAGAAGGCAATCGGGCCGGCCACGTCGCGCGGGATGTAAGACCAGATGTCGGTCTCCTCGCGCTGGGCGATGACGCGCGTCGCCTGCAGCCCCCAGCTCTGGACGGGGAGCTTGCTGTCGAAGCGCAGCACGCGCAGCGGGATCCGGATCTCCGCCGACCAGCCGGTCGCCGTGCGGGCGGCCTTGGCCTCCCAGTTTTCGTCCCACTCCCAGGAGTAGGTGGTCTGGTCGATGATCTGGGCGTCGGCCAGGACGCCGGCGATGTTGACCGCGAACTCGTAGGCGCTCTTGCCGTCGTTGCGCGAATCGATCTGGACGTAGACCCACTCGCTCTCGGAGTCGCGATCGCGGCGGGTGAGGCGCTCGACGATCGGCGTGTGGATCTGCTCGCAGTCGAAGCCGATGTAGATGGCCGTCTCGTCGTAGAGCACCCGCACGGTGGTCCGTTCGGAGGGCTTGCCGCCGTCGAACGGGAACGATTGGGTGAAGTCGTCGGCGCCCGGCGCGGTCGCCCACACGGCGTCGTCGAGCCGCCCATCGATGAGCGGCGGCGTCGGCGTCCGGACCGCGGTCAGATGGGGCGGCGCGGCCCGCTGATCGGGGACCAACGCGAGCACGGCGGCGAGAAATGGAAATACGGGCACAGGGCGTCGCCGTTGCCACGATACCGGTCGCCGCCGGAGCCCGCAAATCGCATTTTAGGCGGCGCGCTGTGGGGTAAGGTAGGACGCCAGCTCGGCGATCGCCGACGGGCCCAGATCGACCTGGGGCAGGCGGGGGAGGGTGATGATTGGAAGTCCGGGATCAAGCCGCAAGCCGGTCAGGACCGTGTCGGCGAGGCGCCGCTGGGCGGCGGCGGCGGCGGCCAGACGGAGGGTCGCCCAGAGTGCCGGATCGCGACCGGCGGCGGCCGCTTGGTCGGTGGCGCTCACGCGGGATAGCAGGGCGGCCAGCGCGGGCGCGCCAGACTCCGCGCTCGGCAGCGCGTTGACCACCAGCGGGGCCAGCGGCAGCTTCAACGACTGCCGAACCGTGCGCGCCAATTCCACCGATTCGCGGGCCGGCAGCTCCTCGGCCAAGGTGACGATCAGCAGCGCGGCGCGCGCCGGGTCGTGCAGGAGATCCTGCAGGGCGCGCGCGTCGCCCGAGAGCGGTCCCTTCGGCATGGCGGCCAGGATCGCACCGGGGATTCGCAGCATGAGCGCCGCGTGTCCGCTGGCGGGGCCGTCCAGGATCACCAGGTCGTAGCGCGGGCGTCCGTGCGCGACCTCGGTGGTGTGGTACCAGGCTTTTCCAAGGACCGCGTAGGCGTCGAGGCCCGGCACGGCGCCCAGGAAGCCGCGCGCGGCACGGTTTTCGAAGAGAGCGCGGGTCACCATCTCCGACCGCAGCACCAGCAGGCCATACTCGTGCAGCGCGCTCTCGGGCGTCATGTTGACCACGTCGATCCCGGGGGCGACCGTCACGATGTCGGTGCCGACCGGCGCGGTGCGCCCGAACATCCGGCCCAGCCGATCGGGGGTGGTGGCGGCTGCCAGCAGCACGCGCTTCCCGGCGTCGGCGGCCGCCCGCGCCAGAGCCGCCCCGACCGTGGTGCGCCCGACGCCCCCTTTTCCAGAGATGACGATCAGCTTGAGATCGAAGAGGGAGCTCATGCGCGGCGATTGCTAACCAAAGGACCCTGGGAGGGTCCTTTAGAACCCCCGCGGGCGAGCGCGACGGCCACCAGCAGGCCCAGGCCGCAGCCCGAGGCGACCGTGAGCGTCGGGTCGTAGCTGAGAAAGGGCATCGAGACACCGATGATCGGCAACCAGCCCCGACAGACCGCGACGTGCAGCGCCGCGGGCGCCAGCAAGGCCGTCCCGACGCCGACCGCGGTGGCGCGCCGGCCGAGATCGCCGCCGGCCGCGCCCGCCGCGGAAGCCACGCCGGCACCGATGGCCAGCCACGCGATGATCACGCCGATGGCGCCGGGGTGCCCC
>DASRLC010000648.1:0-6335 GCA_035648655.1 Polyangia bacterium
GATCGGTCGGACGGCGGGAACGGGCGCGGCCTCTTCGGCCACCGGCGCCGCTGCGGCGGCTGCAGGTGCCGCGGCGGGAACGGCGGCGCTGGGCGCCACTGGAGCCGCCGCCGCGACCGGGGGTGCCGCGACCGGGGCTGCGGCGACCGGGGGTGCGGCCGGTGCGGCCGCTGGGGCTACGGGCTGAACGACCGGAGGGGTCGTGGGCGTGGGCACAGGAGCGGTCGCCAGCGTGGTCGACGTCATGGCCACCGGAGATCGAGAGCGCCAGAGCTTGGCGCCCAGCAACACACCGCCGCCGCCGGCCGCCACGATCAAGGCCAGCAGCCCGACCACCGGAACCTGCACCGCGAAGAACATCCTCGAGCTGCCGCTCGGCAACGCGGCCGCCCCCGACGGGGCCGGAATCTGGATCGCCGGCATCGGCGCCGAGGTGGTGCGGGTGGCCGCGTAGGGCGATCCGACCGGGGCCGTGCGCGCCGAAAACGGCGAATTCGACGGCGCTGGGAGCTGCCCCGGGCTCGGCAGCGAGAAGCCGTACCCTGGGCTGGGGGTCGGCAAGCGGGCCGCCCCGAATCCTTCGCCGCCGCGACCGAACGATCCGATCGCCGATCCGAGCGGTGGGGATCCGGTCGGCCGGCGCGGCGCCAGCACCGCCTCCAGCTCGGAGGACGGCTCTTCGTCATCCGCCGAGTACGAGGAGGTCGCGATCGCCTCGTCGTCGACGCTGATTGCGGCCGGGGTGTCGTGCGCCAGCTCGACGTCGTCGTCGGGATCCTCGAATTCGTCGCCGTCGTCGTCGCCGGCGCTTCCGGTGCGGTAGCTGGGCGACGGCAGCGGCAGATCGAGCGAAGGCGGCACCGACTTGCGCAAGGCCTTCTCCCGCTCGACGCTGGCCTGGGCGGAGAGCGCCGTGGTCACCTCATCGTCGTCGCCGTCGCGGCTGGCGGCCGCTCGCAGCGCGGTGGCGGCCGGCTCGACCTTGGTCGCCTCTTCCTCGTCGTCGGTGACCGAAGGCCGCGCCATGACGGTGACTTCGTCGTCATCATCGTCGGCCAACTCGGGCCCCGGGGCCGGCCGGGAGGCGGTGACCCCCGGCAGTGGCAGCGATGGCAACGGGAGCCCGAGAATCGTCTGCATCCGCCGCGGCGGCGGGGTGCTGGACATCATTCCGGGCGGCATGAGCGCGGATAGCGGCGGCGGCGTCTCCGTGTTCTCGACGCCAAACTCATCCGACACCTCCAGCGTCGATCCGTCGGTCGAATCCTCATCCGACACCTCCAGCGTCGATTCCTCGGAGGCTTCCACGGTGACGTCTTGTGACGAATCGACGTCAATTTCGTCGGAGAGATCTTCCAGATCGGAATCCGATCCGCTGGTCTGGCCGCTCGCGCTCAACCCGAAAGGGGGCTTGCTCATCATGCCGATTGAGTCCTCGCGCAAAGCCTCCCGGTTTTCGGAGGCAAAATCAAGGTGACAAGCCTACACCGTACCCTTTGACAGCGAAAGAACTGGTCTTTATGGTGCCGCGCGGTGGGTAAACCGGTTCGAGCATTCCGCGGCCGCGCTACGGCGCCCAGCGTCAGAACGCGGGCAGGCCAGTATCGGATCCCCCCCGACATCGCGACGCGGGTGCGGGCCGGGCACCCCTGGGTGTTCCGTGACGCGCTTGGCCCGCGCGGGGTCTCGGAGCCAAGCGGCGCCGTGATTGATCTGCTCTCGGGCAACCGTGATTTTGTGGCGCGGGGCTACGTCGATCGCGAGCACGCCGTGGCGGTGCGGGTCCTCACCCGTGACCCGGCCGAACGGGTGGTGCCGGGCAACGGCGTGGTGGCCGGTCGCTTCGCGCGCGCCGTGCAGCTCCGTTGGGTCCTCTTCGGCGCCGAGCGCCCGCAGGCGATTCGCCTCTTCACCGGAGAGAGTGAGGGGCTGCCAGGCGTCAACGTCGATCGGTATGGCGACTTCGTGGTGGTGCAGTGGCTGTCGCCTGGCGCGATGGCCTGGCGCGACGAGCTGGTGGGCGCGATCGAATCGGTGTTGTCGCCGCGGGGGATCTACGAGCAGCGGCGGTTGCGCCCGCTGGGCGGCACCGCGCCGCCCGAGCCCGCGGTCCGCGTGGCGGGCGACGAAGCGCCTGTCGAGCTGGTGGTCGAGGATGGCGCCTGTCGATTTGGCGTCGATGTCAGCGCCCCGCTCGGCGTCGGGCTGTTTCACGACATGCGCCTCGGGTGGGCGGCGGTCGCGGCGCGCGCGGCCGAGCGCCGGGTGCTGAATCTGTTTTCGTATACGGGCGCCTTTTCGGTCCACGCCGCCAAGGCCGGCGCCGCCGAGGTGGTGGCGGTGGATCTGGCGGCCAAGGTCCACGCCCGCGCGCGCCGCAACTACGAGCTATCGGGTCTCGATCCGGCGCGGCTCGAGACCATCTCGGCGGACGTCATCAAGACGCTGGACCGTTTCGCCGACCGCAAGCGTGTCTTCGATCTGATCGTCTGCGATCCGCCCACCTTTTCGCATGGACCGGCCGGGCAGTTTCAGGTGGCCCGCGATCTGGCCAAGCTGGCCGAGGTCAGCGCGCGGGTGCTCACGCCGTCGGGTTTCCTGGTGTTCGCGACCAACTCGACCAAGGTGTCGGCGGCGGAATTGGACCGCGCGCTCGCCGAGGGGGGCGCGGCGGCGTCCGTCGATCTGCGGATCATCGAGCGGGTCGGGCTGCCGCCGGACTTTCCCGTGGCGCCTGGGTTCCCGGAGGGAAATTACCTCAAGGTCGCGGTTGCCATCCGGGCGGCCTGACCGCCGGGGCAGCCGATCGCCGCGCGCCGTCCAACGCAAGATAACGTCGCGCCTCGGCTCACCATTTCGGCCGCCACGGCGACGACACCAGTTGCAATGGGGGTGGGCCCCTCCTAGACTTGTGGCTTATTGTTGCCGTGCGTCCTTCTGGGGAGGAGGGGGTGCGGAGAAAGCGCGGACTGATGGGGATTACGGTCAATTGGAGTGACCTGGAGATCGCTTTCGAGCGGAATTCTCCGGACCAGGAGAGCTTCCTCGATCTCGAAAACGGCGACCTCCTGTCGATCGTCGAGGGGGAGCCGGACGCGGCGGCCCGCCGGGCCCGGGTGGCCGGCAATCCGGAGCGCTATCTGCGGGTCGACCCCGCGTCGTCGCGCGAGCAGTACCGCTGGATGGAGCGGTTCGTCACCTCGGTGTCCGAGCTGGCGCTTCGCGAGCGGTTGCTCATCTCGATCGACGGCAAAGGAGCGTTTCGGCGCTTCAAAGATGTCTTACTGGCGTTCCCGGCCGAGCGCGAGCGGTGGTTCGCCTACCGGTCGGAGCTGCTGCACTTCCACATCCAGACCTGGCTCGATCACATGAAGATCGACGTGGCCAACGTGCCCCCCTGGGGACACGTCGCGCAACCGGCCGAGCTGGTGGAGGTGCCGCGGGCCATTCCGTCCGGCGAGGCGCCGGGGGAGATCCTGCGGCGCCAGGCGCGCGAGCTGCTCGACGAGATCCCGGCGGCCGAGCTGCCGCCGGCGTTGGCCTTTCTCGAGTTTCTGCGCGATCGGGGGCCGAGCTCGCTGCTGGGCGGGGAGCTGCCCGAACGCCGCCGGCCCAGCCTCGACGATGCCAGCCTCGACGATGCCAGCCTCGACGACGACGATGAGGACGACGACGAGCCGGCGCTAAGCGCACGCTGAGCGCGCCACGGCGTCGGTCGCGACGCCCGACCGAACGGGAGCGGCTACCATTCGGCGACCGACTTCTTCGGGGCGGCGACGTCGTTGCTGCGGGCGGGCGGGGTCCAGATCCAGCCGTCGCGCAGGCGCGCGTCGTCTTCACGTTGTCCGGCACCCTGCGGGAGCGACCAGCCGTCGCGCGCCCACAGGAATCCGGTGAAGGCGCAGATGACCGCCTCGAACAGATGGTCGCTCTGGATACAGAGCTCGCGCCAGACGCCGGGGCCGAAGCGCAGCTCGGCGGCCAGCGCCTCCAAGATGCGCGCGCGGGTCTCGCGCTCGCGCAGGTGCTTCTTGAACGGCGTGCCGAGTCCAAGCGCGGCCAGCGTCGCCTTCGGGTATGCCTCGATCAGGTTCTCGTTGAGTCGGAACCGGTCGGCCAGCGCGCGCAGCAGATGCGCCGCGCGCGCCGCCAGTGGTCCGGTCCCTTGTCCGAGCCCTTCGCGGGCCACGATCCCCGCCCGGTGCGACAGATAGACCTCGGTCGTGCGCTGGGTATAAGGCGTGATGGGTGGCTTGCCCCGCCGGGCGTCGCGTCCGCGCGCCTCGTCGGTCTCCGAGGCCAGCGCGCGCATTTCGAGCACCGCCGGATCCACGCAGTCGCTCTGGCCAGGGCAGACGGGGACCAGACAGCGCAGGCAGGGCGGCAGCGTCAGCGGCGCGTCGACGCAGAGGAGCGTCTCGTCGCCGTACGCGCGGATTGTCTCGAGGAGGGCCGGGTCGTAAAAGGGCAGGGCGCCGTTGCGGGGGGCGATGTCCACCACGGTGGCGGCGGCGCCATCGACGCGCAGCGTGGCGAGCGCGGTGGTTTTGCCTTTGCCCCCGCCGAGGTCGATCCCGAGAACGTGGACGAAACTGCGCGTTGTCACGCCTCAGTGAGCGTGCGGGATTCGGTCACCACCGTCAACCGCGGACTTGTCGGTCGCCCGACGGTCGAGTTGGCTTTTGACTTGCGGGGCTTCACTTTGTATCCTAGGCGGCAACCACGCCGGGACCGGCAATTTGCCGGCCTGGACGGAGGCTTCGAAATGCGCCGGACCCTCTTCAAGTCGAAGATTCACCGCGCGACCGTCACCCAAGCCGACCTCGACTATGAGGGCTCGGTGACGATCGATGCCGACCTCATGCGCGCGGCCGACATGCTGCCCTTCGAGAAGGTACACATCTGGAACCGCACCAACGGCACCCGCCTCGAGACCTACGCGCTGGAAGGACCCGCCGGCTCGGGCGTCATCTGCGTCAACGGCGCGGCCGCCCACCTGGCCCGTCCGGGTGACATGGTCATCATCGCGACTTTCGCGGAGGCCAATGACGAAGCGGAGGCGCAAGCCTGGGTGCCCAAGGTCGTCCACGTCGACGCCCAAAATCACATCTCGCCGGTCGAAGGGGAAATTCCCGGCCCGCAGCGGCGCCTGCAGCGCGTCTGACGGTTGCCCATGTCGCGCATCGACTCCCTGCGGACTTTCATCGTCGGACATCCGGCCGATCCGTTCCCCCGCTACGCGCTGGCGCTGGAGTACAAGAACGGCGATCGGCTGACCGAGGCGCGCGACGAGTTCGCCGCGCTCATGCGCGACCACGCCGACTACGTGGCGGCTTACCTGCACGCGGGCAACACCCACCTGGCGCTGGGCGATCGGGCCGCTGCCCGCGAGACCTTCGAGCGCGGGATCGAAGCCTCCATTCGCCGCGGCGACGGCCACGCCCGCGGCGAGCTCGAGTCGGCACTGGCGCTGGTCGCCGGGCCGTAGGCTGCGCGGCCGTACCCGACCGTCGGGCGCGCCGGGTCGGCTCTTCGTCGAGACCGCCACGTTCGGCCGTCAGACGTGATGTGTCGTCGCGGACGCTCGGTCCTTCGGAGAGGCGCCGATTGGTCTTTAGTTCGTGAGCGCAGTCAGCCCCTCGACGCAGAAGTCCCATGGGACTGGTGTGGTGGTCGAGGACGGAATCTGGAACTGAATGAGCATGACTTTCGTGGGCTCGAAGTCGGTC
Organism: Polyangia bacterium; assembly: GCA_035648655.1. Classification (GTDB taxonomy): domain Bacteria; phylum Myxococcota_A; class Polyangia; order Fen-1088; family Fen-1088; genus JADGRB01. The sequence continues at coordinate 5,730 of DASRLC010000648.1, forward strand.
TTCGTGGTGACCCAGGATCCCTGTGCAATGTCGGAGAACAGAACGGTGTGCGTCCCTGGCGTGCTTACGGATTCGAAATAGGCGTTGTCGTTGTTGTCTTTGGTCGGAAACGCGACGCGAATTGTCGTTGAAGGAATGGTCGCGCCGGTGAGTTGAAAACAGAAGCCTCGAACACCGTGGGCCGTGGTGTCGTACGGTTGTTGCGGCGGCCCGTCGCTCAATTCGAGAGCGATGCCGGCGCCCCAGGCGCCCGCCGCGTCTGACGTCCGGCCGGACGTACACATTTTGCCGCCGATGTTCGGGAAACTACTCGCGGCAGGGCTGATCACCATCGCGCAGTTGACGCCCTTCAGATCGGTGCAGTCGCTGTAGACAAACCAAGAGCCGTGGATTCCCACCGTATTGCTGCCAACGGCCACCGAGCCGCCGCTGTCGGGAACAATCGGAACGCCCGGACAAGCAGCCATAGCACCGTCAGCACCGGCGCTCGCATCGACCGTTGAGCCATCGGTCGAAGGCCCGGCGCCTCCCATCCCCGACCGGCCACCCGTTCCGGCGGAGCCGATAGCCCCGCCAGTTGAAAGCCCTGTGGTGCCACCTTTGCCC
>DASRLC010000649.1:0-14869 GCA_035648655.1 Polyangia bacterium
ACCTATCCCATCGGCATCGAGTTCACCAAGGCCGAGTTCGGGACTCTCAACATCAAGCCCGCAACCTTCCACGGCGATTGGAACTACGTCATCACGCCGCATGCACCAGCCTGAAACGACAATCTGTGCGCGAGTCCTTAGAGCCCGGTGTAGGCGGCCGCGGAGATTGGGCCCGAGGCCTCAGGCTTTGGCGACTAGGCCGGAACGCAGGCAGCGCGAGCAGACGCGGACGTGGCTATGGGCTCCGCTGGGGAGCTTGACATGCACACGGCGCAGGTTGGGGCGCTGGATGCTCTTGGTCTTGATATTCGAGTGGCTAACGTTGTTAGCGACCCGACGCTGCTTGGAGCAGACTGCGCAATGCGCTGCCATTCATTTTCCTCCGGAAGGCGCGTACGTTTAGCACTGGCCGATGGGAATCGCAAGCGCGCTGATCGGGACCCCGCTGGGGTCGGCGAAGCTTACCGTGCTTGGGCTTCGGCCTGGGGTTCGGCGCGGTACCCGGCCGGAGGGCGGCGATCGGCCGGTGGCGGCGGCTCTGTTGGTGTCGCTGGCGGTCGGAGCGGCACTTTCGGCCTGCCATCGACGACCAACGCCGATCGGGCCCGCGGAAGCCGGTGCTCGCCCGTCCCAGGTGGCCCCCGCGTACCTTCGGGGCCGGGTCGTCGATCGGCGCGGCCAGGCGGTGCCCGACGCGCGCGTGTTGGCATTTGCGGGCTCCTCGGCGGGCCAGGGGGGGCGACCACCGGCGACGGTCGCGACCGACTTCGAGGGGGGCTTCAAGATCGGGCCGCTCGCCGCCGGCAGCTATCGCCTGCTCATCGAGGCGGCTGGTTTTCCAACTGCCGAGCGGACCGGCGTTGCGGCGCCAGCCGCGGAGCTGGAGCTGCGCCTCGACGGTGAGGGGCGTTCGATCGCCGGGCGGGTCGAGCTGGCGGGCGTGCCGGTGGTCGGCGCGACCGTGGCCCTGGCGGACGAGGCCGGCGGTCCGGCACGACAGGCGCGCACGCGCGCGGACGGTGGCTTCGTCTTCGGCGGCCTCGGCGCGGGCGACTACGCGCTGCGGGCCGAGCACGACAACTTGGTCTCGCCGATCGCGCGCGGGATCTCGGTCGGTCGGCCCGGGACCCGCGCGCCGTTACGCCTTTCGCTACAGCCCGGCCTCTCGATCGTGGGCCGGGTGGTCGAAGACGACGGCCAGGCGCCGGCGGGCGCCGAGGTCCGTGGCGAGGTAGCCGCGCTTACGCCCGGAGAAGATCCCTTGCCCGCCCGGGCCCATACCGACGCCGGCGGAGGCTTCAGGCTCGGCCCGTTTCTGCCGGGGAGCTATCGCCTGACGACCGCGAGGCCGGGCTATGTGCTGCGCCGATCGCCGACCGTCGATTTGGCCGACGCGGGCTCCGCGCCGCCCTCGGTCATTCTCGAGCTCTTGCGCGGCGCCCGCGTCATCGGGCGCGTGGTGGACGCGCACGGCGCGCCGGTCGCCGCGGCGCACGTTCGGTGTATGGCCAGCGCCATGGATGACTTGACCGTGCAGCTGGGGCCGCTGCCACTGGCCGCGGAGGCGGCTGCGCTCCCGTCGGGCGCGGGCCGCGCGCTGGGAAGCACACGGGTGGCGCTCTCTGACAAGGCCGGTCGCTTCGTGGTCGAGGATCTGATCCCCGGACGCTATCGGGTCGAGGTGGCGCACACCGGCTCGGAGCCGATGCGCACCGACGAGTTCGTGCTCGCCCCCGGTGAGCGGCGCGATCTCGGTGCACTGGCGCTGCGCGACGGGATCCCGGTCGAGGGGCAGGTGCTCGACGAGGCCGGCGGACCGCTGGAGGGGGCGCGCGTGTTGGTGGGCAGCGGCGCCGCGGCCGATCCGGCCGGCTTTTACGCGCTGACCGATGCGGGCGGCCACTTCTCCGTGGCGGTTCCAGCCGGGAGCTATCGGTTGACCGCCAGCGCGCCGGGCCACGGCTCCGCGCGGGTGTCGGTCGAGGTTCCGGCGACGGGAGCACCGGCGGCGGTCGAGATACGGCTCGTGCGGGCGGAGGCCGTGCTCGAGGGGCTGGTGCGCGACGCGGACGGGCGGCCCCTGTCGCGCGCGCGTCTGTTGGTTTGGCCACGCGATCCGCCGGCCGGCGGAACGGCCGAATCGTCGCCCATCGGCAGCGGCTCCGCCGACATCGGCGGACATTTCCGTCTGGTCGATCTCCCGGCCGGCGAGCTGCGCCTGGAGGTGCAGCACCCCGACTACCCGATTACCAGGTTTCCAGCCACGCCCGGTCGGTACGCCGCGCTGACGGTTCCGTTGCCAGGCGGCATCGCCGGCGAAGCCCACGTGCGGTCGACGGGCGCGGCGGTTGCTCGGGGCCGGGTGGAGGCGGTCGGACCGGACGGCGCCAAGGCCAGCGCCGATCTGCAGCGGGCGGGTGCATTTCGCCTGCCGCGCCTCGTACCGGGACGCTGGCGCGTGAGCGTCTCGGCGCCCGGCTTTCGGCCGGCCGAACAGGAGCTGGATGTTCCCCCCAGCGCCAACCCGGGCGAGATGTCGGTCAGAGAGCTGCGCGTCGATCTCGATCCGACCTGAGACGCCGGCGCCGGGCGAGCGCGGTCGCGACGGCCAGCGCCATGAGACCGACTCCTCCAGCCGACGTTCCGCGGCCGGTCTGGCAGCCGCATCCGTCGTCCGGAAGGTTCGGCGTGCAGACATGCGGATCCCGGACCGCCGGGTAGAGGTCGCAAACCGCGCGGATGTCGTCGGGCGACAGGACCCGCTTGGCGATCGAATTGGGACAGACGAAGAACCACATGTCCGACTGGGCCTGCGGCACGTCGCCGGGCGGCGGGCAGACCGGATCGGTCGGGCATTCGGGGACTGGCGCGCCTTGGTCGTCGGTGGGCGCGGCCGCCGGATCGACGCCGACGTTGACGCAGGTGTGGGCCAGTCCGAGGAAGTGGCCGAACTCGTGCGTCATGGCGGTCTGAAGGTCGACGGCATCGATGTGACCGGACACGATCGATCCCGGATCGAGGTTGGCCCAGGCGGATCCAACCACGGCATTAATCTGGATGTCGGTGTCGACGATCGCACCGTCGGGCGTGCTGAAGTGCGAGGTGGCCGCGATGACCTCGGCGCCGGCGTCCCAGGTGGCAGTCTGGAAGATGATCGAGTTCTTGCCGTCGTAGCCGACCTCGGGGACGGGCCCGCCCGATGACAGCGCGGGGATGATCTCGAAGTACGGATGGGTGCCCCCGCCGTCGCCGCTGGGGCCGGGGCAGGTGACCTCGGACGGGCTCCAGGCGTGCGCGGCGGCGGCGATCGATTTGGCGATCTCGTCGGGGGTCATCATCGTGAAGCCATTCAGGTAGATGGTCACGTTGGCGCAACTCGACGGCCAGTAGTAGGGCGCGCCGGCCTCGTTGATGGCGCGAACGTACGCCTGCGCCGTTCCCGCGATCGGCGGCGCGGTGAAGGCGAGCGCCGCGAGCGCGGTGGCGATCCGGGCGCGCATGCGTCAGCGACGCTGCCGGCGGGTGCGCGCCAGAATGGCGCCGGCCCCGAGCACGGCCAGCGCCGGCCAGGCTGGCCCGCCGAGCGGCCCAGAGGCCACCGCGCAGGCGCAGCCGTCCGAGCCAGGGGGCGCAGGTGGATCGTCGACCGGGTAGACGCCGCACACGCCCGCCTGATCGTCGGGGGCCAGCGTACGTTTTTGGGTGTCGCCGGGATCGGCCGAAGGATACATGGTCGTGGCCTGCACCTCCGGCGAAGCCGGACAGACCGGCACCGGTTGACCGGCGTTGTCGTACGGCTGCGGCGCCCCGGTCGACGGATCGTAACAGGTGTGGTCGAGCCCGATCAGGTGTCCCATCTCGTGCGTGAGCGCGTTCTGTAGATCCATGTTGGGGTTGGGTCCGCCGTCGGGATCGACATCGGCCCAGGTGTAGTCGAGCGCGTTGATCTCGATGTCGGAGTCGTAGATCTGGCCGCTGTCCCGGTTGGCGGTATCGGTGGTGACCGCCAGCGCCGCGGGGGCGTAGTCGATCTCGCAGGTGCCGTTGGAGGCCAGTTGGCACCAGTTGGCGCTATGGAAGATCAGAGTGTTGCGGCCGTCGTTGGCTGGGACGGGCGTGGGGTCGGCCGATACCGAGACCACCAAGTCGAGATAGGTGCAGGGGTTCACCTGGGAGCTCCAGGCGGCGGCGGCGCCGGTCGCCGCGGCGATCAGCTGATCGCTGGTCATGGTCGGCTGAACGAAGTCGTTCGGGTATTCGGTGATTGGAAGGGTGGCCTTGGCCCAGAAGAATCCTTTGCCGCCCGTGGTTTTGTAGCGCACGTAGGCCGAGGCCGGCGAAGCCATCGAGCTGGTCGCGGCGGCTGCAAGTAGGACGCCCGACGCAAATCGCTTCATCGCACGCCGCCGGAGGTGGCGGAAGGCGCGCGGACTTCCGCACGGACTTCCGCACGGACTTCCGCACGGACTTCCGCCAGCGGTCGGTCGCCCGTCTCGAACACCGGCGGGGGGCCGACCGCCGTCTTGGACCGTACGAAGTCGGCGCCGGCGCGATCGGGCGCGCGCACCATCCAGCGCCGGCTGGTCGGCTCGCGCCGGACGATGCGCTTGCCTTGCGCCATCCCGACCACACTGGCGCGGTCCGATCGCCCGCGCAGAAACACCAGCGCCCGCTCGCCCGCCACGAACGGCGGCATCCCGTCGACGGTCATCGTCAGGTCCCCGGCCGTGCCGCCGGGCTGAACCACCTGCAGGTGCGTCGCGGGCGCGGCGGTTCCTTTCCAGCTATCGACGACCACCAGATCGACGGTGGTTAGGATGCGCTGGTGCGAAGGATTCCAGTCGGCTTTGACCGAGACGACGTCGACCACCGCGATGTTGTCGGCCCGCGAGACCAAGGTCGGCATGTCCAGCGCCAGGATCAGCGATGCGGAAGCTGCGCCCCCGAAGGCCAGAAATGAGGCCAACACCCCAGTCAGAGCCAACGCGGCGGGAAGGCGACGTGGGGGACACATCTGACGTCTATGATACGGCCAGCTAGAAAGATTTGTTGAGGCGAACGGGCGGCCCAGTGCCGGCGGTCACGTCGGGGGGACGGGAGCCAGCGGCCCGGCGGGCATGACCGACTTGGAGGTCGAAGTGGGCGCCGGCGCCGAGACGGCCGGTGCGGGGACGGCCGATTTCGGCGTGGGCGCGGCGGCCGCCGGTGGCGCCGTCGTTCCGCCCGGCGCCGGGCGTGCCGGCGGCGGCTGCGACGCGCGGACCTGGTAGCTGCCCCCCGCACCCGGCAGCGCGGGCGTCGCTTGGGCCTTCTCACGGGCCAACTCCATGAAGCGAACTTGGCTCCGCAACGATGGTTTGGCGGTGGCGCCGTTGGTGGCACCTTCGGCGCGCGCGCGGCTGTAAGTGCCGTCCGGCCCGAGCCGCCGAGCCTTGACGTTGTCCTCCAGCGCGATACCGAGGATCTCGTTCAGCACCCGATCGCGCAGCCCTTCGTCCTCGATGGGGAACATCGCCTCGACGCGACGCTGGAAGTTGCGCGGCATCCAGTCGGCCGACGACAGGTACACCTCGCGCTTGCCGCCGTTTTCGAAATAGAAGATGCGCGAGTGCTCGAGGAAGCGATCGACGATGCTGATGACGCGGATGTTGTCGCTCACGCCCGGCACGCCTGGGCGGAGGCAGCAGATCCCGCGCACCACCAGATCGATCGACGCGCCGGCCTGCGACGCTCGGTAGAGCGCCTTGATGACCGGGCCGTCGACCAGCGCGTTCATTTTGGCGATGATTCGCCCGCGCGCGCCCAGCGCGGCCTCGCGATCGATGAGCGCGATGATCCGCTCCTGCAGCCCCAGCGGCGCCACCGAGAACTTCTTCCACGACGGTGGCGTCGAGTATCCGGTCAGCAGATTGAAGAGCGCGCCGGCGTCGTCGGCGTAGGCGTCGCGCGCCGTGAAGTACGACAGATCGCCGTAGACGCGCGCCGTGGAGGGGTTGTAGTTGCCGGTCGACAGGTGGACGTAGCGTTTTATCCGATCGCCCTCGCGCCGCACGACCAGCGCCACCTTACAGTGGGTCTTGAGGCCCATGAGGCCGTAGACCACGTGGACGCCGGCGTCCTCCAGAGTGCGGGCCCACTGGATGTTGGGCGCTTCGTCGAAACGGGCCTTGAGCTCGACCACCGCGGTCACCTGCTTGCCGTTCTCGGCGGCCCGGATCAGCGAGCGGATGATCGGCGAGTCGGCGCTGGTGCGATAGAGCGTCTGTTTGATGGCCAACACGTTGGGATCGGCGGCCGCCTCAGAGATGAACTCGACCACGTCCTCGAACGACTCGTAAGGATGCTGGAGCAAGATGTCGCGCTGGGCGATGACCCGGAAGATGTCGTCGTACTCCTGCAGCGGTGGCACGATCTGCGGCGAGAACGGCTCGTCTCGATACTCGCGCAGATCGTCGCGCGAACAGATCGGCAGGAAGTCGGCCAGATGCAGCGGACCGTCGAAGAGGTAGACATCCTCGGCCTCTAAGCGCAGCGCCGCCCGCAAGAAGCTGACCACCTCGACCGGCGTGTCGTGCGCGATCTCGAGGCGCACCGCGCTGCCGCGCTCACGCCGGCGCAGCTCCTTCTGGATCGTCTTGAGGAGATCGTCGGCCTCGTCCTCGTCGATCGAGAGGTCGAAGTTGCGGGTGACGCGAAACGGGCTGCAGCCGGCCACGTGGAACCCCGGGAAGAGCTCGCCGGCGTGCATGGCGATCAGATCCTCGAGCAACATGAACGACAGCCGGGCTGTGCCCGGCACCTCGGTGATGCGGGGGAGCACCGACGGCACCTGTACGACCGCCACCATGGTCTCGGGGCGCGCGACCTTCTCGCGCCCGCGGTGGATCAGGATCGCCAGGTTCAAGCTCCGGTTGCGGAGCATGGGGAAGGGATGGCCCGAATCGACCGCCAGCGGCGTCAAAACCGGCCAGACCTCGCGCGCGAAATAGGCCGACAGGTGGGCCTTTTGCTCGGCGGTGAGATCTTGAGGGCGCAGCAGGCGGATTCCGGCCTCGGCGATCCCGGGCGCCACGTCTTCGCGCCAGGCCCGGTACTGGTCGGCCACCATGGCGTGCGCGCGGGTGCCGATGGCCGCCAGCTGCTCGGCGGGGGTCAGGCCGTCGGGCGCCGTCTCGGAGACGTTGCCGGAGAGCTGCTGCTTTAACCCGGCGACGCGCACCATGAAGAACTCGTCCAGGTTGGACGCCACGATGCAGAGGAACTTGAGCCGTTCGATGAGTGGCACGCTGGGGTCGCGCGCCTCCTCGAGCACCCGTTCGTTGAACCCCAGCCAGGACAGCTCCCGGTTGATGAACAGGCGCGCGTTGGCCGGGTCGCTGACCACCGGCGGTTTTGCCGCCACCTGCTTTCGCGTCCGACGAGCCACGCCGGCCATTCTACCAGTTGACTCGGGGGACGTCGCATCGCCGCTATTCCGCGGCCCTTCGCCCGGGGTCAGCGTCGAACATGAGCGAGCCGCAGCGTGGCTTCGCCACGCGGATCGAGCCGGGGGCCACGGTGGGACGAAAACGGGCGCCGCGAGGCTTCGCCACGCGGCGCGAGCCGGGGGGCACGGGGGGACCAAAGCGGGCGCAGCGAGCGACGTCCCGCCGATAAGATCAATGCGCGTCGGAGAGGAAGCCGGTTCTACGTTCGGGGCCCTGGAAGGTGACTTGAACGGCGCGGCGGTCGCGGCGGTGGCCGTGGGCACGCAGGCGGGCGCTTTTCAGGGTCTCTTCCACCAGATCCTCGAACGACAGGCCGGCGCCGTGGGCGATCTTGGGCAGCAGGCTGGTCGGCGTCATGCCGGGGAGGGTGTTCAGCTCCAGCACCACCTCGTTGCCGCGCTCGCTCACGATGAGGTCGACGCGGGTCGCGCCTTCACAGCCGAGGGCGTCGTGGGCCAACGTGGCCAGGCGCAGGGCCGACCGGTAGCGCTCGGGCGAGAGCCGCGCCGGCAGGTGGTACTCGGTCCGCCCGCTCGTGTATTTGTTGCGGAAGTCGTAAAAGCCCCGTTTGGGAACGATCTCGACCGCGCCCAGTGGCTTGCCGTCGAGGATCCCGACCGAGATCTCCTTGCCTTCGATGAACCGTTCGACCAGCACGTCGTCGTCGAACCGCAGCGCTTGCTCGACCGCGGACTCCAGCTCCAGCTCGTCGCGGGCGATCCGGATGCCCAGCGAGGAACCTTCTCCCGCCGGTTTGACCACCACCGGAAATCCGAAAGACCCGTGCATCTCCAGCAGATCCTCGCCGCTGTCCGACTGCACGACGTACCCAGGCGCGGTCGGCAGGTTGTTGAGCCGGAAGATCTCCTTGGCGCGCGCCTTGTTCATGGCTATCGCGGAGGCCAGCACGCCGGAGCCGGTGTAGGGGATCCCGAGCAGCTCGAGCAGCCCCTGGATGCAGCCGTCCTCGCCGTAGCGGCCGTGGAGCGCCAGGAAGGCGACGTCGATGCGCGACTGGCGCAGCACCAGATCGACGTCCCGGTCGACGAAGAGCGGCCAGGCGTCGTAGCCCCGGTCGGTCAGCGCCGCCACGATGGCCTCGCCGGAGCGAATCGAGATGTCCCGCTCGGCCGAAAGCCCACCCATGAGCACACCGATCTTGCGCTGTCCGATCATTCTCCACCGGTACCCTCGCCACCGGCGGCCGTCAAAAAAACCGCCGGATTGGGCGCGCCATCGTCGGTGCGGGTCCATTCGGCGGGCGCCGCGCGGCGGTCTTTGGGCGCAAAGCTCCTTCCGTCGGCGCGATCTGTGATAAAGACGGGCGCAAATGACGTTTCTCGAAGCGGCGTTCGAAGTCCTTCGTCGGGAGGGGAAGCCGCTGCACTACAAGGAGCTGACGGAGCGGGTTCTCGGCAAGAAACTGCTCACTTTCGTGGGCAGGACGCCGGAGGTGACGATGCAGACGCAGCTCACCGCCGCGGTCAAGAAGGCGCCAGGAAACCCCTTTGTCCGGGTCAAGCCAGGGATCTTCGGCCTCTTGCGCTACCCGGAGCTGACGGCCGAGGAGCGCGCGGCGGCCAACAAGGCCGAGGAGCCGGCGCCGCGTCCGATGGTGGCTGCGCCCCGCGCGGCCGGCCCGGCCGGCGCTGCCGGCGAGGGGGGACGGCGGCGACGTCGGCGTGGCGGACGGGGCGGCGGCCGCGAAGACGTGGCCGCTCCGGCCGGTGCGCCGGGCGTTGTTGCAGGTTCGGGTGGTTCGGGCGATGAAGGCGAAGGCGACGAACCGACCTCGGGCGATCTGTCGGCCGAGGCGCGGGCGGCGGCGTTGGCCGAAACCGGTGTCCTGGAAGGCGACGACGACGCCGCTGGTGACGAGGAGGATTCACGGGCGATGGATTCGATGGCAGACGACGAAGCCGTGGACGGGCCGGCGGCCGGCCGCGGGCTGGGTTCCAAAGGCGCCGCCGAGGACCAAGGCGCCGCCGAGCACCAAGGCGCCGCCGAGCACCAAGGCGCCGCCGAGCCCGAAGTCGCCGCTGAGCCCGAAGGCGCCGCCGAACGCGAAGGCGCCAATCGACCGGCCACGGCGTCGGATGCCGGCGTCCGCGGCCCGGCCGGCGGTCCCGCCGACGACGGTCGCCGCCGACGTCGACGTCGACGTCGCGGTGGGCGTGGCGAGGGCGAAGGATTCGGCGATGACCCCCGCGACGGCGCGGCGCCGGTTGTGGGCGAGCCCTCCGCCATGTCGGCGGCCGTTACGGCCCCCGAGGCGAGCTCGAGCGAAGGCGCCGGCGCGGCGGCTGTCTCCGGAGGCGACGATGGCGATCGCCAGGGGCCGCGGCGGATCATGACGCCGGTGGATGCCGCGATCGAGATCCTGCGCGGGCAGGCCCCCGGCCGTGGGATGCACGTCCGACAGATCGCGGACGGCGCTGCCCGCCGTCGGCTGGTGCACGGCGAGCCCAACGAAGCCTGGCGCGTGATGCGGACGGCGCTTTCGGCCGAGCCGCGCGAGCGCTTGCGGGCCGGTCTGCGGCCGCGCGTGCGCGCCGCGGGCGCAGGCCTATTCGCGCTGGCCCGTCGGCCACCGGATCCCGAGCTGCAACGCGCCGAGCAGGTGTTCGGCGAGGCCCGCCGCGCGCTGCGTGAGCGGACTTTGGTGGCGCTCGAGCGCCGCATCGCCGATTTGCCAGGCTCGGCCTTCGAGGCGCTGACCCGGGTCTTGCTTCAGCATGAGGGCTTCGGGCCGGCGACGTTCGTCAAGCGCGTCGAGGGGACTGTTTACGTCGAGGCCAAGCGTGGTCGGGGCTCGCGCCCCTCGAAGTGTCTGATCGGGTTGCGCTTCGGATCGTCGTCGGGTGGCCGCGCCAGCATCGGCGTGCTACGCGAAGGGATCTTGGCCCGCGGTCAAGACGAGGGTCTGCTCATGCTGGCCGGCCGGCTGGCCGAGGACGCCATCGGCGAGTGGAAGAAGCCGGGGCCACCCATCGAGATCGCGGACGGCCCGGCGCTGGCCGAGACCTGCATCCGCCACGGCATCGGCGTGGTGAGCGCGATGATCAGCGCCGACTTCGTCGACGCGGATTTCTTCGCTGAGATCGCGGAAGGGTAGAGGTCGCCGCTGCGGGCGGTCTGGCGCTGGCTCGGGCGCGCCCCCTACGCGGCGACCGTCGTCTACCAAGAGCGGCTGCGCGCGGCGCTGCTGGCCGGCCAAGGCCCGGAGACGCTGCTGCTCTGCGAGCACGATCCGGTCATCACGCTCGGCCGCTCGGCCCGCGCCTCGAACGTCTTGGTGTCGGGCGCCGAGCTGGCGCGGCGCGGGATCGCGGTCGAGTGGATCTCGCGCGGCGGCGACGTGACCTTTCACGGCCCCGGTCAGCTGCTCGGTTACCCGGTGGTGGTTTTGCGCGGTGGGGTGGTCGGGCACATGACCGCCATGGCGCGCGCTCTCATCGCGGTGCTGGCGCCGCTCGGGGTCGCGGCGGTCTGGCGACGCGACGCGCCGGGCCTGTGGGTCGGTGATGCCAAGATCTGCGCCTTCGGCGTCAACGTTCAGCGCCGGGTCGCGATCCACGGCTTCGCGCTCAATCTGGCCATCGATCGGGCCGACTTCGCGACCATCGTCCCCTGCGGCATCGCCGAGGCGCGGATCACCTCGGTGGCCGCCCTGATCGGCGCGTCACCCGCGCCGTCGGCGATCGCGGGGCAGGTGGCGATCGCGCTGGGTGCCGAGCTCGGCACGACCTTCGAACCTGTGGATGACGGAACCTGTGGATGAGGATTGTTCGCCTGTGGATAACGTTTGGCTTTGATCTTAAAACGACCCAGGTCGCGCGACGCAATTGCAATGGCAGACCGGATCACTAGAATGATTGGTGCGTGAAGTCCGCCGACAAGCCGCGCGTCCTGGTCGTTTACAACCGCGACTTCGAGAGCGCGGAGGCCGATCCGGAGAACTGTTCTCGCTCCGACATTCGGGGCACCGCCGAACATGTCGTGCGTGCGCTCGACGACGGCGAACATGTGGTGGATGCGCTCGGCGTGACCGACGACCTCATGGGCGTCGTCGCGAAGATCGCGGCGGCGGCGCCCGACGTGGTCTTCAATCTGTGCGAATCCATCGACGGTGTCAGCAGCCTCGAGCCGCTGTTGCCGCTCCTTCTCGAGCGGGCCGGCCTGGCGTATACGGGATCGTCGCCGCTCACCTTGGGGTTGGCGCTGCACAAGCACAAGGCCAAGGACGTGCTGCGCGGTGCGGGCGTGCCGACGCCCGAGGCGGTCGTCCTGACCACGCCGGACGTCTCGCCGGTGGCGCTGCCGTTTCCACTCATCGTCAAGCCGGCGCGCGAGGATGCCTCCATCGGCATCTCGAGCGACTCGGTGGTCCACGATCGCGCCGCGCTCGAACGGCAAGTGACCTTCATCCTGGCGCGCTACCGCCAGCCGGTGCTGGTCGAGCGGTACGTCGAGGGCCGCGAGATCTACGTCTCGATGCTCGAGCGTCCGGGCGACGACATCGAGATTCTGCCGCTTCACGAGATCGATTTCTCCGAGATGCCGGCCGGTCGTCCGCGCATCGTCTCGTTCGAGGGCAAGTGGGTCGAGACCTCGCCCGAGTTCAGCGGCACCAAGCCGGTGGCCTGTGAAGGGTTGACCACCTCCGCGCTTTCGCGCATCGGGCGGGTGGCGCGCACCGCCTTCGCCGCGATGGAGCTGCGCGACTACGCGCGGCTGGATCTTCGGCTCTCGGCGGACGAGACCCCCTACGTGATCGACGTCAATCCGAACTGCGATCTCTCGCCCAGCGCGGGCTTCGCGCGGGCGGCGCAAGCAGCCGGTTTGGAGTATGCCGCGATGGCGCGTCGAATCGTCGCTTTGGCGCAGTCGCGGCGTCCGCGGGGCGACACCATCCCGCTCTCGCTCCACCCGCGGCTCACGCCGCGCAAACCCGTGGTCTTCGGCGATCGACCGGTTCGCCGGCGCGCCCGCTCTGGCTGAGGATCCCACGGGGCGGGGCGCGAGGTTTCCGTTGCCGTCGGTGTCGAGACGCGCGGGGATCGTGGGCGCCATGGCCCTCGTCTGCGGGGCGTCCACGGGCTGCCACCGGAACGCACCGGCTCCGCCGCCGATCCCGAAGCCGATGCTCGGGGAGATCGTCTTGCGGGACGTCACCCCGGCCGGAGGCGATCGCCAGCCGCTCGATACCGCGTTCCTCGAGCGTGCGCTGCGCGAGCACCTGCTGGGGACCGCGCTGTTCTCGTTCGCCGACGCGGGCGCCGGACCAGTGGCCGGGCTGCGCGTTCAGATCGCCACCGAGGCGGTCGAGGTCGGCACCAAAGGTGAGGCCCACGCGCGCGTCGCGCTCCGCCTCGAGACGCGACCGGACGACGCGCCGGGGGCCGTCTCCTTCGACCTGGCCGGCGCCGGCACCGAGCCGTACGCGATTCCGCGCGGCGGGTCGCCCGCCGTGAGGGCCGCGGTCTTCCGGGGCCTGGTGTTGCGGATCGCCGGCGACCTGATCGAAGATCTGGCGGCGCGACGGCGCCTTGCCGACGGGCCGGTCGCGGCGGTCGAGGCCGCGCTGCAAACCGACGGCGGTCCGCTGCGAGAGGAGGCCATTCGCGCCGTCGGCGAACGGAGGCTCGCGGCAGAGGCGCCGCTCTTACTCAAGCTCCTCGGTGACCCGGATGAGCCGACCCGCGACGCCGCTCTGGGGTCCTTGATCGCGCTCGGCGATCGGCGGGCGGTCACCGAGCTCGCGCGCACCCGGTCCCTCCGCGACCGCCACGAGATGCGCAAGATCATCGAAGCCATCGCGATCCTGGGTGGGCAGGAGGCGGACGACTACCTGAGCTTCGTGGCTGCCACCCACGACGACGACGACATCCGGGCCGCCGCCGCCGCGGCAAGAGCCCGCCTGCAGCGCCGAGAGGCCGAGGCGGGGACGGCAAAATGACGAAGAGGCGACTGCGGGAGATTGCCAACTAAATGCTTTGGTATGTTTTTTATATTTAATTGTAATAAGATACGAGAGTGCCGGATGCCAATCTAGTTGACGGCTACGGGGACGACGCCGCCGCCCTGGCTGGCATCTCCGCGGTGCTCCCGGCCCGCTATCAACTAGGTGAGAGATTGGGCGCCGGCGCGGCCGGAGAGACCTTTGCCGCGGTCGACCAGTCGACCGGCGAGGCCTGCGTCGTAAAGATCTTCGCCCCGGACGACGGCGCGCGCCGCCTTGCACTCTCGGAGCTGCGCGGGCTCGAGACGCTGGCGCATCCCAATCTGGCGCGCCTGCGGGACCTCGGTCGCTGTGAAGACGGGCGTCTCTTCTTGGTCACCGATCGGATCGTCGGACCGGGCCTGGACAGCGTGGCGGCGATCGCCGACCCCGTTCGGCGGCGCGCGGTCTTCGAGGGCGTGGCCCTGGAGTTGGCGTCGGCGCTCGCCCATCTGCATGCGCGTGGCATCGTCCACGGCGACGTCTGTCCGGCCAACCTGCGGCTCTCGTCGGTGGATGGCTCCCTGCGCGCGGTGTTGATCGACTTCGGATTGGCCGGCCCGCCGGCGGCGACCGGAAGCGGAGCGCGTGGCACGCTCGGCTACGCGGCGCCGGAGGCGCTGACCGGCGCGCGCACCCCGGCCGTCGATCTGTTCGGGCTCGGCGCGACGCTGTTCGAGGCCTGGAGCGGCACCTCGCCTTTTGGCCGGGGGCTCCCCGCCGTCCAGCAAATGTTGGAGGGGCGCTCGCCCGCGCTGTCGTCGATTCGGCCCGGCCTGGACGGCGGCTGGGATCGGTTGCTCGATCGGCTGTTGGCCACGGACGCGGCGGAGCGGCCTGGCAGCGCGCGCGAGGTCTTGCGTGAGATTCGGCGGCTCTCTGCGGGGGCGGCGACCCCGACCGAAGTCGATCTCGCCATTCCATATCCGGAGGGTGATCCGCTGGCGGGGATCGTCGTGGGGCGCCGAACCGAGCGGGCCGCGTTGCGCACGGTGCTCGACAAGCTGTCGGACGGGATGGCGCCGGTCTCGACGTTGGCGCTGGTTGGCGGCGCTGGATCGGGCCGCCGGACGCTCTTCGAGGCGGGCGCCCGTGAGGTGGCGATGGGCGCGGCGGCCGGGACGACGGCCGCGATCGAGATCTGGCGGGGCGATCTGGAGGCGCTCGAACGATCGGTCGGCCTCGGCGCGCTGTCGTCCGGCGACGACGCCCAACGGGCGATCGAGGTCCGGATGGCCGCCCTGGCCGAGGCGATTGAAGGTCGCGCGCGCGAGCGTCCGCTCTGCCTATTTCTCGAAGAGGGGCCGGGGTCGCATCTGTTCGCGGCGTTCCTGGCCGGCGCGCCGCCAACCGGGCGGGTATTGGTGGTGGTCCCATCGAC
>DASRLC010000650.1:0-6118 GCA_035648655.1 Polyangia bacterium
TCCTGGACGCAACCCCCGGCAACGGCGACGGAGGTCAATAGCGCAGGGTGACGCCGACCCAACCGCTGCGTGGCGCGCCCGGGCCCTGGAAGCGGGGATCGGTGAAGGTGGGGAAGACGGACGTCGCGTCGCCCAGCACCCCGAACGACGCGTAGCCCGCGTTGAACACGTTGTCGACCCTGGCGAAGACCGACAGCCAGCGCGCGAAAATATAATCGGCGCGCAGGTTGACCACCACGAAACCGGGGATTTGCGGCAGTTGGTTGGACTCGTCGCCCCGGTAGTACTGTCCGCTGTTGCCGATCACCGTCCCACCGACCGACAGTCCGAAGGGCAATAGCCAGGTCAGCGATGCTTTGGCGACCTGGGCCGGGATCGAGGGCAGGTGGTCGCCGGCGACCACGTTGATCTGGCCGTCCATCGCCAACGGATGGTTGGCGCTGGGCGAGAGGAAGGAGGTCTGAAAGGTCGCGTCGAGGTAGGTGTAGGCGGCCGACCACTCGAGCCGCCCGCTGCGCGCCCCCAAGCGGACGCGGCCGTGCAGGCGCGCCTCGATCCCCTGGCGGAGCGTGTCGCCGACGTTGGCGAAATATCCTTGATTGGTGAGCGGTCCCGAGCTGATGAACAGGATGTCGTTGGTGTTGGCGGTGTGGAACGCCGACAGCGCGTAGTCGACGACGGCGCGCCCGTGTCCGCCGTCCAGCCGGCCGCGGATTCCCGCCTCGAAGGTGCGCGCCACCACCTGCGCCAGCGGCGGATCGGCCACGAACTCGTTGGGCAGCCGGCAGGGATCGGTCGGGCTGGCGCAGGTCAGCTCCATCGATGTGGGCGCCCGCGTCGACTCGCTGTAGCTGCCGTAGACGCCAATCTGTGGGCGCGGTTGATACGAGACCCCGGCCGCGGGATTCATCCGCTGATATTGATGATCACCCGAGAGATCGCCCCCCAGCTGATCTTGCAGCGACAGCGTCGAGAGATTGAACCGTCCCGACAGCGTGAGGAACAGCGCGGGAAGCGGCGCAAAGGTGTCGCTGACGTAAAGGCCCAGGTTCCGCACGGTGCTATCGACCGAGACCAGCGAGGTCGGATCGACGAAATCGGTGTCGACGGTGCCACGCGTCTCGTCCAAGGTGGCCAGCACGGTCTGCGAGCGGAATTGGATCAATCCCTCGTCGGCGCTCCCCCCCACGAAGAGGTGGTTCTCGTGGCCGCCGAGCGGCGCCTCGAAGCTCCCCTGCGCGCCCAGGCCGAAGCCCATCTGGTGGGTGTAGGTGGTGTTGTCCGATCCGTCGAAGGGGTTGTTGGGATCGAAGGGGATCGGGTTGCCGGCCCGATCGCGGATCGCCGTCGTGCCGTCGTCGGCGCAGACGTTGCCGGTCTGACCCGGCGTCGTGCATTGATCCCACTCGCCCTGATCGCCGTTGGCGGTCAAGGTGCGGGTGAGCCGATAGTAAGCGGTGGCCGACAGGTGGCTGGTGGGCGACAGCGGCCGGTCGCCGCGGAGGATCGCCATCGACATCCGGTTGTGGGTCTCGTCGGGGTAAGTGAAGACGGCGCTGCGATCCTGCGCCAGGAGCTGGATCGGGGAGGCCCCGATCCCAGCCATCGAGGTGCTGGCGCCGATGATCGACAGATCCAGCGTCGTGCCGTCGTTCTGGTAGGTGGTCGAGAAAAATCCATTGAAGGCCTGCGAGGGCGAGTGCGCGCGCCAGCCATCCTCGGTGAAAAAGCGTCCGGCGCCGAAGGCGCCCCAGTGCTCGTTGTGACCGCCGACCTGCACCTCGGCGATGCGCCGGCCCCACGAGCCGCCCAACAGCTCGGCCTCCGCGCCCGGCGCCGTGAAGCCGGTCTTGGTCTCCATCGACAGCGCGCCGCCGAGCGTGTTGAGCCCGAACAGCGGGTTCGACCCGGGCATCAGGTTCAACGACTGCAGCGCGCCGGGCGGGATCAGATCCCAGTTCACGATGTCGCCGAACGGCTCGTTGAGGCGCACGCCGTCGAGGAACACCGAAATCCCCTCCGAGGCGCCCAGGACCGGCGAGGCGACGAAGCCGCGATATTGCAAATCGGGCTGCAATGGATCTTCTTGAACCTGATTGATCGTCACGCTGCCCAGCGACTCGTTCATGAACTCGCTGAGATCGAGGTTGTGATTGGCCTCGATTGCGCCGCTGTTGGCGGTCTGGACATTAGCGGCCACCCGATCACCCGACAACAACGAACCGTGCAGCGGCGTGGCGGCGACCACGACACTTTCATATTTGGGATCAATCGGCGGGTCGCTCGACGAAGCAGTCGGCCAACCTGGCGTCGGGTTTTGCGCCGGATCTTGCGCACGCGCGGGCAGCGACCAGATGAGGCCGATGCAACCGACTACGCGGACGGGCAACCAACGCACGCCGTGAAATCATCGCAATGTGCCCGATCCGTCAAGGCGTAAACGACACGCGATCGTCAATACGACGAGCGTCGTATTACGACGGTCGTCGTGCGACGACTGTCGCAATCACGCGCGTCGCTCAGCCCATGTCGCTCAGCCAACGATGAGCGGCAGCGCGCGAACCAGCAGATCGCCGCGTGCCACGCCGAACACGCCCGCCGCGGCCAGCGCGGTGAGCAGCGTCAGCGGCAGCAACCACCGCCGCCCGAGCGGTGTCATCGCGCGCAGCGGCTCGAGCAACCGATCGATCCGTTCACAGAGCGCGCGCTCGGGGCCGGTCAGCCGCGCCGCCGCGGCCAGCACGCTTTCGCGCGCCAGGCGCACGGCCGCCACCAGCGCCGCGGCCAGATCCTCGCCGCGCACGCCGCCGGCGCGGACCTCCTCGTCGCGCGCCAGCTCGAGCGCCTCGGCCCAGCCCTCGAACCGCCGCTGCGCCGACGGATTCGGCCACTGCAGATCGGTGGCGATCTGCGCCAGCCAGATCCGGAGCGGATCGCGGTGGCGGGCGTGGGCGCGCTCGTGCGCCAGCGCGGCGTCGAGCGGAAGCCGCTCCAGGCGCCGGCAGAGCCCAGCGTCCATCACGACGCGCGGCCGCAGCAACCCCACGGTGGCGGCCACCGGCGCCACGCGCGGCGGCACCAGCGCGCGCGCCGCGCGAAAGACGGCCCGCAACCACACCAGCGCCAGCGGGATCAGGCCGAGCAGCGCCACCGGCCGCAGCAGCTCGTCTGTCGAGCGCGGTTCCTGGATGGTCCATCCGCAGAGCGCGGCCAGCGCCACCGCCGCCGGCACCAGCGGCGACCAGAGGCGGCGCCAGCTGCGGAGTTCGTCCGCGCGGCCGCTCTCGCCAAGCGACCGAGCGGCCAAAGTGGAGACGCCGCTGGCCCACCCGGTCACCCAGATCACCGAACCACAGAGGCCCAGCACCAGAGTCGCGAAGACCAGGTCGCGGTTCATCGCGATCTCCGGCGCAGCTCGACCGCCTGGGCCAGCTCGTCGACGAGCGTTGGATCGATCGACTCGATGGCGTCGACCAGCGAGGCCATCGCGGGCCGCGGCGCCCGCGTCAAGAGCCCCGACAGCACCTGCGACAGCCGGGCGCCGTCGACCTTGGGTCGCGCCACGAGCGCCCGATAGCCGAACAGCTTGCCGACTTTTTCGCGCGCGACCAGCCGTTTGGCCTGCAGCCGATCCAGCACCCGCGCGGTGGTCGTGTAGACGAGGCCCAGCGGCAGCCCCACCCGTTCGTGAATGTCGCGCGCGGTGGCCACGCCCCCCTCCCACAGCGCCGCCAGCACCGCGTACTCGAGCTTGCCCCCCGGCAACGGGGGCGGCCGATCGTCGTCCACGCGCGCAGCCTACCATCCCCGCGGACATCTCCCCGGGCTTCCACCCGGGTTTCTGCCCGGACCTGGGAGGCCACCCGCCGCGCGGGCTTCCCTTTGGGCGCCGTCGTGAATAAAACGAGGCTGGAGGGCGAGATGCTGGGAGACAAAGACGTGGTGGCCACCGTGGCGGTGAAGGATCTGCAGGTGGCTCGGAAGTTCTACCAAGGCACGTTGGGGCTGGAGCTCGTGCATGAGGAGGGCGGGGAAGCGGTCACGCTCAAGGCCGGCGGATCGCGGCTGGTGGTCTATCGGTCGGAGTTCGCGGGGACCAACCGGGCCACCGGCGCGACCTGGATGGTGGGCGGCGAGATCGATCGGCTGGTCCAGGGACTCAAAGAACGGGGCGTGGTCTTCGAGCACTACGACATGCCCGGGTCGACCCAAAAAGGCGACGTGTACGCCTTCGGAGATATCAAATCGGCCTGGTTCAAGGACCCGGACGGCAACATCATCGCAATCGTCAACCGATAGCGCGATGGCACCCGAGCGCCAAAGCGCGATGGCGACAGAGGCCAAAGCCCGAGCGCGAAGCGAAGGGAACCTACCGTGCGGTAGCGCACGGACAGGCTTCGCCACCCCGGACACCGTCGGGCCGCGATGTTAATCTGGTCCGTACATGCGGAACGGAGCATCTAGGAAAACGTTGGTCCCTACGATGAAACGCGCGCCATGGACCACCTTCTTGGTGCTGGCGGCTATCGGCGCCTGTGGCAAGTCGTCGTCGATCCCGACCGACGGGGGCCACCCCGCCGATGCCGGGAACCCGACCGACACCGGCGGATCGGCCGACGCCTCGATCGCCACCGCCTGCGGCGATCTGGCCCAGGCCCTTTGTGCCAAGCGCATGAGCTGTTCGAGCGTCAACCTCGCGCTGGTCTACGGCGACCTGCCGACCTGCGTGGCGCGCGAAACGTTGTCTTGCGCCAATGCGCTGGCCTCGCCCGGCGCCGGCGACACGCCCGCGATGGTCGAGGCGTGCGCGACCGCCTACGCGGCTGTGTCGTGCGCCGACTACCACCAGGACCATCCGCCCGCCGCCTGCAACGTGATCGGCCCGCGCGCTACCGGAATGGCCTGCACGTTCGACGGCCAGTGCGCCAGCGACACCTGCTCCGGCATCAAGAACGCGCTGTGCGGCACCTGCGCCGCCCCGCCCGCCGCCGGCGCGCCTTGCGCCGACTCCTTCTGCGGCCACGGTCAGGAGTGCGTCGACGCGACGATGCTGTGCCAGACCTACGGCGCGGTGGCCGCGACCTGCAGCGCGGACCTGCCCTGCGGCGACACCCTGAGCTGCACGGGCGCCTCGACCACCGCCGCGGGGACTTGCCAGACCGCCGAGGCGTCCGGCGCCGCCTGCGGGGGCACGCTGCCGGGCTGCGACGGATTCCGGGGGTTCTTCTGCGCCGGCGCGACTGGCGCCAAGACCTGCGTCCCGATCAGCTACGTGACCGACGGGATGCCGTGCGGCGACCAAGCGTCCACCTTCGTCCAGTGCACCAAGGGGAGCTGCTACACCGGCACCGGCCCCGCGACTGGAACGCAGGTCGGCACGTGCAAGGCGAACGCCGCCGACGGAGCCGGCTGCGATCCGGTGGTCGGCCCCGCCTGCACCTTCCCCGCGCGCTGCGTGCCGGGCGCCGACGGCGGCGGCACCTGCGTCGTTCCGACCGGCGCCAATTGCGGCTAGGGTGGGAAGCAGGAGCCGGTCGACCTCAACCAACGACCGAGGCAACCCGCAGGTCGCCCAGGGTTGTCGAGCCGGTGATGACGGTGGCGACGAAGCGGCCGGGGTGGCACCGCGGGTGGCTGCTGGTGGTGGGTTTGCTGGTCGGGGGTTGCTCGGGAAAACTGCCGGCCATGTGGTCACCCAGCAATTGTGGCGATCAATGCGCGTCGACGACCTGCCCGCCCGACACGCACTGCTCGCTGACCGGGAACTGCACGCCTCTTTGCAGTCCCGACCCCGTCCCGTCCCGTTGAGGCCGGGGGCCATGGCGCGCCGCGCCGACCGGCCCCTGATCATCTAGGCCGGTACCGGGAATGTAGGGCTGTTCCATGAAGACACCCCGCGCGCGAGCCGGAAGCTGTCCCACCTCCTCCGCGAGCCGGTCGCGTTCCAGAGAGCGCCGCCCGTCGCACGGGTGGTCGGCCTCGTCGCGGCCCGTTTTCTGGCTGGCGGGCCTTTTGATCGGTGGCCTGGCCGCCTGCGGTTCCAGCGGGGGCAGCACCGGCGGCGGCGCTGGATCCGGGGGCGCGACCGGAAACGGGGGCGCGACCGCGGCGGAAAGGG
>DASRLC010000651.1:0-3611 GCA_035648655.1 Polyangia bacterium
CGCGCCGCCCAAGTACAAGTTGAGCGGCGCGTAGTAGTACGCCAAGCCCGGACCGATCCCTTGCCAGTCGGTGTCGCCAATCGGGCTCACCACGCTGGTTCCCCCTACCTGGACGTCCGGGTTCGCCGCGGCGTTTTCGAAGAAGACCCCATACAGGATCAGGTTGTGCGCGATGACGCCGCCGATGGCCAGACCGAAGGCTCCGCCACCGCCCCCGACGACGGTCTTCACGCCATTGGTGGTGGACTGAAGGCTGCTGACCCCGCCGCCGAGCTGCGCCCGCAGAAAGAAGCCGTCGTGAACATGGAAGCCCTCCGAGCTCTGGGCGATGGGCGGATAGCCGTAGCCCCCGACGCCCGAATAGTCGGGCGGCGCGCCGTAGTAATCCGCCGGGATGGGCGCCGGATAGCTGGCGGCCGGCCGATCCGGGGCGGGTGGGACGGCGGGCGGCGGCGACTCCGGCGCCGCCCACGCACCGTGCATCCCCAAGCACAGGAGGCCCAACGCGACGGCGCGGGCGACGGATCGACGGAGGGCTCTCGGGCTGTGCATACGGTGGCTCCGCTCAGTTGTAGGTCGTCGAGAGCAAGAGCGAAAAGGTATCGGCGCTCCAGGTCACGCTGGAGTCGTTCTTGTCCTTCATCGACGCGCCGATGAATTCGCCCGCAAGACCGACGCCCCAGTCCTGCGAGATCCACCACTCCTTGCCGACCATGAGCTGGACCCCGATTCCGGCCTGGGTCTGGTAGATCGGGTTGTTGTTTGCGTCGTCGATCGCGACCGCCGTGATGGCCAACGCTCCCGAGAGATACAGATTGATGGGCTCGAAGTAGTACACGGCGCCCGCGCCGATCCCGACCAAGACCGCGCTGGAGTCGTTGAGCCCGGCGTCGATCCCGCCGACCTTCACGCTCGGCGAGAGGCTGACCGTGGAGAAGGTCCCGAAGACGATGAAGTTGGGCGCGACGGCCCCGCCGATCGCCGCGCCGAAGCTCACGCTGCCGCCCGACGCGGTCACCGTGTTGCCGAAGCCGTCGGCACCGGAGAGATGCGTGTAGCCGCCGCCCAGGTGCAACCTCAAATAGAACCCGTCGTGAAGATGCTCCGGCGGCGGCGAGGCGTATCTCGGCGGGTAGTAGCTCCCAGGCGCGTACCCTCGGAGCGGCGGCCCGTAGCCCGCCGGCGGTGCGTAGCCAGACGGCGGCGGCCCGTAACCCGGCGGTGGAGTGTAGCCAGACGGCGGCGGCCCATAGCCCGGCGGTGGAGCGTAGCCAGACGGCGGTGGCCCGTAACCCGGCGGTGAAGCGTCGCCAGACGGCGGCGGCCCGTAACCCGGCGGTGGAGCGTAGCCGGGCGGCGGTGCGTAGGCGGGCGGCGGCGACGCGTCGCCCGACGGCGGGGCGTAACCCGGTGCATAGACCGGTGGCGGAGCGCCCGCGCCGGCTGGCGGAGAGCCTGGCGGCGGCGCCGCGGCCGCGCCTGGAGCGGCGCTCGGACCTGTTGTGGCCGGCGGCGCCGCCGGCGCGCCTGCCGCCGGACCCGCGCCCGCGGGCGCGTTGCCGGGAGCCGGCGGTTTCGCGCCGGTCGTCGGCGGCGCGTA
The DNA here is from genome assembly GCA_035648655.1 of Polyangia bacterium. Lineage (GTDB taxonomy): Bacteria > Myxococcota_A > Polyangia > Fen-1088 > Fen-1088 > JADGRB01. Next base: position 1,601 of record DASRLC010000651.1, read on the forward strand.
GCCAGGTCCGCCCTGGGCTCGGGCCGCGGTGGACAGGGCGATGAGCGATACCGCCATCGCGGCGGTCGACGTCAAACGGTGGGGGGGCCGTCGGTCGGGCATCCAGCTGATCCTTTCGTGTGGCACGGGCACCGCCGCGCCCGCTGCGCCAACGGCGACTGATCGTGTAGCCGAAGAGAAAATTTGTCCATCGATCGGAGATCACCACTGGAGGTCCCCACAGGTCCGGAGGTCCGGGCGGCGCCCGCGTGAATTTCACCGGTCGATTGACGCTTGACCGGATGAAACCGAACGATCATGCTGATTGAGAACCTCCTGCACGGTGCGACACGAAGAGCGATTCTTTTCCCTACAAGAACGCACAAGGGAGCCGCCACTGGCCGATGGATGTGCACGCCCGCCAGTCGGGAAGCCCGATGCGGTCATACTCAGTGGTTCCCACCTTACGAAAGTAGGGTCCGAGAATTCTTTTCGACCGGCCGAGGCGGAAGGTTCAAATTTTTCTAGCGCGATAACGGTGTGCACTGCGGTCGGGCCGGCGTAGGCCGCGGGATTTCCCGCCACGCCGACCCGAGCGCCTCGGCGCTAAACGGGTCGGCGCCGCGGCCCTTCAGCCCATCACAGCTTGGTGATGTCCGGCAGGCTGCCGTCGGCGTTTCGCTTGGCGGCGCTGGCCTTGGCGGTGGTGGTGGAGGCGGTGACGTCGCCCGTGTGCGTGATGCCCTGGAAGGCGCCGCCTTTGTTGTTCCAGGCGCCGCAGCCGGTGCACTTGATGGTGGCCGGATTGCTGTTGTTGGTGAAGCCCCAGTCCGAGACGTGCGATCCGCCGGCCGTCTCGTTATTGTCGAAGGCGAAGCAGTTCGACATGACGTGCGCCGCCGAGACCTTGTCGCCGCCCATCTTGAAGCCATTCCCGTTGCTGCCGGTGCCCGCGGTGGTCGTCGCCTCGCCGAAGGCCCAGGAGTTCTTGACGGTGACGACGTCGGTCCAAGCGAAGAAGTCGAACCCGTCGTCGGCGTTGTCCCACGAGCGGCAGCCATCGAAGACGTTGCCGATGCCGCTCCCCTTTTTGGCGCCGAAGCCATCGGCGTTCGAGCCGTCGCACTGCGTGTCGTCGTTGTGGTGGGAGTCGCAGTTGAGGATCGTCTCGTACGTGCCGCTGCCGGTGTAGCCGGAGCTGGAGCTGATCAGGATCCCCGTGTCGCCCGAGTCGTGGACATCGCAGTCCTCGACCGTGTCGTGCGCGCCCTGGACCAAGATCCCCGAGTCGTTGGCATTTTCGACCACGAGCCCCTGGACCTTGTAGTAATCGGCCCCGATGTCGATGCCGTACTGGTTCTTGTCGGTGGGCTCGACGCCGCAGGCCAGACGCGGCTGGGTCGAAAAGTCGAGGATCGGCTTGGTGGTGGCCGCGGGGTCGGCCATCATCGTGATGATCCGGCTGGCGGTTCCCATGCGCGTCTTCTTGAACTCGATGCGCGTGGCAAGCGGGTAGGTGCCGGCCTTGAGACACATCGTCTTCAGGGTCCCCGAGCACGGGTCGCCGTTCGCTGCGCCGGTGACGCCTGGGCACAACAACTCGTAGGCGGCCTGCGGCGTCGCCACCGGCGCGCTCTGAGTTCCGGCGGCGGTGTCGCTGCCGGTCGGCGACACCCAGATGTCGCACGGCCCCCCGCTGGCGCCGGCCGCTCCGCTGGTGCCGGCCGCTCCGGTCGTGCCCGCCTGCCCGGTGCCGGCGCTGCCGCCGCGCGCGCCGCCGGTTCCGCTGCCCGCCGTGCCCGTGGTGCCCGCCGTGCCCGTGGTCTTCCCACCGGCGCCACCCGCGCCGCCGCTGGTGCCTGCCGTGCCGCCGGCCCCGGTCGTGCCCGCCGCGCCGGTGGTCTTCCCGCCGGCGCCAGCGGTGCCGCCGATTGCCGGGCCGCCAGTGCCCGCCGATCCGGACGGCGATCCACCCGCGCCGCCGCCCGTGCCCGTGGTGGTCGTTGCGGTGCCGCCGCTGCCCGTGGTGATC
>DASRLC010000652.1:0-16720 GCA_035648655.1 Polyangia bacterium
ACGAGGGGGCGATCGTCTCATCGGGGGGATCCTTTGGAGGCGACACTATCACGGGCTTCAGGAGCGTCGAGTGGAGACCCATTGCAGTCGGCGCCCGGGCGTGCGAAATAAACCGACCGTGGACGAAGCCCCCACTCTCGAACAGCTGACCAACGAGATCCGAGACGTCGCGCTGCAGGTGCACCTGGCGCAAGAACGGCAGGACGAGCGCGACATCGTGGCGGCCGCGCACGCCGGCGTCGATCGCCTGTCGCAGCGCTACCGCGATCTTCTGAAGTCGCTCTCGCCGGGCGACCAGCTGAAGACCGAGCGCTCGCTCGGCCGGCGGGTCGTCGATCTCAAACGTCTGGCCTCGCTGCTGCCCAAGTTGCCGGCCGGATCGACCGAGAGCACGCCCGATCGGGTGGCCGGCGGCGGCGCGCCCGGCGCCCGGCGCATCACCGGCGTGTCGTGGACCAACGAGCGGAGCAAACCGCCCGCCGCCACCTTGGGTGTCGGCGCCGATGTCGAGTCCTGGTGCGGCCCGTGCGGCGAGCTCACCACCCACAGCATCGTGGCGATGGTCGGGAAGGAACCGAAACAGGTGCTCTGCCAGGTCTGCGGCTCGCGCCACGGCCATCGGACCACCGCGGCCCGCCGCACGACCGCCCCCAGCGCCGGTACGCCCGAGCTCGAAGAGCGCGGGCGACCCGCCGATCCCGAGGCCAGCCGCCGCGCCGCCGAGCTGCGCGCGCTCGGCGAAGAGGTCGCCGCCGCGGTCACCGTTCGCGTCTTCGATCCCAAGGAGCGCTACAAGGCGGGCGAGATCATCGTCCACCCCGAGTACGGCAGAGGCAAGATCCAGAACGTGCTCCGCTCGAGCTTGATCGTCCGCTTCTCGGCCGGCGGCCTCAAGTCGCTGATGCTGATGTAGCCGGCGCCGGGTCGAGCAGCCGACTAGGCCGCGTCGACCTCGTCGAGGAAGCGTTTGAGCAAACCGTCGACCATCAGGTTGCGGCTGGCGCCGTCGTAGCGGCCGGCGCGATAGCCGCCCTGGATCTCCTCGAAGCGGGTCCGCGTGTCCGCGATGAGCGTCCGACAGGCCGTGACCTTGGTGGCGATCTCTTTGCGGTTCTTGAGCGCGTAGCCGCCCAGCGACATGGCGGCCGCGCCGGTCAGGATGATCCCCAGCGGGCCCGACAGCGCGTAGCGCAGGCCGATGCGCAACGCGACCATTCCGGCCGCGCCCAGCGCCGCCTTCTTGAGTCCGCTGCCGTCGCGGATCGATTCGGCCGCCATTGAGGTCATCTGTCCCGAGGCCATCACGAGGCCAATGAAGTTCCCGCGCCGGCTCTTCCAGCCGCGGTCATAGTACTCGCGAATCGCGTGCTTGAGGAACGCGTCGTAGTCGTCGAAGACCTCGGGGCCGAGATCCGTCTGTTTGGTCTTCGCTTCCGCCTCGGTCACCATGGCGCCTCCGTCGAAGGGTCGGGTCGGGTAGATGTATCGATAGATCGTACCACGCCCGTAAGACACACTAACGGCGATGCGGCCGCGGGGCATGGGGATGCAGGGCGCGCTGCTTTTGCTGGCCCAGGCTGCGTTGGGGGCGCTGCCGGCCCGAGCGTGGACCAGACCATCGGCCAACCCAGCATCGACTTCGGCGGCCGCCGCCGCCCGCGCGCTGCGCACCGGCCACTACGAGGACGCACGCCGCCTCTGCCGCGCGCGGCTGACCCACGCGGCCGACGATCGCGCCGCGACGCTGATCTGCGCGGGCGCCGAGGCGGCGCTGGGTCTCTACGCCGAGGCCCGCGGTCGGCTGGAAGCGGCCAACCGGGCCGATCCGGCCGACCTGCCGGTGCGCGACGCGCTCATGCGCCTGCTCGACGCGACCGGCGATCGCGCGGCGCTCTCGCCTCTCCTCAGCTCCAGCTACGACGACTGGAGCGCCGGCCGGGTAGACCGAACCCAGCCCGCCGCGCTGATCGCCATCGCGACCGCCGTCCGCCTGGACGACAACTGGAAGGACGCCAACGATGTCCTCCGGCAGGCCGTCGCCGCCGATCGCCGCGCCGTCGCCGCCAACCTCGACTGGGGCGCCGTGCTCCTCGAGAAGCACAACGCCACCGACGCGGAGGTGTCCTTCAAAGCGGTCCTCGAGATCGATCCCGACAGTCCCGAGGCCCACTTCGGCCTGGCGCGTGTGGCGCTCGAGGACCGTTACGACACCGGCGCCGCGCAGGCCGAACTCGCCCGCGCCCTGGCGGTCAACCCGGCGCACGCGGGCGCGCTCGCACTGCGGGCAGAGCTGTCGCTGGATGCCGAGAACTTCCCGGCCGCGCGCGCCGACGTGGCCACCATCCGCCGCAGCAACCCGCGCGATCCCGGCGCCGCCCGCATCGAGGCGACGGTGGCCTTTCTTCTCGACGATCGCGCCGGCTTCGAGCGCGCCCGCCAGATCGATCTCGGCGTCCACCCCCACGACGGGCGGTTTTTCGCCTTCGTGGCCGAGGCGCTGTCGCGGCAGCGACGCTACGAAGACGCCCGCGCCATCGCGGCCGAAGGGCTGGCCGCCGATCCCGACGACGCCGGCTGCCTGAAGGCGCTGGCCACCATGCTGCTCCGGCTCGGTGAGGAGTGCCCCGGGCTGGAGATGCTCCGCCGGGCCTGGAAGCGCGATCCCTACGACCTGCGCACCTTCAACCTGCTCGATCTGTTCGAGAAGGTGATCCCGGCCCGCTACGTGACCATCTCCAGCGCGCACCTCCGCTTCCGAATCGAGCCGGCCGCGCGCGCCGCGATCGAAGAGGTGGTCGCGCCCTTCTTGGAAGAGCGTTACCGCGCCTACGTCGCGCGCTATGGCTTCGAGCCCAAGGGGCCAATCACGTTCGAGCTGTATGGCGAGGCGCGCCACTTCGCGGTCCGCACCGTTGGCCTGCCGTCGATCGGCGTATCGGGGGTCTGCTTCGGGCGCGTGATCACCTCGCAGGCGCCGACCAACCACGCCTTCAACTGGGGGATGGTCCTCTCCCACGAGATGGCGCACGTGTTCGCCATCGAGCTGTCGCGCTCGCGCGTGCCGCGCTGGTTCACCGAGGGGCTCTCCGAGGTCGAAACGTCGCACATCCGGCCGGAATGGACCCGCCACGACGACCTGGCCGTCTACGGCGCCTGGCGGCGCGGTGAGCTGCCGACGCTGGCCGCCTTGTCGAACGGCTTCGTCGCTGCGCGCAACGGCGACGAGGCGACCCGCGCCTACGCCGAGGCGGCGCTGGCCATCGACTTTCTCGAGCGGCGCTTCGGGTTCGCCGCCATCCGGCGCGCACTCGAAGCCTACGGGCGCGGCGTCCGCGGCGCCGCGGTCCTCGAACTGCTCGCCGGCCGACCGGCCGCCGAGATCGACGCCGCCTTCCAGGACGACCTCCGACAGCGCTTCGCCGGTTATGAAAAACAATATCTCCCGGCCCAATTACTACTAGGTGAGGGACGCTCGGGGGGGCCTTTAGATCCCCCGAGGGCGGGCGCCACCGGCCCAAGCCCGTCGGCGCTCACCCGACCGCTGACCGGCCGGGGGCACGAGGGCCCCTCGGCGCGGGGCGGCGTCGACAAGTCGGCGAACGCGTTGGTGAGGCGTGGGTTGGCAGCGCTCGAAGCGGGCGATCTGCCGGGCGCCGAGCGCGCGCTGGCGGCGGCGCGCGTGGCGCCCCACCCCACCGGCGACGACCAGGCCGACACGCTTTTCCTGGCCGGCGATCTGGCGCTGGCCCGGCGCGACGCGGACGCGGCGGTGGCGGCCTTCGAGGGATTGCTCGACGCCGGGCCGATCTCCCATGACGGCTACGACGTGCAGGTGCGGCTGGCGCTGGCCGAGATTCACCGCCGACGACCGGCGCCGGCCGAGGCGCACCTGCGCAAGGCGGTGGAGTTCGATCCGCTGCGGGTCGAACCGCACGCCCTCCTGGCCGAGCTCCTCGGCTCGCAGGAGCGGGTGGCCGATCAGCTCATCGAGCTGGAGGCCGCCTTCCGCCTCGATCCGAACAACGACGCCGTCGCCAAGCAGATCGTGTTCAACGAAGCGCGGGCCGGCCGGCCGGCGCGCGTGCTCGAGTTCGCGCCGATCGCGATCTTCATCGATCCGGGCAACGCCGATCTGCACGCGGCGCTAGGCCGCGCCCTGGCGGCCACCGGCAAGATCGCCGACGCGGCCGCTGCCTTCGAGCGCGCCCTCACCTTCCAGCCGGCCGATCCCGCCGGGCTGCACCTGACCTTGGCCGGCCTTTACGATCTCCTCGGACGCCGCTCCCAGGCCGCCGCGCACCGGGCCGCCGCGGGCCACTGACGCCCCCGCCACCGGAAAGCCGATCGTGAAGGTGGTGCCCCGCCCGGCCTGGCTCTCGACCTCGATCTGGCCGCCGTGGTCTACGACGATCTGCTGCACCAGCGCCAGGCCGAGGCCTGTCCCGCGCTCCTTGGTCGAAAAGAACGGATCGAAGATCTTTCCCAGATCGCCGCCGTCGATCCCCGAGCCGGAGTCCGACACCTGCACCGTGAGGCGTCCCGCCGCCGCGTCGGCCCGCACGCCGATCTCCAGCCGCTTGACGGGCGAGTCGGCCATCGCCTCGCGCGCGTTGCGCACCAGGTTGATGAGCGCCTGCCGAAGCTGCGCCTCGTCGGCCGGCAGCTCCGGCAGCTCCGGCGCGATGTCGACCGAGAGCGCGATCCCGTCCTGCGCCAGCTCGCCGCGCGAAAAATCGATGACCGAGCGCACGATGACGCCCAGGTCCTCGCTCTCCAGCTTGGGGCGCGGCAGCCGGGCGAACCGCAGGTAGGTCTCGGTGATCTCGGCCAGCCGATCGACCTCCCCGATGATGGACGCGATCAAGCGGCGGGCCTCGTCGGCCCCGGGCGCGAGCTCGTCGCCCAGCAGCTCGGCGTTGAGGCCGATCGACGACAACGGGTTGCGCACCTCGTGGGCGATCTGGGCCGCCATCCGCCCCACCGTGGCCAACCGCTCCGAGCGGATGAGGCGCCGCTCGCGCTCCTGGATCGCGTCGGCCATGGCGTCGAACTCGCGCGCCAGATCGCCGATCTCGTCATGCGAGGTGACACCCGTCCGCTGCGCGTACTCACCGCCCGCCACCTGGCGCGTCCGCTTGCGCAGGACCCCCAGCGGACGCAGCGTGCGCAGCGTAAAGACGAAAACCGCCAGCGCCACCGCCAGCCCCGCCGCGCCGAGCGCGATGGCCATCGACAGCGCGTTCTCGCCGTCGTCGGAGAGCCGCTGCGCGATCTGCCCACTTTCGCCCCGCAACGGCCGGCGCGTCCGGTTGAGGCCGTGGATCAGCGTCGCGAAGTGGCTCTCGAACTCGGCGCGGGCTTTGGGATCGACCGCCTCGGCGGCCGCGCCCAGCTGTCCAGCCAGCACGTCGAGCTGCCGGCCCAGGGTCGCGATCTGCCGCCGCCAGGCCTCGAACTCGGCGCGCCGGAACGAGGTCGGCTCCTTCTCGATATAGCGGTCGATGGTACCGAGCGCGTCGTCGACGTCCTTGCGGGCCGTGCGCAGCGCGAGCGGCAGGTTCGGATCCAAGCGGGCGCCGCCGCGTCCGAGCGAAGGCGCGAAGTCGTTGAGCGACTTCCAGGCCGCGTCGACCGATCCCTGCAGCTCGAGATAGGCCTCGTTGGCCACCACCCCCTGGCGGGCGCGCCGAACCGACAACAAAGTGAAGGTGGCGTTTCCGGCGAACGCCAGCAGGAGCACCCCGAAGGCGAGCCCCACCTTGCCAAAAACACCGAGGCGCATGCGCTTTTACGCTAGCACGCGGCCCAGCCCGGTCGAAATAGGTCCAAAATCGTCCCCCCACGCGCATTCCGGGACGGTCGGCAATTGACAGCGCGTAAGCATGCGGAAAAAATGGCGTCCGCATGCGCTTACGGGGACTTCCGACTATCTTTTTGCTGTTGGTCTCACTGTCCGTGGTCCGGACGGCGGCCGCGGAATCCGGCGAGATCCCCACCGTGGTGCTGGGCCTGGAGGCGGTGGACGGCGCCCCGGACAACCTGGCCGCCGACATCACGGACGCCCTGCGCCAGCGGGTGGCCGCCACCCGCGACTACCAGCTCCTGCAGGGGAAGGATCTGGTCGAGGTAAAGCTGGTCTTCGACTGTCCGGACGAAGCGCCGGCGTGCATGTCCCAGGCCGGCAAGAGCCTGGGCGCCTCAAAGCTCATCTTCGGCAACGTCAAGAAGTCCGGCAGCGACTTCCTGGTGACGCTGAAGCTTCTGGACGTCAGCCGGGCGGTGGTCGAGAGCTTCGAGACCGACACCATCCCGAAACGGCGTTCGGACGCCAGCAGCCTGCGTCAGATGGCGCCGGTATGGCTCGCCAAGCTGAGCGGCAAGGGCAACGGGACTATCACGGTGCGCGCCAATTTCCCGGGCGCGGCGGTGAGCCTGGACGGAACCAAGGTCGGGGTCACCGGCGGCGATCCGGTGGTGGTGGCCGACGTGGCCCCCGGCAAGCATGAGGTCGCCGTCGAGAAGAGCGGCTACACCACGACCAAGCAGGAGTTCACGCTGGCGGCGGGCCAGAGCCTTCCGCTGACCCTCAGCCTTAGCCCGGTCTCGGTCGAGGTGCCGAAGCCCGAGTCGAGCGCAGCGGTCGAGCAGCGCCACCAAGCCGATCTCCCCGACCAACCGGACAATGGTGGTTCTCACACCCTGTCGCGCACCGGTTTCTGGGTGGCGGTGGTCGGGACGGTGGCTTCCGCCGGCCTGGCCGTGAAGTTCGGGCTGGACGTCCGCGACATCAACAACCAGCTCGACCAATACCGGCGTTTCTCGTGCACGACCTCGGCCACTGGCCTGTGTGACGGCCACGGCGCCAGCGCCCAACCGCTCACATTGGCGGACAAAAACAACGTCGCCAGCAAGACCGATCAGGGCGACCGGGATCAGACGCTGCAGTGGGTCTTCGTCGGCGTTGGGGGAGCTTTCGCCCTGGCGGGCGGGTACTTACTCTATAAGGGCTACCTGGCCTCCGACAGCGGTTCCACAAGTGCCTCAAATCACGGACTTAGAATCTTTCCGACGGCCACCGCCTCTGCCGGGGGGATCGCGGCAGAGTTCGATTTTTAGGGGCGGCCGCTTTAGAATTCACGGCTGGGGTGGGTCTAGCTTAGGGGGAATCCGATCGTGACCGCGCCGTCTGTCAGCCTCGTAAACCAGACCATCGGGAACTACCGCGTCGTCAGCCTGCTGGGCGAAGGCGGCATGGGGGTAGTGTATCTGGCCCAACACCCGGTCATCGGGCGCAAGGTCGCCATCAAGCTGCTACACGCGGTCCTGGCGCGCGATACCGACATCGTCTCGCGGTTCTTCAACGAGGCGCGCGCCATCCACATGATCGCCCAAGAGAACATCGTCGAGATTCTGGACTTCGGCCAGACCACCGACGGCCAGCCGTACTTCATCATGGAGTACCTGACCGGCGAGTCGCTCAGCGAGGCGGTCGGCCGAGGCCCGATGGCGCCTGCCGCGGTCGAGGAGATCGGCGGCCAGATGTGCCGCGCGCTGGGCGCCGCGCACGCCAAGGGGATCGTCCACCGCGACCTCAAGCCGCACAACGTCCAGCTCGTCGACAAAGGCGACGGTGGGCTGCACGTCAAGATCCTCGACTTCGGGGTGGCCAAGATCCTGGCGTCGCCCGACGGCGCCCAGTCGGTCAAGACCCGCACCGGATCGCTGATGGGCACGCCGCTCTACATGTCGCCCGAGCAGTGCAAGGGCTCCGGCACGCTCGACCACCGCACCGACATCTACTCGCTGGGCGTCATGCTGTTCGAGATGCTCTCCGGCCGGCCCCCCTTCATCGCCGAAGGGGTGGGCGAGCTGTTCGCCAAGCACATGCTCGAAGAGCCGCCCTCCCTGCTCGACTTCGTGCCGCGGACGCCGGACCACATGGCCGCGGCCATCATGAAGTCGCTGGCCAAGGAGCCGCGCGATCGGTTCCAGACCATGGAAGAGTTTCGCCAGGCGCTGATCGGCGAGCTCAAGGTGGCCACGGTTCCCGCTCGGACCGGCCGGCCCGCCACCGCCTTGCTGGGTACGCAGACGCTGTCACCGAGGGCCTCCACGACCCTCTCGTCGGCCACCTCCGAAATAGACGGGCCGCTGTCGCAGCCGGGACGGCGCAAGCGCGTCTACATGATCGTTGGCGGCGTCGCGGCGGCGGTGGTGGTTATCGGCCTGCTGGTGCTGCCGAAGGGTCAGCTCAAGGTCGAGGCGACGCCCGTGGCCCTTCCGACACCCGCGGTCACGGCCCCGCCGGCGCCCACCTTGGTTCCGCAGAAGAAGACCGTCACCATCCGCTTCGAGTCCGACCCTCCGGGAGCGCACCTCATTCGTAAGAAAGACGATCGCGATCTGGGCGAAGTGCCGGTCGAGATTCAGCTTCCCCGCGGGGGAAGCATCTCCGAGTACCTGTTCCGCCTGAACGGCTATCGCGAGGTCGCGCTGGCGGCCGATCCGACCGCCGATCGGACCTTGCACGTCTCGCTGGACAAGGACGCCGCGCCCGCCACCCCGGTGGCCACCGACGCCTCCAGGAAGCACGCCGCCCACCACGCCGGCGCCAAGCACCCCAAGAACCCCAAGAACCCCGTCGACGAAGACGGGCTCGCGACCCCGTCGTTCTGACGCGCTATTCGTCTGGCTGCGCGTCGTCCAACTGTGGGATCTTGCGCTTGTGGCGCAGCGCAAGCAGATCCAGAAACCGCTCGGGCGCTAGCGAGACGCGGCCGCGGCTCTCGAAGTAGCGGCGCCGCTCGAGCGCGAAGATCCCGCCCGCCGCGACGCCACCGCTGGCCAGCGCCATCAGGTCGTAGACCACCGAGCCGGGCGCCATCAACGCGCCGCCCACACCGAACAGCAGGAAGGCCATCCCGGCGCGCAGGCCCATCTGACCGAACCGCTCGCGCCGCATCTCGGTCAGGTCGATGTTGAAGGTGATCGCCGTCTCGCCGCGCTCGGTCCCTTCCTCGGAGAGGACGGTTTCCACCCGATTGACCAGCGCGAAGGCGTAGCGCTTGGAGAAATCCAGCGAGCGCACCAACCCCGGCCAGATTCCCTGGGCCCGCTCCCATTCGACCCGATCGCCGTGGTGCCGTCGGACGGTCATGAGCTGCTCGCGCAGAAATTTGTCGACCGCCCGCCGCACGGTCTCGATCGGCGCGCCCACCACCCGGCTCACCACCACCCGGCTCGCGCCCAGCGTCTTGGTGAGCGCCCCCTGCTCCTCCAGTTCGATCGGCGTGCCGCGCCGCATATCGATGAGCGCGCGCTCGAGCGCCTCCCGCGGCAGGCCCGCCTCTTCGCCCAGGCGAACCAGCTCGCCTTCGGTCAGCGATTCGGCGCTGCTGCGCTCCGAGGCGGCCGGTGTCTGCGTGTCGATTTCGGCCGCCCGCCGCAGAACGAACTCGACCTCCCGACGCGTGAGCTTGTCCGACACCGCAGTCGATTATAGCCGCAAGGAAGCGCCGTGGCGGGCGCGATCGATCTGCGACGGCCGGCGCGTCCGAAAGGCGATTCGCATGATCCATTCATAGAGGCGGTCGGGCACGAAGGGGCGCAGCCGGCCGGCGGAAAACGCCGTCGGCCCCACCGGCCAACGCAAGCGGGGGTTGGCGGCGGTCGCCGCCCGTTCGATGGCGTCGATGACTGGCTCGAGATCTTTCGCCCGGCCGAGCCGGGCCGACTGGCGCCGGTAGCTGGCCAGCAGGTCGGCGTAGGGGCTGTCCGGGCGCTCGGCCGCCGACGCGGGCCGCTCGTTGCTGTAAAGCGGCGTCTCGAAAGGCCCGGGCTCGATCAGGGCCACCCGCACGCCGAAAGGATGCAGCTCGAGCCGCCAGGCTTCGATCATCCCTTCGAGCGCCCACTTCGAGGCGTGATAGGGCCCGACCATCGGCAGCGCCACCCGGCCGGACAACGACCCGATGGTGACGATCGTTCCATCGCGGCGGGCGCGCATGGCCGGCAACACCGCGCGCGTGACGCGGTGGACGCCGATCACGTTGGTCTCGAGCTGGGCGCGCAGCTCGTCGGGCGAGGTCTCCTCGAGTGGACCGTAGGCGTAGTAGCCCGCGTCGTTGACCAGCACGTCGAGGCGCCCGTCGGTCTCGCGCAGGACCTCAGAGACGGCGGCGGCCACCGAGTCGGCGCGCGTGACGTCCAGCTCCGGGGTGGTGAGGCGCCAGCCTTTGGCGGCCGCCAGCTCACGCAGCGCCGCGCCGGATGGGGGTCGGCGCAGGCTGGCAAAGACCCGCCAGCCCCGGGCCGCGAACCGCTCGGCGGTGGCGCGCCCGATCCCCGACGAGCTGCCGGTCACGAGGATGGCCCGCGGATCGACTTCCATCCGTCAGCCGCGGAGCAGGATGCCGACCAGCGCCGTCGACAGCGCGCCCCAAGCCGCGCTCCCGAGCACCCACCAGCCGGTCGCGCGGCGGCGCAGACGCGCCAGCGTCCGCAAGCCGAGCGCCACGTCGAGCGTCGACAGCACCAGGAGGCCGGCCATCCAGGCGATGCTCACCTGGGCGTGCCGATCCGGCGCGCGTGCGTAGGCCAGCGCGCCCATCAGGAACACCGACCCCAACAGCGTCTGGAAGATGGCGGTGCGTCGGGCGCGCCCCCGCAATTGGGCCGCGCGCACCTGCCGCAGCGAGCGCCCGGGCCCCGCGCGATGGTCGATCGCCATCCGCCTAGTATGGCATCGAGTAGCTGGTCTGCAGCACGTGGGCGCTGCCGAAGGCGTCGTTCTGGATATAGCGGCCGTAGGAGATCTCGAAGGTGCCGGCCGCAAACCAGCGAAAGAACGGCACCTCGCGCAACGCATCGGCGTCCCAGATCAGCTTGATCTCGGGGTATTCGGTGCGCACCGGGCCGAGCGCGGGGTCGGCCGAAGCGTAGTTCCAGGGCGCCGCGCTCTGGGCCGGCGAGCAGCCGGGGTTGGAGGCCACGTCGCACCAGAAGGCCGGCGGCTGTTGGAAGTACTGGCGGTAGAGCAGGCGCACCTCGAGATCGCGCCGCAGTCGGTGGTAGATGCGCGCTTCGATGGTGCTGGCGCTGAGGTCCCATGGATCGGGCGCGCCGCCCAAGCTGCCGGGATAGAAGTCGCGGTAGTAGCGAAATTGAAGCTGCAGACCGGTCGAGGCCTCGGGGAAGTAGTAGGCCACCCGGGCGGAGAGCGCGGTGCGCAGGCGCCGCTCTGGAAGCACCTCGTACCCGACCATCGCCACCTGGCGGTAAGGGTTGGCCAGGAAGCCCCACAGCGTCGCGCTGTCGAGGTCGACCTGTGCGATGGCGACCGGCGACAGGATCTGGGTATAGGCAACCCCGGCGAACACCGAGTCGAGCGGGCACGAGAAGCCGTCGACCGCCAGGCAGGCGGGCGTGCGTCCGCGGAACCCGACCGAGTCGAGACTGAAGCCGCCGAAGGCGCCGACCGTCGCGGTATCTCCCCAAAAACGGCGCGCCAGCGACGCCCACAGCGCGTGCGACCAGTAGTCGGACTCGGCGCTGTACTTGTAGCTGAGCGACACGCGGGTCCGGTCCCAGTTCTTGCCGACGCCCAGGCCGACCTCGTTGCGCACCTCGGTGAAGATGCTGTCGACGGAGGTCCCGGCGGCCGCCGAGGCGGAGGTGATGGTGTCGACCAGGTAATGCGCGTCGAGGTCGAAGCCGTTTGGCAGATCCTTGGTGATCTCGACCATCGGCTGAATGACGCGCGTCGAAGGCTCGCGAAAGTAGGCGCCGCGGATCGTGACCCGATCCTCGGCGCGCGTCCTGGCGGACGGGAGCAGCATCGCCGCCGCGGCGGCCATGATCAGCCCGGCGAAGCCGGGGACGGACGGGCGGTCGCTCATCGGGTGGTGGCCCGCGCGGTTCGGGCGCGCCATCCGGGACTTGACGGGCTTCAATTGCAGCCGCAGCCGCCGCCGGGTTGACCGAAGCCGAGGTCGGCGCCTTCGCGCGCCCCGTACCAATGTTGCCGAAAGCGATCCTCCTGGGGATCGGCGTCGAAGCGCAGCGCGCGTTTGGCGAGGTGCTCGCGCTGCCAGGGTTGGACCGGCGGCGGCACGTGCGCGCACCCGGCGGCACCCGCCGCCCCGACGACGATCAATAAGCCAAGCCGAAGAAGACCGTACGGCATGGCGGGTTTTTATCACGGCCGCCTGGGCGATCACGAATGCGCCGCGCGGGCTAGAATGCCGGCGTGACCACCGACCCGACCTACCTGGTGCTCGACATCGAGACCATCCCCGACCGCGAGCTGTGGGATCCGCCGGAGCCTTCGGGCGTACCGGGCGCCTCCGACCGCCCGTTCCCGCCGCTATACGCCTGTCGACCCATCGTCCTCGGCGTCATGTGGCTGGACGCCACGCTGGCCGTCAAACGGATCGGCACGATCGGCGAGAGCAAGGACGAGGCGGGCATGATGGGCGACTTCGCCGAGTTCATGGATAAGTGGCGGCCGCTGGTGGTCACCTGGAACGGGCGCGGGTTCGATCTGCCGGTGCTGGCGCTGCGCGCGTTGCGCTTCGGCCTCGACTTCCGCTGGTACTACCGCGGCGAGGGGTACCGCTATCGCTTCAGCGAGGAGGGGCACACCGATCTGTGCGACGTGATTTCGGACCACGGCGCCGCTAAGATGACCTCGCTCGACGGCGCGGCCCGCACCATCGGGCTGCCGGGGAAAGACGGCGTCGACGGCAGCCAGGTCGAGGGGCTGTTCCACGCCGGCCAGCTCGAGGCGTTGCGGCGCTACTGCCTCTCGGACGTCGCGCAGACCGCCTTTTTGTATTTGCGCTACCGACTGGTGTCGGGCGATCTCGATCGCGACGGCTACCGGCACGCCGCGACCGGCCTGCTGGCTTCGCTGGAGACCGATGGGCGGTTCGAGCGACTGCTCGACGGCGTCGACCGGCGGCGCCTGCTGCTGACCGACTGACGTGGCGCGCGCCGTCTCCGCCTTCGGGCCCGCCCCCGAGCCCACCTCGGTGCCCTTCACGGTGCCCGCCATCCCACTGCCGCGCGCGTTCTACGAGCGGCCCACCACCGCCGTGGCGCGCGAGCTGCTGGGCAAGGTTCTGGTGCGGCACACGCCCGCCGGCGCGACGCTGATCGCGCGCATCGTCGAGGTCGAAGCCTACCTGGGTGAGCGCGACGCCGCCTCGCACGCCCGCCGCGGCCCCACGCCGCGGGCCGCCATCATGTTCGGACCGCCCGGCTTTTTGTACGTGTATCTGATCTACGGGATGCACAACTGTATGAACTTCGTGACCGAGGCAGACGGCAAGGCGGGCGCCGTACTAATCCGCGCGGCCACGCCGCTGGCCGGATTCCCCGCTATACCCCTACAAAAAAAAGGACCCTTGGCGGGTCGTTCAACTCCCCCGCGGACGATCGCCGCCGGGCGAAGCCGGTCGTCGCTCACGCGCCCGCTCACCGGGCCCGGAAAGCTCTGCGCCGCGCTGGGGATCACCCGTGGCGATCTCGGCCACGATCTCACCCGGCCGGGCGCCTTCTACGTCGCCGACGACGGCAGCCGGCCGCCGCGCCGCGCGACCTCGGCCCGAGTCGGCGTCGACTACGCCGGTGCCTGGGCGGCGCGCAAGCTGCGTTTTTACGTCGCCGGCAGCCCGGACGTCTCCAAACCCTGACGGCGCCGAACCTCGCGGTCGATGGCGGCGAACATGTTGGGCAGCGAAGCCGCCACCAGACCGTCGGTCACCTTGCGTAGCACGAACCCCGGCACCGGCGCCTTGAGCTCGATCGAGACGCGGTAGTCGATCGCCGTCCCGTCCCCCTCGCCGGACAGCCGCCAGCCGCCGATGGAGTCGGTCACGATCTCGCCTTCGACGAAGGTCCAGTCGACCACGTGCTTCTGCGCGTCGCACACCAGATCGAGCACGTAGCGGATCGGCATCACGATCTGCGCGCGGAACTCGACCCGCACCCGCGGCCCACTCGTCTCGAGAACCCGCGTCGATTTGATCTCCGGGAAGAGGCGCGGGTAGACGTCGAAGTCGGTCACGACGGCGTAGACCTCGGCCGGGGTGGCCCCGGGAAGCAGGTGACGTCGTTGGACCGGCTCGCGGGGGCTCATCGCGGGCAGGATTTCACCACGGCCGGCCCCGCCGCGCCACGGTTGACGGCGGACGAGCGGGCCGCTTAACGTGGCCGCGCCCATGCCACGCGCTCCATTTCAGCCCGGCACCCCCACCCACTTCCTCGGCGACCGACCGGTGCGGCTCGATCACGTCCGCCTCGACTGGGAGATCGATCTGGCGGGCCGGCGCCTCTCGGGCCTCGCGACCTTGAGCGTGACCGTGCGCCGCGATCGGGTGGCGGCGGTGACCCTCGACGCCATCGAGCTCGACGTCGAAAGCGTCGCGGTGGGCGATCTGCCGGCCGCCTTCGATAACGACCGCGAGACCCTGCGCGTGGTCCTACCCGAGCCGGCCGCCGAAGGAACGACGCTGGAGATCGCCGTCCGCTACACCTGCCGCCCGCGCCGCGGTCTCTACTTCGTCGGCCCCGACGCCGAGCACCCCGATCGCCCCGCGCAATGCTGGAGCCAAGGTCAGGACGACGACTCGCGGCACTTCTGGCCCTGCCTCGACCAGCCGGTCGAGAAGTTTTCGAGCGAGGTCGTCGCCACGGTGCCGGCCGGAATCTTCGTGCTCTCGAACGGAGCCTTGCGCGAGCGGATCGATCTGCCGGGCGGCCGCGCGCGCTGGCACTACCAGCTCGACTTCCCGCAACCGGCTTATCTGCTGACGCTGGTGGCCGGGCCCTTCGTCGAGGTGCGGGCGCGGGCCGAACGGACCGGCGTCGACGTGCACGCCTTCGTGGCGCCCGGCCGCGAGGGCGACGCGCACCGCAGCTTCGATCGCACGCCCGCCATGATCGATTACTTCTCGGAACGCATCGGGGTCCCCTATCCCCACGCCCGCTACAGCCAGATCACGGTCCCGGAGTTCATCTTCGGCGGCATGGAGAACACCTCCGCCACCACGCTGACCGATCTGGTGCTGCTCGACGAGCGCGCGGCGCTGGACCACGACGTCGACGGCCTGGTGTCGCACGAGCTGGCCCACCAGTGGTGGGGCGATCTGCTGACCTGCCGCGAATGGTCGGAGGCCTGGCTCAACGAAGGCTTCGCGACGTATTTCGAATACGTCTGGCGCGAGCACGCCAAGGGGCGCGACGAGGCCGACTTCGAGCTGCTGGCCGACACCGACAGCTATCTGGCCGAATCCGACCGCTACCAGCGCCCGGTGGTTTGCCGCCAGTATCAAGAGCCCATCAATCTCTTCGACGCCCACCTCTACGAAAAAGGCGGGCGCATCCTGCACATGCTGCGGCACGAGCTGGGCGAGGTGGCCTTCTGGCGCGCCATCGGGCACTACGCGCGCAAACACGCCCGCGGCTCGGTCGAGACGCGCGATCTGGCGCGCGCCATCGAAGAGGCCACCGGACGCAGCGTCGATCGCCTGTTCGATCGCTGGGTGGCCCGCCCCGGCCACCCCGAGCTGGAGGGGCGCTGGAGCTGGAACGAAGAGCGCCGGGTCGGCACGCTGACGCTGGCGCAGAAGCAGGCCGTCACGCCCGAGACGCCGCTCTTCGAGCTCTCGACCATCCTGCGCTTCGAGGTCGAAGGTCGCGAGCGCGACGAGCGGCTGGTCATCCGCGAAGCCACCCACACCTTCGAAATTCCGCTGCCGGCGCGACCGACGCAGGTGATCTTCGATCCGGGCGACGTGCTGCTCAAGTCGATCAAGCTCGACAAGAGCGCGGCGCTCTGGCGGCGGCAGCTGGCGGCCGGGCGCCTCGGCATCGATCGGGTGCTGGCGGCCCGCGCGCTCGGCGATCTGCCCGACGCGGCCGGCGTGGCGGCGCTGGCCGCCAGCCTGCACGAAGATGCCTTCTGGGGCGTGCGCGCCACGGCGGCCCGCGCGCTCGGCAAGACCCGGCGCGACGGGGCGCGCGACCTGCTGATCGACGCGCTGGCTGTCCCCCACCCGCGCGTGCGGCGCGCCGTGGCGGCCGCGCTCGGCGAGTTCATCGGCGACGAGGCGGCCGGTCGGGCCCTGGCCGATCGGCTGCGCGCCGGCGATCCCAGCTACTTCGTCGAGGCCGAGGCCGCCGCCGCGCTCGGGCGCACGCGCGCCGCGGTGGCGCTCGAAGTGCTGCCGGTCGTCGCGCTTCGGCCGTCGTACCAGGACGTCATCGCCAGCCGCGCCATCGAAGGGCTGGGCAAGACCGGCGACGAGCGCGCGCTGCCGCTCATCCGCGCGGCCTGGCGACGGGGCGCGGCGTTCCCCACCCACCGGGCGGTGGTGGCGGCGTTGGCCGAGCTGGCCCGCGGCACCGGGATGGCGCGCGCCGCGCGCGAAGCGATCGAGGAGCGGCTGCGCGATCGCGACTTCCGCGTGCGGGGCGAATCCGCCGCGGCGCTCGGGCGGCTCGGCCTGGTCGAGGCCATCCCGGCCCTGCGTGGCGCAATCCCCTCGGAGCTGGATGGGCGGGCGCGACGCCGGATGAACGATGCCATCCGCACGCTGGAAGACGGTGCCCGTCCCGCCGAAGAGGCCCGGCGGCTACACGACGAGGTAGAGCGGCTGCGCGGCGAGACCCTGAAGCTGCGCGAGCGACTCGATCGGGTGGAGTCGCGCCTGGGCGC
>DASRLC010000653.1:0-9724 GCA_035648655.1 Polyangia bacterium
CCCTTGGGGGCAGGGGGCCGGAACAGGCCCCTGGGGTTCGTCCTGTCGGCTCGAAGAGCCGCTCGAGGCAATCTGGTCCGGGCTCGGTGAACTCGTGGTCGTGTCCATTTGGGTTCCTCCTGCGTCTGGCGTCGGGGCACCCGAGGGGGAGCGCAGCCGGCTCCCCGGGACCGAGGGACCGCGTTCTTGGGGGGTACCCGCGTCCCCGCGGGGGGAGCCAAGAAGGCAAGGTCCCGAGCCGCGCAGCGGGCCGTCCCGGGGCGCCGAGCGGAGCGATCCGTGCCCCGACGCCAGACGCAGGAGGAACCCTTGGACGCGTTCACCGAGCCCAGACGACCGGGCCTCGCGCGCGGGGCCAGGGCGCCCGACCCGAGGGTCGGGCGGTCCCGAGCGGTCGCGAGGGCATTGGCTGGCAGCTCCGCCAGCCTGATGGGGCGCGCAGCGCGCGCCCCGGCTGCCGCCGGCGGCGCCGGCGGTCCCGACGGACCCCGCGGACAGAGAAGGTTGCTAGACGATGCCCAACGGCGGCCGGGCAACGCGGACGGTGCGCGTGATTACAGACACAGGCTTCACCTCCCATAGCGAGCGCGATATATCGTTGACGATAACCGTTGCGCGCGTATGCTTGCAGTCCGTGGCCAAAAACTTGGTGTCTAAAGTGGTAGGAAGACGCGTGAAGAAGAACCCGCGCTTCTCCATTTTGGTCATGGAGGCCGAGGAACGACGTGCGATAGGTCGCGCTCTCGCAGCTTGTCGGGATCGTCTCGGAATGAGCCAGACGGTCGTAGCGGGAAAGATGCGCACGTCGCCGTCCGTCGTCAGCAAGCTGGAGGCGGGAGGAGATGTGAAAGTGTCGACGCTCCAGCGCTATTGCAACGCCATCGGAAAGACGCTTCCCACCTCGCCGGAAAAGTGGGCACGTCTTGGGGGAGAGCGGTGAACATGCGAAACGTGAAGGCGACTGTGGGTCCCGGGCGGCTTTGGTTGGCCATGGCTCTCGTGATCATGGGCTGTCCTACCCGCAACCAGTTAGGTGGCGGACCCGACGGTGGCGCCGGAGCCGGCGGCGCTGGAGGTCAAGCAGGGAGCGGCGCCGCGGCCGGTGCTGGTGGCCTGGCGGGCAGCGGTGCAACGGGAGGAACGGGTGGTGTCGCCGGCGGCGCCGGCGGCAATCCGAGCGGGGGAAACGGCGGCGCCACCGCTGGGAGCTCGGGCACTGGCGGAGCGGCAGGATCATCGGGAGGGGCCGCCGGCAGCGGCGCCACCTGCACGCCTGTTTGCACTGCGAGCGCTTACTGCGACAGCGGCACCTGCAAGAGCAGAGTCACGGAGTTCCCCTTGCAGGACACCGGCGCCCGGCCTCGATACATCACCGCCGGAGGGGACGGGAATCTTTGGTTCACCGACAGCGCCTACGACAAGATCCGTCGAATCAGCACGACGGGAACCATCAACGAGTTCGTGGTCCCCTCGACGGGCAGCGGCCTGGGTCGCATCGCGCCGGGCCCGGACGGCAACGTCTGGTTCGTAGAGGAGAACGCAGGCAATATCGGACGAATTACACCGAGCGGAGTGGTGACCGAATTCTCGGCCTCGTCGGGCGGTCTGGCGATTCCGAGCGGGATCACGGCTGGGCCGGGCGGCGACATTTGGTTCACCGATGCGAATGAAAATCGAATCGGGATCTCGACGCCTGCTGGAGTCATCTCTTTTGTACCCCTGTCGACGGGCGCGGCGCCCGCGGGGATTACCCAGGGGCCGGATGGGAACTGCTGGTTCATCGAAGACATCGGCGCTATCGCGCGTATCACGGCCGCAGAAACCATCACTGAATTCCCGATCCCGACGCCCACCTCGAGTCCGGTGAACATCGTCGTGGGCGGGGACGGCGCGCTGTGGTTTACCGAACCGAACACCGACAAGATCGGCCGAATGACGACGACAGGAACGGGGACGGAGTTCCCCGTTACCACGGCGAACGCGGGCCCCTATACCCTCGCCCTCGGTGCCGATATGAACGTCTGGTTCACGGAACAAGCGGCTTCGAGCCTCGGGCGCATCGATAGCTCCGGCCATGTGACCGAATTTCCCGTTCCCGCGAGCCCCTACGGGATCGCGCGCGGGGCCGATGGCAATCTTTGGTTCACCGAGCAGCAGGCCGGAAAGATCGGTCGGTTCCTTCCCCCGTAGCGGCGGAATATGACACGTCGGTCGTGGACCACGGGCGTCGTGCTCATCGGCATCCTGGCGGCAGGGGCAGCTGTGAATCGTGCTGCCGTGCGTGCGACTTTCGCCCTGGACGATTTCGCGCAGCGGGCGATGATCGAGGGGACGCTGACGCTGCGGCGCGGGCCCTTCAACCTCTACGATCTGATCGCAGACGACAATCGAGCTGCCCTTCTCGATCGTGGGGTGATCCCCTGGTGGTCGGAGCCCAATCTGACCATGAGATTCCTGCGGCCGCTGCCCAGCCTCCTCGTGTGGGTGGATCATCGGTTGTTCGGCAACGGGGCCTTCGGCCCACACGTCTTCTCGTTCCTCTGGTGGGCGGCGGCTGTGCTGGCGGCTCACGTGCTCTATCGAACCGCCGTCGGGAGGCGGGCGGCGTGGATCGCGACGCTGGTTTTCGCCCTCTCTCCGACTCTCGCCATCCCCCTGGTCTGGCTGGCGAATCGCACCGTCCTCCTGAGTGTGACCTTCGGCGCCTTGGCACTTGCGCTCTATGTGCGCTGGCGCGATGACAGACGTAGCGCCGTGGGACTGGCGACCGCCGGCGCCTTCAGTGCAGCTGCTCTGACTGGCGAGTACGCGCTGTGCCTCATGGGCTACCTGATCGCCTTCGAGCTGTGCCATCGCGGGGAGCCATTTCGTCGCCGTGTGGTCGGTGCGCTGCCGGCCGTCGGTCCGCTCCTCCTCTACGCTGGCGTGCGGGCGATTCTGGGGTACGGCACCGCGGGGACTGGCTTCTATCGCGATCCCACTAGCGATCTTGGGACCTACTTGCAGGCTCTGCCGCGAGCGGTGTCTACCCTGCTCGGCTCGGCCTGGCTCGGCACCGACGCGACCGCGCCGTGGTTCGCATCCGAAGTCGTCCGAGCGACGTTGATGGTCGGTGCGGGTGTTCTGGTGGTGGCCACTGTGTGGGCCGCCGGTCGACCACGGTCTCAGGGGAGGCCACTTGGTGGCTGGTGGCTCGCTTGCGGGTCGGTGCTCGCGCTGTTCCCGCTCGCGGCCACCGAGCCTGCGCGCCGCCTTCTGGGCGTCGCCGCGCTCGGCATAGGCGGCGCGGTTGGTGTTCTCCTTGACGTGGGGATGCGTAGGCTTCGCCCGCCCGTCCGTCCTTCGCTCGTGGTCGTCGTCGCGGCGATGGCTGCGTTCGTCCATCTCATATCCGCCCCGTTCCAGACGCGCCGAAGCTCGGTCGACGAGGTCGAGGATCAGAGCCAAAGCCTCGCGCGGTTCACCACGGTTCCGCAGCGAGCTCGCTCCGTCGATACCGCCCTTGTAATCCGTGCCACTCAGGGTCTGACAGCCCTCTCGGCCCCGTTCGTTTTGCGCGAGGACGCGCCAAAGCACTGGTTGGTCCTAAGCCACACGTTCGGACAGACGGCGGCCATCCGGACATCCGCGAGTTCGGTCGATGTGGTTCAGGAAAAATCGGCTCTCTTCCCACTTGGCCCGACTGGAATCGTTCGCACCTCACCTTTCAGGGTTGGCGATGTCGTTGAGACCGCGGCTCTGAGAGCGGAGGTGCTGAAGGTCGACGAGGCGGGCCGGCCCCAGGCTGTGCATTACGAGTTCAATCGAGATCTCGACAGCCCGGACGTCGCCTGGATTTCCGAAGGCCGGTCCGGCTTCGGCGACGTCGTCCCTCCCCCCGTCGGTATTGGTGTTCGACTGAATCGGTGAGCTACGGCGACGATGGCGGTATATTTGCGGAGACGCCACCGGGGGTAGCATCCGGCGGCAACGCGGAACGGGGGAACCGCTGGTCGATGTGCGCACGCTATACGCTTAGAAAGCGACGCCTCGCCGACGTCGCTGAAGCTCTGAATGCCGAGTTCGCGGCCGATGACGAGGCTCTGTACAAGCCCCGGTACAACGTCGCGCCGACCGACCTCGCATGGATCCTTGTCCGTGGTGCAGACCGGCGGGTGGTGAAGCCGGCACGATGGAAGTACATGACCAAGGCGGACCAGATCCTGGTCAACATTCGAGGCGAGACGATGGGCTTCGGACGCTTCCGAGACGCGTTCGCTACAGGGCGCTGCGCGGTCGTGACAGACGGATCGAACATCCGGACCGTCGCAACGGCCTGGCAGGCGCGACCAGGCGAGCGCGTGAGGTATTCCTTGGCGCTCTCCGTGCCGGGCGATTTGGTCGTCAGAATTCGTACAGTCGTGAGCTACGATGCCCGCTCAAATGGACAAGCAGATTCGAAACCTAGTCGCCGAGTTCACCGAGCAGCTCGCCATACTCGTGGAGGGCCAGGCCCTTGATCGGGCGCGGGCGGCGGTGGAAGGCGCTCTCGGTGGCGGACGCCGCGGCCCTGGTCGACGTGGCCAGGTCGTAACCCTTTCGGCGAGCGGTCGGCCGCGGAAAAAAGCGCCTCGGCAGCTCTGCCCCGTTCCAGGCTGCAAGAACCCGGCGGCGCCGGTCTTCGGGATGGTGTGCGCGAAGCACAAGGACGTTCCGAAGGCGAAGATCAAAGAGTTTCGAGAGGCGCGCCGCGCGAAGAAGCTGAAGAGCGCCGCGTAGGCGGCTCGCGAGTAGCGGTCGCGCGTTTCAGCCGAGCCCGAGGAGCAGCTCGGCCTTGCAGGCGATTGTGCGGAGATGGTCGGTGGTCTCGACTCGACGAATCCCGTGAAGGACGGTGGAGTGGTCGAGCCCGAGGTGGGAGCCGATTTTTGTGCTGGCCCAATGACGGCGAGAGAGGAGCCACGCGGCTACGTAGCGCGCGGAGGTCACGTCCCGGTGGCGGAGTCGCTGATGAAGGCGGTCGATGGGCACCGAAAAGAGGGCCGCTGAGATCGTCAACACGCGGCTCGGCAGGTCCGCTTCGGGGACCGCAGACGGAGCTTCCTGTGCTCGAAAGGTGTCGACGAGCTCGAGGGCTGCCGCGATCGAGTGGGTCTCCGCGTGCGCGAGGCTGAAGATCGCCGCGTAGCGCTCATAGGGCGCCACCGCTGGCGTCCTGGTGTCATTCGCTGCTGCCGAAGTGGTGTCCATGTCGTCCGCTCCTTCCGAGCCCGCTGGGGCACCCAAAGGAGGGCCTGGAGCCAGCTCCCGCCGGCCGAGGTCCGCTTTCTGGGAGGGACCCGCAGCGCGGGAGGAACCGAGAAAGCAGAGGACCGAGCCTTCGGTCTGCCGGCGGGCGCTGCGTGGAATGGCCCCGGGGCCTAGCGGGCTCGGTTGGTGCGTTGGACTGGACGTCTTCGGAAGCATCGGAGGACCCTCGACGGACGGTGCCGTACAGGGGTTCTCGGCCAATGACTCCAAAAATGTGCCACCCGGCCGCCTGGCAGCGAAATGTCGGCGCAGGGCGTCGTAAGGGAGCTGCTGGTCCGCCGGTACGCCGCGCCTCGCCGACCTGGCTGCCGTTCGTTAGGCCAAGATCCTGCACGCCGGCCGGCGGCGCGCTTCGTCCGCGGCGAGAGCGTCCGGGTCGGACAAAGGGCCGTGCTGGGAGCTGTAGTGCCCGGCGATTTTGGTCTTCCAGCCGTTCGGTCAAGAAGACGTGAGCTGTTGGACTCGCTGTGGTGACACCCCGAGGACTTCGCTCGCATCGCGCACGCTCATCCGGGCCGTGAGCTTCTTCGCGGCGTTCCTCGACAGCTGGCTGACGTTCTTCTGGTGCCGCTCCAGCACCCGACGCGCCAGCGCGGCCTTTCTGATGACCGAGCGCGTGTCGGCGTCGATGCGGATGTGATCGATCAGCTCAGCCCCTCTCGCGTCCTCAACAAACAGGCCCAGCGCCTCTCTCACCCGCCGTCGTGCCTGCGCGATGCTGCGGCCCTGAGTGTTCGCACCCCGAACCTCGCGGACCGACGCAGTCCACCAACCGTCGTCACCGAGCACGTAATCGACCGTGTATTTCGTCACCATGTCACTTCCTTCCCTTCTTCAGCCAGCCCTTGCCCAGGCAACTCTCCAGGTCGCGCTCGATCTGCGCCAGCAGACCCTTCCCGAGATCCTCACCGGCGTGGACCGGGACAGTCGTTACACACCCTCCTTCCGCGCACTCGACCCTTATATGTGACCCCTTCTGTCGCACCTCCAGGCAGGCGTGCTGCTTGAGGATCCGCCTCAACTCGCGCGCCTTCACTGTCTAATCCTACCCGCCGAGGCGGAAGTGTCAAGGCGCCCTAGACACTTCGGCCGGCGGCCGTCTGCCCCTTCCCGGCCTGCCTTCATGTTCCCTCCTCGAAGGCCTCTTCGCAGTCGCCGCACACCACCGCGAGGCCCGGCTTGCCCCAGACATTCGTGGCGCACCCGGTGCAGGTGTACTTGACCTTGTTGCGGCTTGCCGGCTTCTTCTTCTGCCCCTCCTCCGGCTCCTCGCACGACCAGGGCAGCAGAAACTTCGAAGGCATCGCAGCGAAGGCCTGCGCGAACCGCCCGCCCGTCGCGATATAGTGCGTGACCGCCTGGCCGACTCGATCGCCGCCGGGGGCGGCCGTCGAGCTCGGCGTCAGACCAACCTCGTCCATCTTCGCGGCCCATTCGGCGTTGTGATAGCCGGTCCGGCTTGGGCGCCCGAATTCCTGTTGCCACAGGTGAACCATTTCGTGGACGAGCGTCGAAGCCACCTCGATCGGCTTGCGGGTTCGAAGGGAGCCCGGGTTTAGCGAAATCTCGTGCCGGACCTCCTTCGCGTCTTCGTGCTGCCAGCGCTCGGGGGCGAAAAAGCCGTTGGTCTTCGACTTGCGAGAGAAGTTGAGGAGACAGGCCGGCAACCGTCCCCCGAAGAGACGCCGGTTGAAGAACCCGAACATCTGCTCGTAGGCGGTGAACTGCACTTTCGTCGGGCTGCGTGTCCCTTCCATCGCCTTCGAGTCCATCTGTTTCGTACGAAACAGAACAGTGGCGCTCATGAGTCACCCCTGCCGAGCACCCGTTCGATCATCTGCTGCGCCGCTCGCTTCGCGCTCGACTTGCGGGCATAGGTTCGGATGCGGCGAGCGCTCGGCAGGTGGGTGAGAGGTACGATCGCCGCGGTGGCCAGCTCGACGGCCACGGCCAGGCGACCCAGCTCGACGAGATAGACCGTCTCTCCCTTTTCGTCGGTGCGCAGGAAGTCACCCACGAACCAGCGGCCGCCCGGGAGCTGGTGGACGAACTCCTCTGCCGTTCGTTGCATCTCAGTGCCTACCCTTCTTGGCTACGAGAACGCTCACGGCCGACGTCACGACCAGGGCGAGGCCGAGATCGGTCGCAGCCTCGTTGATCGCGTCCTGGACCACGCCCGCGTCGAGCAGGTTGTCGATCACCCGAAACGCGTCCTCCTCAGTCCCCCTCAGCTTCAGCTCGATGACCACCCGGCAGCTCACGACGCCCTCCCAGCTACGTCCTGGATGCGGCTCGCGTGGCGGAGCGCCCCTTCGACGGACTTGAGAGCCCGCGCCACAGCGGCGGCAGCTCGCTTCGCCCCAACGCCTCGGAGCTTCCCGCGGACCGCCCGCAGGGTTTGGATCGCACTGATGATCTCCTCCGACGCGCCAGCGCGGAACGGGCGGAGTGACCGCCCTCCCGGCCTCCCCCCGGATGCTGCGGAGGTTGAGGGGCGGGTCGGTGAACGCCCCCCCTGAGGGGGCGAGAGGGCCGGAACGGGCCCTCGGGGGCCGGTCGAAGACGTGGTGATGAGCTCGCTCGAGGTGACGGCGGGTGCGGTGCGGTTCTCAGCTTCCATGGGTGTCCTCCTGGTTCTGCGTCTGGCGTCGGGGCACCGAGCGAGGGGTGCGCCCGGCTCCTCGGGGACGCGGGACGCTTTTTTGGGGGGGACCCGCGCAGCGGGGGGAGCCGGAAAAGCAGAGTCCAGCGCCCGCGAAGCGGGTTTGCTCCGAGGCGCCGGATAGAGCGCACCCCTGGTGCCCGACGCCAGACGCAGAACCAGGAGGAAGACGTGGGTTAGCGGCCGCGCCTCACCCGATCGCCTCGATGGTCGATCACGCGCGGCTGGTGGCCCCAGCGGCTTCGGCTCAGTGGTGACGAGGGTGTCGGCGCGCTGCTTGTTGCTGTGCGCGCAGGTACTCGGCCGATCGGGGGTGCGGATACTTCCAGCTGAAGTCTTCGCAAAGCCCGTCGGTCACAAGGACCAGACCAAAGTCGCGTCCGTCGTCGAGGCGGATGTACGCGAGGACGCGGTTGTAGGGATCGAGCTCGAATTCACGGCCAGGATATTTCGGCTCGAGGAACACGGACCGGCGCTCGAGCAGCTGCAGCGCTCTCGTTTTTGCCAGGGCTCCGCGCGGTAGTTGGTCACGGCAACTGCCCCGGCCGTCGCGCTCGTCTCGAAGGCATTTCTCGTTGGCGTGGGTCTCGGGGCAGTCGATGCCGAGGAGTCGGATCTTCGTGGGTGCGAGGTTCGCGCCAGCCACGACGACCGTGTCTCCGTCGATGACCCGCACGATGCGCGCGGGACGCGCGCCCGGCGTCAGGGTGACGACGGCAGCGGCCAGAGCGATTACAAGTGGAGTCATGGTGCGGTCGGTGGTGTAGTCGAGAGCATGTGGCCTTTGTCCTTGAGCGGTCTCGCGGTGGACGCGTGCTTCATCGTGATGCTAGCCGGCGTGGCAGTCTGGGAGTCGGTTCGCGTCCTGAGGCGATCGGGTGGTGGCGGTAAGCGGGGGGCTCGATAGAGGCGGGCCGTATGCGAGCTTGAGCGAGTATGCTATACTCTCTGGTCATGAAGAACCCTCATGCCGTAGCCCTCGGTAAGCTTGGAGGGGCAAAGGGGGGCCTGGCCCGAGCGGCGGCCTTGCCGGCTCGCCGGCGGCGCGAGATCGCCCGCGAGGCGGGAGTAGCTCGATGGAAAGGTCTCACCGGCGCCGAGCGGCGGAACGTGGCACGGCGTGCTGCTCAGGCCCGGTGGCTGAGGGCCGCCGAGAGTCTGACGGCCGCCGAGGCGCCGATCGCGGTCCAGCGGCTTCTGAAGACGTACGACCCGAAAGCCCTTCGCTGGGCGAACCGGGACGACCGACACGCCATCGTGCGCGAGATCCTGGTCCGCGGAGATGTTGTTGCGAAGCGCTGGCTACGTCGCAAGCTCTCACGGGCCGAGGTTCGGGAACTGATCGCCGAGTATCGCGGCGCCGGCTCCAGCGAGCCGGACCGTGAAATCCTGCGTAAAAGGCTCGGGCTGAGCGTCGTTGACGTGCCCGTGCGCGACTACATTGGGTACGGTACGCTCGCTGTAGGAAGGTCCGGGATGGGCAGAACACGCCATAGTTTGGCTAAGCGAGCGCTGGAGAAGCAGCGTTCACGAGACGAGGATAGGCGCCGTCTGGAGCAAGGAGACGTGTCGCCCGAAGAGCTCCGCGCTGAGAACTCCTTTTTTAACCTCAGCCTGCCACTTCGTATCGTCGACTTTGGGCGCCCCCTCGGCCGCCCGAGATAGGCTGAAGACCACGACACTGGGCAGCGCAATCCGCTACACGCTCGGCATCTGGAGTCGGCTGACGCTCTTTCTCGAGGATCCGGAGATCTGGCTCGACAACAACCGGAC
>DASRLC010000654.1:0-11428 GCA_035648655.1 Polyangia bacterium
GTGGAAAGGGTGGCGCGGCAGGGCAGGCTGGAACCACCGGAGCAGGGGGGCACGCAGGGACCAGCGGCTCCGCGGGTGCGGCGGGTGGCGCAGGCGATGGGGGTACCGGCAACGGCGGCAGCGGGGGTACGACCGGCAGCGCCGGCAGCGCCGGCACGACCGGCAGCGCCGGCGCGACCGGCAGCGCCGGCGCGACCGGCAGCGCCGGCACGACCGGCAGCGGGGGTACGACCGGCAGCGCCGGCGCGACCGGCAGCGGCGGGAAGGCCGGCGGCGCGGGCACCACCGGGGCCGGCGGCGGTCCGGTGGTCTGTTCCTCGACGCAGCACAACTGCTCGGGAACCTGCGTGGCCAACACCTCGATCCAGAGCTGCGGCACGACGTCTTGCATGGCGTGCGTGCCGCCCTCGGGAGCGACCGCGACCTGCGATGGCACGAGCTGTGGCTTCACCTGTCCGTCGGGGCAGCATGTCTGCGGCGAGACCTGCGTGGCCAACACGTCGATTCAGGGCTGCGGTACGTCCTGCACGGCGTGCGTGCCGCCCGCGGGGGCAACCGCGACCTGCAACGGGACGACCTGCGGCTACACCTGCGGCGGCACCACGACCAAGAGCTGCCCGAGCGCGATGATCTGCATCCCGTCCACGGGCTGCTGCACCAACAGCGACTGCCCCACCATGGCGGGGGGGCAAGTGGGAACCTGCGATTCGGGGACCAACACCTGCAATTACAATTGTCCGGCCAACATGAAGTCGTGCACGGCCGGCGGGACGACGACTTGTATCCCGACCGGCGGATGCTGCACGAACGGCGACTGCACGGGGAACTGCATGACCTGCAGCACCAGCACGCACACCTGCGTCGCCGCCACCAACGAGGCCGACCCCAACGGCCGTTGCATCGGCACCTGCGACGCCAGCGGCGCTTGCAAGAGTAAGCAGGGACAGACCTGCAACACGGTGGCGGCTGGCTGCGTCGGCGGAACGACCTGCTCGCCCGACGGCTACTGTTGCAACAGCGCGTGCACCGGCGCCTGTGTGGCTTGCGATCTGCCGGGATTGCAGGGAACGTGCACGAACCTGGCCGCCGGCGTCGCACCCCACAGCAACCATCCGGCCTGCGGCGGGTCGGGAAGTTGTGCCGGCTCGTGCGGTTCGGCGGGGGCCTGCGTTTTTCCGACCACCTCCTGTGCCGGTCCGACCTGCTCGGGAACCAGCCTGGTCGGCCCGAGCAGCTGCAGCGCAGGATCGTGCGTGGCGCCCGCGCCGCAGGTCTGCCCGAACGAGCTCGTCTGCTCGGCCACCGCCTGCAAGACGAGCTGCACGTCCGACAGCGACTGCTTGCCGAGCTACTTTTGCGGCGGCGGGAGCTGCCACCAGGCGGCCATCGTGGTGGCGGCCGGCACCGAGTTCTCGTGCGCGATTCTCCACGACGGGACGGTGCGGTGCTGGGGCGTCAACTTCAACGAACAGCTGGGCACCGGGAGCAGCGCCGCGAGCGGCCTGGTCCCGGTCCAGGTCACTGGTCTCCCCGCGGCCGCGACGGCGCTCGCGCTGGGGGCCGATTTCGGGTGCGCGCTGCTGAGCGACGGATCCGTCTGGTGTTGGGGGAACGACGGGGCGGGCGAGCTCGGCAACGGGATGTTCTCGACGTTGAGCGGCCCGGCCGGGTACGCGCCCGCCAAGGTGAAGAGCTTGGGAAGCCCCGTGACCGCGATCGGGGCCGGCTACTATCACGTCTGCGCGGCCGTCAATCAGGCCTCCGTCTGGTGCTGGGGTGACAACGGCGCCGCCCAGCTGGGGACCGGCACCGCGACCACCACCTCGCCCGACGGGGTCAACCTGCCGGTTCAGGCGGCGGGTGTGACTGGCAAGATCACCTCGGTGGCGGCCAACGAAGAGTCCAGCTATGCGTTCAACAGCAACGACGGGCTCATTGCGTCGTGGGGCGGGAGCGAATCCGGCCAGCTGGGCAACGGTTCGACCTCACCCACCACGTTGATCCAGTACGTCGGAGTGGGCGTTTCGGCCTTGAACGTAT
Source organism: Polyangia bacterium (assembly GCA_035648655.1). Classification (GTDB taxonomy): domain Bacteria; phylum Myxococcota_A; class Polyangia; order Fen-1088; family Fen-1088; genus JADGRB01. Next base: position 2,041 of record DASRLC010000654.1, read on the forward strand.
CCGCCGGAACGTTCGGCTATCTGGCCTGTGCCATCGGAAGTGACGGCGCGGCCTACTGCTGGGGGGACGACAGCGAGGACGCGCTCGGCCCGGGGGCGCCCATCGAGTTCGATCCAAATCCCGTCAAGATCACCGGCCTGCCGTCGACGCCCACCGTCATTTCGGCGGGCGCCGAGACCGTTTGCGCGATTCTGCACAACGGAGCTCTCTATTGTTGGGGCGGCAACGGCGAGGGGCAGGCCGGCCAGCCGTCCTCGACGCTGTCCTTCGCGACGCCCGCTCAAGTGACGGGGTTCGTCGGAACACCGACCTCGGTCTCGTCCGGCTACAGCCACACCTGCGCGCTCATGAGCGACGGGTCGGTCTGGTGTTGGGGGGACGACAACTTCGGGGAGCTGGGCGACGGTCAAACGGAGAACAGCCCGACGCCCGTCGAGGTGCTGGGCTGGTAATCGGCCCCGTCAGGCCGGGGTCCCGCTGGGGGGCGCCGGCGGTTTGCTCCCCGCGTCCAGGTAAAAACGCGAAATGTCGGCCTCGTCGAGCAGGCCGACCACGTTCCCCTCGGCGTCGGTGACCTGAATCTCGCGCAGCTTGTTGTTGAGCATCGTCTCGGCGGCGGTGCGCAGATCGGCGCCCACCCCGACCGAGAACTCGCGCGCCGCGATCGGGATGCCGCTGACCGAGATCATCCGCATGATGGTCGCCACCCGGGTCGTGCGCAGCAGATCCGGGGTGACCGGATGCTGGTGCACGGGCGACTCGCGCTGGGTTTTCACCTGCGCGTGGTAGAGCGACTTGCCGCGCAGCGCGATGAAGGCGATCCCCTCCGCCAGCATGAGCGGCACCAGCAGGTCGTAGCTCCCCGCCAGCTCGCAGACCAAAACCAACGAGGACAGCGGCGTGTGGGCGATGCCGCCGTAAAAGGTGCCCATCGCCACCAGCGCGAAGGCGCCCGGATCGATGCGGGGATCGTGGAGCAAGAGCTGCGCGACGCGCCCGAAAGCGCCGCCGAAGAGACCGCCGATCACCAGCGCGGGGGCGAAGTCGCCGGCGCTGCCGCCGGTCCCGATGGTGAGCGAGGCCGACACGATCTTGGCCAGGCATAAGAACAGCAGCAGCGCGGCGCCGGCCCACCCGATCGGGAGCCAGTCGGCACCGCTGATCGCCACCTGCACCGCGCCGTAGCCGCCACCCAGCAGGCCGAGCCCCTGACCCGGTTGCGCCAGGCGCCAGCCCACGAAGCCGATGATCGGCACGCAAAAGATGCCCAGCGCCAGCCCGCCCAGCGCGGGCCGCGCCCAGGTCGGCACCCCGGTCAGCTTGGCGGTCAGCTTCTGGACGCCGCGCAGCGAGGTGAGAAACAGCGCCGCCAGGACCGACACCAAGAGCGCCAGCACGCCGTAGAGCCACAGGTGCTTAATGACGAAAGGGAAGCGCCCCGGGTGAGCGAAGAGGGTTGTCTCGCCGAAGATCGAGATGACGACCGAGTAGGCGGTGACGCTGGCCAGGACCGCCGGAATGAGCGCGTCGGACTCGAAGTCGTCGCGGTACAGCACCTCGACGGCCAACAGCGCCGCGCCGAGCGGGGTCCGGAACACGGCCGCGATCCCGGCCGCCACACCCGCCACCATCAGGATGCGCCGCTCGGCGACGTCGACCCGCAGGAGGCGGCCGCACAGCGAGCCGAGCGCGCCGCCGATTTGCATGGTCGGCCCCTCGCGCCCGCCCGAGCCGCCCGTCCCGAGCGTGAAGATCGACGAGAACGCCTTGACCCACGAGACGCGTTTGCGGATGTGGGCGTCATGGCGGTGAAAGGCCTCGATCATGGCGTCCCCGCCGCCGCCGCGGGTCTCGGGCGCCAGCTCGGAGATGAGGCCGCTGCACAGCGCGCCGAAGGCGGGCAGCAACGCCAGCAGCCAGGGCCGAAAATGAATGGCGTGGATGATCTCGGGCAGGAAGGTCTCGCCGTTGGCCCGCAGCGGTCGATACCCGCCCAGATCCTCGAGCACCAGGCGCTGCACCACCTCGAGCGTGGCGAAGAAGGCGGCCCCCATCACGCCCGCCGCGACCCCCACGATGGCCGCGTGAAACAGGGTCCGCCCGACCACCCGCAGATCGGGCGGCGTAGCTTCCTTGAGGATGGAGGTCAGAAGCTCTCGGCCAACCACCCTTCTCATCGGAACGGCGACGCCATTATGCCTGTGGTATACGGGGCCGGCACGATTTTCCTATGGCCGCCGCTGCCTTTTACGATCTGGATGGGACCCTGGTTCGTACCAACCTGGTGCACGCGTTCGCCTTCAGCGCGCGCAACCAGCAGGGGATCCTCAAGAGCCTGACCAAGACGGTGGCCACGCTTTCCAGCGTGCCGCTCTTCATGGCGACCGACTTCTTCAACCGGCGCCTCTTCAACGACATCTTCTTCATCCGCTACAAGGGCGAGTCCGAAGACCGCCTGCGCTGTCTGTCGCAGGAGCTGTTCGACACCGTCCTCAAACCCTCGATATTTCCGGGCGCCTACGAGCTCATCGACAAGTCGCGTCAACTGGGGCTGCGCCAGGTGTTGGTGACCGGGGCCCTCGACCTGACGGTGCAGCCGCTCGCCAGGCATCTAAAAATCGACGAATATGTGACCAACCGGTTGGAGTTCGTCGACGGATACGCCACCGGGCGGCTGTTGCCGCCGGTGATCGCCGCCGCCTCCAAAGCCAGCTGGATGCGAATCTATGCCGAGAAAGAAAAGCTGAATTTGTCCGACTGCTACGGCTACAGCGACAGCATGAGTGATCTGCCCATGCTCTCGGTGGTCGGCCACCCCACGGCCGTCAACCCCGACCTGCGGCTGCGAAACACCGCGCTCCAGCACGACTGGCCCATTTTGGATCTTCGATGAATAGCCAACCAAAACGTACAGAGTCGGCTTTCCGGGCCGGCTTCGCCGGAACGGCAAGCGGGGGTGCGGGGGGACGCAGAGGCGCAGGATCGCGCACGAGGAGCCGACAGGCGCAGGCGCGCCGGGCGGTCCCCCCGTCATGAGAGAACGAGCCCCCAAAGTCATTCGCGGACCGGTTCCCCGGAACAAAGAGGACGACCAGGTCGTCTACATCGACGGCGACTCGGCGCCCCGGATCCTGTTTTCGGGCGAAGACTTGCTGCTCGAGGATCTGCCCATCGGGACGCGGGTCATCTATCCCAAACCGCCCATCGAGGGGCTGGCCAACCCGGGGGCGGCGGTTCGCTACGCCCTCAACCACCCGCACGACTCGGAGCCGCTCTACGCCCTCCTGGCCCCCGGGATGCGGGTGACCATCGCGGTCGACGACATCAGCCTGCCGCTGCCGCCGATGACCACCCCCGACATCCGGCAGACCATCATCGAGATCGTGCTCGAGCTGCTCGACGCCAACGGTGTCGACGATGTGCACATCGTGATCGCCAACTCGCTCCACCGTCGGCTGTCCGAGCCCGAGATGAAGCGGATGGTGGGCTCCAAGATCCACAACGCGTTTTATCCCGACCGCTACTACAACCACGACGCCGAGGATCCCGACGGGATCGTTCACCTGGGCAAGACCGACCACGGCGAGAGCGTCAACATCAACCGCCGCGCGGTCGAGAGCGACCTGGTCATCTACGTCAACATCAACCTGGTCCCGATGGACGGTGGGCACAAGTCGGTGGCGGTCGGTCTGTGCGACTACGAGAGCTTGCGACCGCACCACGAGCCGGAGACCATCCGCGCCTCCGACAGCTACATGGACCCCAAGCGGTCGATGCTCAACACCAAGGTCGAGCGCCAGGGCGCGCTGGTCGACCGGCACATGAACGTCTTCCACATCGAGACGGCGCTCAACAACCGGATCTACGCCGGTGCCACCGCGTTCCTGTCGAAGAACGAGGACGAGTTCACCGAGATCGACCGCCTCAAGTTCGAGGCCATGCGCTGGACGCTGTCGAAGATGCCCCGCGGCGCCAAGCGCAAGCTGTTCCAGTCCATCCCGGCCCAGTACCAGATGATCGCCTGCCACGCCGGCAAGACCGAGCCGGTGCACGAGAAGATCCTGCAGCGCTGCTGGGACCAATACGCGGTGCACGTGCGCGGCCAGGCCGACGTGCTCATTTGCCCGGTGCCGTTCGTGTCGCCGTACAACGTGAACTCGATCCTGAACCCGATCCTGGTGCAGGTGATGGGGCTGGGCTACTTCCACAATTTCTATCGCGGCAAGCCGATCCTCAAGAAGGGCGGGGTCCTGATCCTGACCCACCCCTGCTACGACGAGTTCGACCACAACCACCATCCGTCCTACATCGAGTTCTTCAACCGGCTGCTCCCCGAGACGCGCGACGCGATGAAGCTGCGCCACAAGTACGAGGAGGAGTTCGCTAAGAATCCCAGCTATATCGAGATGTATCGACGGGGAAACGCCTACCACGGCGCGCACCCCTTCTTCATGTGGTACTGGGGCGAGAACGGGCGGCAGCACATCGGCAAGGTGATCGTGGCCGGCGCCGAGAACGCGCACGTGCCGAAGATTCTGGGCTGGGAGCGTTCGGAGTCGCTGACCGAAGCCATCGCGATGGCCAAGAGCTTCGTCGGCCCGTCGCCCGAGATCACCATGATGCACCACCCGCCGATCGTCATGGCGGACATGGAGTAGTGATGGTGCGCGTGGTCGTGGTCGCCCTGTTGATGGGGGCCGCCGTGGGATGTCACTCGGCCTCTGGAATGCCCGAGAGCGGCGGGTCCAGCGGCAGCGCCGGAACCGCCGGAACCGGCGCGGCACGGCTCATGTGTCCGGACGCGGGTGCGACCGGCGCGATCGGCGGGGACGGCCTGCCGTTCTGCGCGGTGACGGTGCCTCCGGCCGATCCTCTGAACAAAGACGCTTCGGCCGACGCGGCCGGTAGCCCGTCGACAATCGCCAACGACGATGACGACTGCAACCGGCTCCAGCAGGTATCGGACGGCGGTACCGAGGTCATCGACTGCTTGACCGGTCCGTTCTGTAAGCCCGAACGTTTCGCGGTGGCCGATGGCGGCGCCGTCGAGGAAGACGGTGGCACGCTCCCGACCCCGACCGGCGGGATCCTCATCGACGGTGACTACCAGTTGGTCCGGTACCGCTCGGCGCTGTCCGGCGCCCCCACCACCCGGCGGACCATCGCCCTTTACACCGGCGGCACGTACGTCGAGTGGGCCGCCGACGAAAAGGCGGAATCGACGACTTCCGGCAGTGACCAAATTCTGCGCCTCAACACCAGCATGAGCGCCTCGGGATCCGTCTGGACGGTGGCGAAGGTAAATTGTGGGTCGCTGGGGACCGCCCAATATTCCTACACCGCGAGCGGTACCGAGCTGGATCTGTACGACATCGACGCCAGCGGCGTTCCGCAGAACGTCTACACCTACCAGCGGACCTGCAGCCGCTGACGTTGGTCCCACCCGCTCGTCCGGGCCGAGGTCGTTGAGGTGTCGTTGAGGTCAAAGGGCCGAGGTCGCGGATTCACGATCGCGCGCGGCGTCCGCGAGCTGGTGTCGCGCCTGATCTACGCCGGCGACTGGCCTGCGCGGGCGCTCGAGCGCTGGGGGCGAGCGCGGGTGGATCTGGTCGAGCACCGGATCACGGTGCGGCGCGCGGGTCGGCCGTCGCTGCGGATCGGCTTTCTCTCCGACCTGCACGTCGGCCCGCTCACCCCGCCTCGCCTGCTGGAGGCGGCCTTCGATCGGTTGGTCGAGGCGGCGCCCGAGGTGCTGGTCTTGGGCGGCGACTATGTTTTTCTGGAGGCCACCACCGCCAAGGCAGAGCTCATCTCGCGCCTGGTGGCACGGGTTCCGGCCGCCACCAAGGTCGCGGTGCTCGGCAACCACGATCTGTGGACCGATCACGCGCTGCTCGAACGGGCGCTCGAGCGCGGCGGCGCGCGGGTGCTGGTCAATCGGGCGCTGCGCCTGCCACCGCCACACGACGACGTCGCGCTGGTGGGCCTGGACGACCCGTGGACCGGGACCCCCGATCCCGACCGCGCCTTCGCCGAAGCGGGCGACGCCGCGGTCCGCATCGCTGTCGTCCACGCGCCGGAAGGTTACCCGTTCGTGCGCGATCGCGGGGCCGCGCTCATGCTCTGCGGCCATACGCACGGCGGCCAGATCGCGGCGCCGAGCGGGCCGGTGGTGGTCCACGGGCATCTGGGGCGGAAATGGCCGGCTGGCCTCTACGACGTCGATGGGCTGCCGCTGTTCGTCTCGCGCGGCATCGGCGCGGTCGAGATCCCGCTGCGTCTCTACGCGCCGCCGGACGTGGCGATTTTTACCATTCTCTAACGGGGCGAAAGGGGATCCGTCGGCATGGGTATCTCCACGTTCTCGTTGGGCGGTGATCCGAGGTCGGTTCCGCCAACGCCGCATCGCCGCCTCCGCACGGCACTGCCGCTCCTGGTAGCGGCGGGCAGCTTGGCCTGGTCGGCCGCGCTGATCCACCGGTATCCGGTGATGTATTGGTACGATCCGTACGGCAGGGTCGTCGCGCGCGATCACCTCTTGGTGGATCGGTGGCTGCCGCTCCTCCAACTCGTGATCTTTGGGGTCGGGAAGCTGACCACCGATGTCACGGCGTTGCGGCTCGTGCTTGCGGCCTTGTCGGCCGGGACGCTCGTCGCATGCAGCTCGCTGGGCCAGCGACTGGCCACCTATTCGGCTGGCCTCCTCTTCGCAACACTCATGGCCAGCAATTCCCTGTTCGTTGCGCTGTCGATCGTCCCGTATCAGGAGGTCCTGTTCATAGGCCTGATCTTTGCGGGACTGTCTTTCCATCAGCCACCAACCAACCGGCCCCGTGGTTGGATGGCGGCCATTGCGTTCAACCTGGCCTGCCTCACCCGTTACGAAGCCTGGATCTTGGTGGCCGTCCTGGCCGTCGCGGAGCTGGTCGAAATCACCCGGCGCAGCGGTGTCGGACCTGGGCTGCGGGCGGCGGCCGGTTTGGCCGTCCGCTATGGTGGGGCGGCCATCGGCTGGTTGATATTCGCGCGGGTGTTGGCCCCGGAGACGACGCTGCTTCGTCAAGGTGCGCCCGCCGAACGGATCGCGGACTTCTTGCATCAGATCCGCTGGCAGGTCGGCAACCTCGGGTTGTTTCCGTTGGCTGGTCTCGGCCTGGCGCTCTCCTTGGCGCGCGCCGAGCGGCGCCGATCTCACTGCATCATCCTGAGCTTCTTGATCGGCGATCTGGGGCTGATATTTTTCGCGAACCCATTTTCTCCCGGAAATCTTCGATCGACCTTCCTGCCGGTTGTGTTCGTGCTCCTGTATGCCGCCATCGGCGCGGACCTGGCCGTGGATGAAGTCCTCAGGCGCGCCCGCCGCCGAGTCGATGGTCAGGCCAAGCTGATCGCGACCTCGGTCCTGGCCGCTCTCCTCGCGATGGTTTTCGTCCGCGATGCCGCCCGCTTCGTCGGTACCGCCGCCAATGGGTTCGACTTTCGGGTCCCCTTTGAAGTCGCCCGTCGGCTCGAAACGGTGCCCAGCGCGCTCCGAGGTCGAGCGCGTATCGCGATGCTCGGCGAAAATTACGTGGATCGGCTGGTCATCTCCGCCTACACCGGGATTCCCTTCGAGCGAATCGTCCCGGTCGCTGGCGATCTCCCGGCCGACGCGACCCAGGTCATAGACATCCAGCGCCCGGGCGCCATCTTGTCGAGCGCCGCCCAGAACGTGCGCCGACATCTCGAGGACGGTCTGATTCCCGCCAACGCAGTTCGGATCGAATCGGCGGTCATCTGGACCCTCGCGGCGCCCGGACCTCGCGCCGACTGAGACGTCCAGCGCATTCGTGAGGCCAATTGAGGGCTACGCCGATGGGGTAAGTGCCCCGCAGCCGATTATGAGCGCGAGCGTTCCAGTTGCTCCACCAATCGGGAAGCGACTATTCAACCTTGGTCGGAGGATCCGGTTTGGGCTTGAGCTTCTCGAAGGCGGCCGCGCGCGCGCTCGGGTCGGGATCGCGGAGCTGGCGGATCAGGTCGTCGCGCTCGATGCGATCGGGGCTGCGGCGTTCCAGGGCAGCCAGGCGGGCGGTGGCGGCGCGGGCTTCGTTGGCGACCGGGTGGACGTCGTGGGTCAGCCAAAATCGGTAGACCCGCTCGGCGCGCGCGATCGAGATGCCGGTGTCGGCCACCAGATCGACCACCGACCGGGCTCGCGCCCGCAAGTGGGCGACCAGGGCGGCGTCCGACCAGCGGCCCGGTAGCGGCTTGACCGCGGCGACCTCGGCGGCGTCGCGCAGCGCCAACACTTGGGCCCGCGGATACCAGGCCGAGCCCATCACGCCGCGGATCGCGCGTAGGCGCCCGGCCTTCTCGAGCTGACGGATCTTGAACTCGCTGGCGAAGCCAAGCAGCGTGGCCGCCGACCGCCGCGACAAATAACCCTCATACCCAGATGGAGGCCTGATTTCTTTGTATGCCATTGCCACCGACGGGATTATAAGTCCGATGGTCGTATTATCAGATGATTATATCAAGTTTTGCTCGGGCTTGAACGGGCAGAGCGCAATTTTCGGGCTGGCGGGGTGGCAAGTTCCACCCCCGCGCGATAGAAAGCCCGGGCGCAATGGAGCTTCCGAAATCGGTTGCCGGCAAACCAGCCTCTGTCTGGTCGGCGTCCGAAGCCCTCCGGGGCCGAAACCTGTTCGTCCTCGGGAGCACCGGCTTCGTCGGGAAGGTGCTGCTCAGCATGCTGCTCGACCGCTACCCCGACATCGGGCGCGCCTACGTGATGGTACGGCGCGGGTCGGGGACCGACAGCGAGTCGCGTTTTTGGCAGAGCGTGGTGACCTCGCCGGCTTTCGATCCGCTGCGCGACAAGTACGGCGGTCAGGAGGGGCTGGCGGCGGTGCTGCGGCAAAAGGTCGTGGTCGTCGACGGCGACATCACCGAGCCGAACCTGGGCCTGTCCGAGACCGACGCCCAGAAGGTGGCGCAGGACATCGACGTCCTCATCAACTCGTCGGGGCGGGTCACCTTCAATCCGCCGCTCGAGTCGGCGCTGCGCACCAACGTCGAGGGGACCAAGAACGTCATCGCCTTCGCCAAGCGGATGAGGCGGCCGGCGCTCATCCACACCAGCACCTGCTTCGTGGCGGGCAACCGCTCGGGCGAGGTGTGGGAAGACGAGGAGCTGGACGGCTACTTCCCCAAGCGCGCCGAATTGCCGGGCACGCATTTCTCGGTCGAGCAGGAGATGGCCGACAACGCGCTGGGCGCGGCGCGCATCCGGCAGCTGGCCGACGACGCCCAGGTGCTGGCGGTCTTGCGCAAAGAAGCCCGCGCCCGGATGCGCGAGGAGAACCGCGATCCCGACGACGAAGCGGCGCTCAAGCTGGCGGTGGCC
>DASRLC010000655.1:0-30532 GCA_035648655.1 Polyangia bacterium
ATCGCCGATCGGCTGGCCGCCGGTTTTCGGGCGGCGCCGGCCGAGGATCCGGCAGCCCGCGACGAGCTCGACCGGTTGCGGGTCAAGCTGTCGGAGAGCGACGCGCGGGCGTCCTCCGCCGAGCAGCGGCTGGAAGAGATCGCCGCGGCCTCGCGGCAGCGGCAGACGGCGCTGGACGACGCGCTCGAACGACAGCGGTTGGCCGAGAGCGAGCTCGGCCGGGCCCGCCGGGACGCCAGCCGCTTCGAAGCCGAAGCGCGCGCCTCGGTCGTCGATGCCCGGTCTATCGACGGGCAGCGACAGGCGCTGGTCGCCCGCGACGAGCGGATCGCGCGCCTCGAAGGTGAGAAGCAGGATCTCGTCTGGCGGCTGGCCGAGCTCGAGGACAAGCTGCGGCAGGCCATCGCGCGCGCGGTCCAAGGGGGCGTGGCCCGTCCCGACGCGCAGACCGAGGGTTCGGCTCCCGCGCCGAGCGGACACGTCGCTGGCGAAGCTCCCGAGGCCACACGTCGGGCCCGCGAGCGGGCGCTGGAGGATTTCCACCGGGCCTCGTCGGCGCACGTCGAGGAGATCACCGAGCTGCGGGCGGCGGTCTCGGAGCAGATGGCGCTGGTGGCCGAGCTGGAGGACGCGGTGACCGCCGCCGAGCAGCGCGCGGCCAGCGCGGGGAGCGACGCGGCGGTCCTGCGCAAGACCGCCAAGGATTTCGAAGAGGCCGATCGCAGCCGGCGCACCCGGTTGGCCGAGCTGGAAGGGAAGCTGCTGCGGCTCGAGCACGAGCGCCAGGTCGCGGCGGCGAGCCCGGACGTCTCGCCGGAAGCCGAGCGCCGCTTGGCCGAGCTCGAGCGCGAACGCAACGATCTTCACGCGCGGATCGGCGAGCTCGAGGCCGCCCGGGCGGCTGCGGCCCAGCCGAACGGCCACGGCGCGCGAACCGAAAACGGGGCCGCGCCGCGGGCCTCCGAGGTCGAAGCGGGCCGCCTCGAGAACACGCTGGGCAATTATCGACAGAGGGCCGGCCGGCTGCGCGACGGTCTGGAAGGTATTCGCCGGCGTTTGGAGTCGCTCTCGCCGGCGGAGCTGTCCGGATTTCTCGAAGAGCTTGGCGAGGATCTGGCGGAGCTCGGGTGAGCGCCACCGAGCGCGGGCCGCTGGTGCGGGTGGCCGTCATCGGCCTGGGCGCCATTGGGCGCGAGGTCCTCAAGGCGGTCTGCGCGCGTCCGGGTTTGGTGGTGAGCGGGACCGCCGATCCGGCCTTCGCCGGCCGCGACGCGGGCGAAGTGGCGGGTGTCGCGGTCGCCGCCGGTTCGCTCGGCGTGGTGGTGGCTGCGACCGCCGCCGAAGGGCTGGCCGGCGCGGACGTCGCGTTGGTGTTGACCGGTTCGGGCGTGGCCGAGATACTGCCGATCGTCGAGGCGGCGGCCGCCCACGGCGTCGATGTGATCTCGACCTGCGAGGATCTGGCCTACGCCGATCTGTCGACGGCCGATCTCGCGCGCCGCATCGACGCCACCGCGCGCGCCGCCGGGATCAGCGTGCTCGGGACCGGGGTCAACCCGGGTTTCGTGATGGATCGCCTCCCGGTAACGCTGGCCGCCGCCTGCGTGCGCGTCGATCGCGTGCAGGTCTTCCGGGTGGTCGACGCCGCCAAGCGCCGCGCCCCGCTGCGCGCCAAGGTCGGCGCCGGCCTGACCGTCGAGGAGTTCCAGGCCGGCGTCGCGGCCCGACGCCTCGGTCACCGGGGCCTGCGCGAGTCGGTCGCGCTCATCGGTCTCGGTCTCGGGTGGGCCTTCGACGAGATCCGGTCGACCATCGATCCGGTGGTCGGCGACCGGGCCGGCATCGCCGCCGGTCGGGTGGCTGGCCTGCACCAGATCGCCGTCGGTGTTCGCGCCGGACAGGAGCTGGTCAAACTGGATCTCGAGATGTCGGTTGCCGCGCCCGATCCGCACGATCGCGTCCTCATCGATGGTGACCCACCGCTCGACGTGTTGGTGCGTGGCGGCACCCAGGGCGATCGCGGCACGGTCGGCGCCGTGCTGAGCGCGATCCCGGCGCTGATCGCGGCCTCGCCCGGACTCAAGACGGTCCTCGATCTCACGCTCGGCGGCTGACGCGCGTTTTGCGCTATGGTCGCGGGCACCATGACCTGCCAAATCACTCTCCCGGCAAAACGCCGGTGCCCGCTCCTGGTCGTCGCGCTGGCCGCCTCGTCGCTGGCGCTCGCCTTCGCGCGTCCGGCCCGGGCGCTCGATCTCGGCAGCCTGGCCGGCAAGGCCGGCGGTGCCGCCCGCGACAAGGCGCTCAAGGACGTCAACGCCCGACTACTGGCCGAGGGGCGCAAGGACCAATGCAGCTTCAAGACCGACAGCGACGAGCTCGAGCCTGGCTGCGACAAGAAGGTGAAGAAACTGGCCGCCACCTTGGTCGACGTGAAGAAACGCCTCAAGGTGGCTGGCGTGACCAGTTACAAGTTCGAGGTCTCCGGCCACACCGACTCGAGCGGCAAGCCGGCGCACAACAAGGAGCTGTCCGGCAAACGCGCCGCCGTGATGGTGCGCGAGCTCGTCGCCCGCGTCATCTCGCCGCGCGAGATCATCTCGATCGGCATGGGCGCCGATCGCCCGGTGGTGACGCCCGACGACACGCCGGCCAAGAAGGCCAAGAATCGGCGCTACGAGATCCAAGTTCGATTCTAATTCCCAGTCGGATGCGGCGGATCTCGGCCCCTACCATCGCCCTTGGCGCGGTCCTCGGCGGGGGCGGGCTGATCTCGGTCTCGGGATGCGGCGCGAGCGGCCACGCGGCGGCTGGACGCGATCTGTCGCCCAACCGCGCCGCGTTCTTTGGCCAGAGCCGCTGCGCCGACGCGCACGTCCAGCTCTGCGAGGACTTCGAGAGCGGCGCGCTCGACCCCGCGACCTGGCAAGTCGGCGGCGACCCGCCGGTCATCGACACGTTGCAGGCGGCCCGCGGCACCCGCGCGTTGCACGTCACCAAGACCGGCAACGGCCTGTCGTACGTCAGCGAGAGCAAGACCTTTCCGGAGCCGAACGACACCTACTTCGGCCGCGCGTTCGTGTACTTCAAATCGCTGCCCGAGTCGGCCACCAATTTCAGCTATGCGCACTGGACCTTCGTCGCGGCCTCGGGGACCGGCGTCAGCGGTGAGATCCGACTCAGTGGCCAGCTGCAGAGCGGCGCCAATCTATTCGGGGTCGGGACCGACAGCCTGACCGATCCCGCCGGAACGGGCGATTGGACCAACGCCGATCGGGACCCGGGGCCGAACGGAACGCCCACGCCGGTCCCGCTCGGCCAGTGGTTGTGCATCGAATGGATGCACGACGGGGCGCACAACCAGACCCGCTTCTGGTGGGACGCGGTGGAGCATCCGTCGCTCGGCACGACCTCCACCACGCCGCACCAGGGGAATGCCGGCCTGCCGTTCACGCTGCCGCGGTTCACCAACCTCTGGCTGGGTTGGCAGGAGTACCAGGCCTCCAGCGAGCGGTTCGAGATGTGGCTGGACGAGATCGCGATCGACGGCTCTCGAATCGGCTGCGTCGACTAAAAAAGCCTGGCTCGTTCACGCGATCAGGGCGTGAGCTGCACCGGCTGGTTGCCGGTCAGCGAGACGGCCAGGATCGCACACTGCTCGGCGGCCATCGAACGCGGGCGGAAGTGCGCCGCCGCATACGAGATCACCGACGTCGGTTGATTGACGAGCTTGTTGGGGAGCGCCATGTTGCTGCCGGCGCCGCAGTCGATGATCCAGGGATCGACGGCCCGCTGGTAGGCGGTTTGTCCCCAAGCCTGGATCGCGCGCTGGGCCGTGACGGCCGAGATCTTTCCGGACTGCAGGTCGAGGGCAAAGGTTCGGATGTCGGCCTGATAGCGGGGGGCGACCAGCGGCGCCGGGTGGCCGGCCGTGCGCCGCTTCTCGGTCAGCGCGGTCAGGAAAGTGTCGCCCGCGTCGACGTTGGCGGCCCGGCTGACTTCAACCGCCACGCCGGGCTCGTCGGGCCAGGGCAGCGTGGCGCACGACGAGACGAGCAGCAGGGCGGTCAGGCACAGGCCGGCGGACAGGGGCAAGGTGGGAGGGGAACGTTTCGGCGGTCTGGGCACAAAGGCGATCTTAACAGCGGCCGCAAATTTCTCGCCGTCAGGCCGTCCGGGGCTGCTCGCGCGCGGCCAAGAGCACCGCCGGAAGCAACGGAACGAACAGCAGCACCGCCGCCGACGATCCGGCGTTGAGCCAGACCAGATTCTTGAACCCCAGGTGGTAGTGGTCGTAGAGGTACGACCCCAGCGGGTCCGAGATCGCGAAGATGGCCACGTTTCGCACGCTCATCATGAGCGCGAACCCGAAGCTCTCGCTGCCGGTGGGCGTGGCGCGGGCCGCCAGATCGTAGAGCGGCAGCGTGGCCAGGGTACCCAGGAGCGCCGCCACACTGTCGATGAGCATCGCCGAGCGGGCGCTGTCGTAGCGCAGGTACAGCAACGTGCTGGCGGCGTTGAGCACGATGCCCGCGGTCAGCGAGACCCGCAGCGGTAGACGCCGGCAGAGCACACTGTAAGCCAGGGCGCCGACGATCCCGCCGGCGCCGCCGAGGAGCTGCAGAAAGCCGATGAAGCGCGGGTCGAGCTTGAGGACGTCTTGCTGGTAGTAGAGCACCGGGGTCTGAAATCCGGGCGCCAGGTAAACCAGAAAAAGCAGACCCGTCGCCGCCCACATCGCGCGCGAGCGAACGATGACGGCCAGTTGGCGCCGGGCCGACGCGAACACCGCCACGTTCCGCCGCGCGCCTCCGGGCTCGCGATAGAAGATGGCGACCACCGGTAGGAAGGCGCCCAGAACGCAGGCGCCCGCGACGGCGGTCCAGCCGAAGGCCCGCACCGCCAGCCAGCCGCTCACCGGACCGCCCAGCAGGTTCATCACCCCCTCGATCGCCGTGCGCAGCGAGGCCAGCCGGCCGGTCGCGCCGTAGCGCTGCGAGGTCTCGACCTGCAGCCCGCCCACCACCGTGCTCACGACTGCCATGGCGACGTTGAGCAGGGTCGTGACGATCACGAATGGGACGTAGTCGTGCGGTACGATGATGAAGGCCAGCCAGAACAGCGTGCACAGGAAGGGACCCGCCAGCAGGTAGCCGCGCCGGCGTGTCCCGAAGAGCGGGTAGGCGTCGGAGATGAGCCCGAAGAGGGGCTTGACGTACCAGGCGATGGTCGCGATCCCCCAGAAGGCGGCCACCTTGTAGGCCGGCATGTGGAGCTGGTTTTTGAGGAGCAGGCTGAATGGCAGGCGCCCGATGATCCCCGGCCAGCCGAACCCGGTGACGAAGATGCCGGCCGCGATGACGGCGATGAGCGGGCGCACGCGGATCGCCGAATCCGGCGCGGCTTCGGCGTCGGGGACGCTCATGCGCGTGACCGCGGGCGACAGAAACGGTAGATCACGCGGCACGAGCATGAAGATCGCCACCTGGAACGTCAACGGGATCCGCGCGCGGCAGGACGAGGTCGCGGCCTTCGTCGCGCGCGAGCAGCCGGACCTCCTGTGCCTGCAGGAGATCAAGGCCACCGTCGACCACATCCCCAAGACGGTCGGCGACATCCCCGGCTACTGGTCGTACTGGCATGGAACCAAGGGCTATTCGGGGGTGGCGCTGCTCATCCGCCAGGCGATCGCGCCCGACCGCCCGCTGTTCATGCACCCGGAGTTCGATCACGAGACCCGCATCGCGGCGACGGTCGTCGACGGCGTGTTGGTGGCGTCGATCTACGTGCCGAACGGCGGCAAGGACTTCGCGGCCAAGCTGCGGTTTCTCGAGGAGATGGCCGCCTATGCGGCCGGACTGCGCGGGTCTCCGAGGGCGACGATCCTGTGCGGCGATCTCAACGTGGCCCGGGCGTCCATCGACGTCAACCCGCGCGATCGCGACGAGCGGGCGGTGGGGCAGCGCCCGGACGAGCGGGCGGTCTTCGAACGGATCCTGTCCGAAGGCGCGCTGCACGACCTGGCGCGCGAGCGCGAGCCCGACAACGACGCGCTCTTTACCTGGTGGGCGCCCTGGCGCAACTTGCGTCAACGCAACCTCGGGTGGCGCATCGATTACCTCCTGGTGAGCGGCGACCTGGCCGCGGCGGCGCAGAGCTGCGTCAGCCAGCGCGAAGTCGGCACCAGCGATCACGCGCCGCTGGTGGCCACCTTCGGCCCGCGGACGGCGCCATGATTGTCGTCTCGGACTTCGACGGAACGCTCACCATCGAGGACGTCACGACGCTCTTTTGGGACGCCCACCTGAGCTATGACTGGCGCGGCGCGCTGCTGCCGCCGACCTACGCGGGCGCGATGTCGCCGCTCGAGATGATCGCGCGCGGGTACCGCGACGTCGCGCAGCCCGAAGCGACGTTGCTGGCCGAGGCGCGCGCCCACACGCGCCTTCGTCCCGGGCTCACGGCGCTGGCCGATTTCTGTCGCGCCTGCGGTTGGCCCTTCGTGGTCCTCAGCCACGGCCTTGGCTTCTATATCGAGGCGCTGCTGCCGCCGGGGCTTCCAATCGTGTCTTTTGCAGGCAAATTCGACGGTCGGGGTTGGGAGGTCACCCTGCCGCCGGGGCTGGCGCTGCCGCCGGGCGAGGATTTCAAGCGCCACGTGGTGGCCGGTTTGCGGGCCCAGCACCCGGGAAAGCCGGTGGTCTATCTGGGCGACGGGCGGCTCGATCTGCTGGCGGCCGAAAGCTGCGAGCGCGTCTTCGCTGTGCGGGACAGCAAGCTGGCCGCCCTCTGCCCCCGAGCCACGCCGTTCGACACGCTCGACCAGGTCGTCGCGGCCTTGGAATTGCGTTAAGCTCCCGCGCCATGTCCAACCCGATCGCGACGCTGAGCACCTCCGTGGGCGACATCCAGGTCGAGCTTCTGGCCGACCAGATGCCCATCACCGCCGGCAACTTCGTCAAGCTCGCCAAGAGCGGTTTCTACGACGGCCTGCACTTTCACCGGGTCATCGACAAATTCATGGTCCAGTTCGGCTGCCCGCACAGCAAGGACCCCAAGAGCCCGCGCGCCGGCACCGGCGACTCGCCGAACGGGACCATCGCCGACGAGCACCCGGCGGGCGCCAAGATCTCGAACGCCCGTGGCACGCTCTCGATGGCCAACAAGGGCCCGCAGAGTGGGAGCTGCCAGTTCTTCATCAACGTCGTCGACAACCCCTACCTCGACTGGTTCACCCCCGGGCCCTCCAAGCACCCGGTGTTCGGCAAGGTGATCGCGGGAATGGACATCGTCGATAAGATTTCCAAGGCCCCGCGCGACGGGGGCGATCGGCCGAGCACGCCGATCAAGATGAACAAGATCACGGTCGCCGACTAAGAAGGCGTTCGGCGATCGGCCATGCGCACGATCATCATCGGAGACCTGCACGGCTGCTCCGATGAGCTGCACGCCTTGTTGGCGCGCTGCGAGCGGAAACCAGGCGATCGGGTGGTCTTGGTGGGGGACCTGGTGGCCAAAGGTCCCGACTCAGCCGGCGTGGTGCGCTGGGCCCGCGAGTCGGGCGCCGATGCGGTGCTGGGCAACCACGATGCCCATCTGCTGCGGGCGGTCCATGGCGGGCGCGACGAAAGACCGAAGCACGGTGCCATCGCCGACACGCTGAGCGGCGAGGATATTGTATGGCTGGAGGCCCGTCCGCTCTATCTTCGCCTCGGCGAAACGGGAGCGGGGATCCCGCACCTGGTGGTCCACGGCGGGCTGGTGCCGGGCGTCGCCATCGAGCAGCAGGAGCGGGAACATCTGCTGAACCTGCGGAGCATCACGGCGGATGGCCGTCCATCCAAGCGCGTCGAGGGACGGCCCTGGGGCGCGCTATGGACCGGGCCGGAGCACGTAGTGTTCGGGCACGACGCCGTTCGGGGGCTGCAGCGGCATCCGTTCGCGACCGGGCTCGACAGCGGTTGCGTGTACGGCCGGGCGCTCACCGCGCTGGTGCTGCCGGCCGGCGAGCTGGTCTCGGTGCCGGCCGCGCGCGCCTACGTGCCCATCGAGCCGCGCGTGGTTTGAAAAAAGGACCGCGACACCGAGCCGAGGCCTCCCAATGAAAACGGCCGGCCCGCAGAAGCGAGCCGGCCGGGAGAGAGCCCCGTTGGGTCGGGTTTAGTTGACGGTCGCGACGACCTGGATGCGGAACTGCTGACTGCTCCAGGCGGCGTAGGGCTCGACGTCGAAGCCGACGCCGGCGTTCTTCTGCAGGCTGCTCGAGCCTGGATTCATCACGTTGAGGGCGTTCCCCGTTGCGGCGTTTTGGATCTCGAAGGAGCCGTAGGAGTTGCCGAGCGTCGTGATGGTCCAATGTTGCGAGGCCGCGCCGTTGCAAGCCTTGAAGGAGACGGTCGACTTGGTGGCGGCGGTGCCCGCGTCGAGGCACTTGTTCGGGGCGCTGTTCATCGCGATGGTCCAGTTGGATCCGACGGCGGTCAGGAGCATCTGCGAGCTGGGCAGGTTGGCCGACATAGCCTGCTGAACCGCCGGGCTGACCCCCGAGTCGAGGACCATCGGGTTGGTGCGGGTCAGCAGGGTGTAGATGACGTACCTGTAAGACGGGTCGAAGACCGGCGTGTAGTTGGCGTTGCGCCACACGGTGATGGCGTTGTTCCATACGCCCGAGCCGGTGTTGAGCGTGCTGTAGCCGTCGGGATCCTTGATGGTCCCATTGGCGCCCACTGAGCCGGAGCTCCATTGCATGATCGATCCCGAGCTGTTCTTGCAGAGCGTGCTGTTACCGAAGGGGTTCATGTAGGGCGCGTTGGACGAGCCGGCGCCGAGGCGGCCAGCGACCTCACCACCGGAACCGGCGGCGAAGCCGTCGCCGTCGCAGTAGTAGGCGGCCGGACCGCTGACGTTCGGCTTGCCGGTGTCGGTCAGGCGGCCAGTGGCGATGATGTTGCCGAAGAAGGTGCCCTCCTGGTAGGGGAAGGCCGTGCTCAGGCCCCAGCCGATGGCCGGCGCCGACGAGTCGAGCCAGAGCGGGATGTGGACGCCGGCGGTGTTGACGTGGGCCATCATGCAGGCGGACACCAGCTCCTGGCAGGTGCCGCTGTTCTCGACGCCGCCGTTCTTCCAGGCGGGGCAGAGCCCCATGGCGCCGGCAAAGGTGTAGTTGGTGCCGTTCTGGTCCTGTTTGATGAGCGTGTCGCCCGCGGCCAACGCGCAACGCACGATGTACGAGGTGGTCTTGCGACCGGCGACGGTGGTCATGAGGCCGTTGATGGACGACAGGCCGTTGATGGACGAAAGCCCGTTGATGGACGAGAGGCCGTTGATCGACGAGAGGCCGTTGATGGACGACAGACCGTTGATCGATGACAGGCCGTTGATGGACGAGAGGCCGTTGATCGACGACAGGCCGTAGTCCTCGGGGCTGGAGGTCTGGACGTTGCTGGCTTCTTCCCCGCAGCCCACCAGGCCCACGATGGCTCCCAGTGCGAGGCTGATTTGGATGGTTCGTTTTCCGAGTTGGCGCATTTTGAGTTTTTTCTCCACTTGTGGTAGCCCGGCCGACTCAGAGAGTCCCGTAGGCTTTGCGTCGCCCGATCGCTCGGGGTTTGCCGTTTTCGCAAGATGTCCGTTCGACACGAGAACATACAAAGCAGTAATCGAGCCAACATTTATTTTCCACAAAGAGGCGGGAAGTCGGGCTCGGTGGGTGGTCGCGGCACCAGATGTTGTCGCCCAGGCAACACAACGATTGTCTGGCATGCAACCCATCCGTCCGGATGGGTTGTGAAGCTCAGCCGCTCACTTCGCGGTTCTCAAGGACGGCCAGCCGGGCAGGACGATGCGGTGCAGCGACGTTGCAGTGCGTCACCCGGTACATGAAACCGCCGGCGCTGCGGATCTGGGAGTTCCCCGTGGGGCGGAGGGCCACCCTATTACCTCGGGCGCAACAAATGGCTGTGCTCCGCGCAACGCCCCCCCAGCGGATGTCGGAGTGGTGGTTCTCGAACGTTCAGCCGAGGTCGGCGGCGGGAGCCAACCAGCCCAGCCGCGGGGGCGGGTCGACGGATGGCGTTTCGCCCGGCAGCGGAACGCCGTCGCGATAGACGACGGTTCCGGCCAGGGTGGCCTGGGCGCGCGGCCCCGGCGTCACGATACCCACCAAGTTCAAGGGATCGCAGGCCGACAGCCGGACCATCTCGCCCCGCCGCTCTTCGCGGCGGGTGGCGCGCAGCGCGGCCACGGCCTCGGGCGCCGCGAACTGCTCCCCCACGAAGCCGCCGACCAAGCGGCCGCCCCGCAGCTCACCGCTCATCTCGAGACGCCGGTAGATCCGCACCAGGTCGCGCCAGGCGGGCGCATGGGCCTCGCGTGCCAGGAGATCGCGGAAAACCACGCCGTACCTTTTGACGTACTGGCGGGCCAGCGCTTCGGTGCGGCTCTCCGCCTGGTGGGCTGCCTCCTGCCGCGCGGCTTCGTCGGTCGGTTCTTCCCGTTTTTGCGCCCCGAGGCCGGCACGCAGCAGCGACCAGCGCCCTGCGCCGACCGCCCCGCCGGTTCGTCGGCTCCAGCGCGCGTGCCAGCGGGTGCGGGCGCCCCCGCGGGTCTGCGTCGCCGAGATCAACGCCCGCAAACCTGAAAATCCGTCTCCCGTGATGCGGCCGGCCGAGACCAGCTCGCCAAGGCCGTCCTCGACCTCGGCCCGCAGCCGGTGCGTTCCGCCGATGATCTCATCCAGGAAGCTCGCGCCGCTGCGCGCGAGGACGGCCAGGATATCGCGCGCTGTCGCCGAAAGACCGGCTTCTTCGGGGCTGTCCCCGTCGGGGACGAGCAACCAGGGGAGATCGATCCGGCGCACGAGCGCGATCGGCGCCGCTCGGCTGGGTGTCCCGCCGGCCGGCCGCGCCGCCAGGCGTCCCCACGTCACGCCGCCCGACAGGCAGAGCGCGTCGAGCCAGGCCGAGTCGTACCCAACCAGACGAGCCGGCAAGATCTCCCGCTCCCAGGCCCCCGCCGCGGCCTCGAACCCCTGTAGCTGCGCGATGACCCGGGCCAGCCCAGGCTGTCCGTGTAGCTGGGTCCCCGGGCGGACGCTCTGCCAGCCGAAAAGAAAGCGCAGCAGGTCGGCGGCGGTGACCGGCTCGATCTCGCGGCGCAGGCCGTCCAGCATCTGGCGGTTGACCCGCGCGAGCAGTCGCCGCTCGCACCACTGCACCGCGCCGGCATTGGCATCGGCGTCGGCGTCGGCGTCGGCGTCGGCGTCGGATAGCCTGGACACGAAGCGCCCCTGCAGCACGCCGCCTTCCATCTCGATCCTGGCCAGCGCCGCTTCGATGTCGGCCGGCCGCACGCCCAGCCGGGCGGAAATTCGCTCGGCCGTCGTCGGACCCAAGAGCGGCAGGTGACCGCGTACGATTTCGCACAGCGCGCCCTCCGCGTCGGACCAGCCCGGCGCGCGCCGCGCCGGCGGCTCGACGACGTCAGGGACGAAGCGTCGGTCCGGCCAGACCTGCGCGACCAGCGAGCGCCGCTCGGCGGCCACCCAATGCACCGGCTCGCCTTCCAGACGGGCGGCGCGCCGATCGCCCACCAGCGCGTCGAAGAGATCGCCGAATCCGCGCGCGCGGCCGAAGGCCTCCGGCAGCGCGCCGACGTCGAGCAGGAGATCATGCAGCTCGTCGGGGTTGCGCGCGTCGGGCTGGGCTTCGGCGACCACCGTTTCGACCGCGGCCGGATCGAGCCCGCCGATGCGTTCGGCGATCACGGCGGGCAGGCCGCGGCGCATGCTGACCGCCCGCGTTCGGCGCTCTTCGAGCGGCGCGTCGTCCAAAAAGGCGTAGGGGTTGGCGTTGAGAATCTCGTGCGCGAACACCGACGGCTCGGGCCGCTCGCGCGCGACGGCCTCGATCGCACCGCTCGCCAGCCCTTCCAGCACCCCGCGCAAGCCGGCCGCGTCCATGGCCTCGACCAGACAGTCGCGCACCGTCTCACGCACCAACGGATGGTCGGGGATCTCGATGACGCCGCCGCCGTGGTTGTCTTGGCAGGCGGTCTGGCCGGGAAACACCGCCGCGATGAGATCCTGCGCGCGCATGCGCTGGATGGCCGGCGGGACGCGCCGGCCGCCCCGGGTGCGCAGCATCGCCAGTGAGCGCATGGCGTTCCAGCGCCAGCGGGTCTCGAACATCGGGGCCTGCAACGCGGCGGCAATGAGCAGCTCGTCGACGTCATCGGCGCGCAGCATCGAAAAGACCGTCTCGAGCGGGAAGCTGTGCTGTGGCCCGAGCGACAGCACGATGCCGTCGTCGGTGGCCGCCGCCTGCAGCTCGAAATCGAAGGAGCGACAGAAGCGCTTGCGCAGCGCCATCCCCCAGGCCCGGTTGATGCGGCCGCCGAAGGGCGCGTGGATCACCAGCTGCATCCCGCCCGCGTCGTCGAAGAAGCGCTCCGCGATCACGCGCGTCTGGGTCGGCACCCCGCCCAGCGCCGCGGCTCCCGCCAGCACGTAGTCGCGCAAGAGCTCGGCGCCGCGCCGATCGAGGGCGCAGGACGCCATGAGGGCTTGCAAGGCGGTCGTCGCCGCCACGGCAGTCGGTTCGCCGTCGGGTGGATGGGCGACGATCTGCTCGCGGAGCGCCGCCACCTCGGCCGACAGCTCGCGCGTGCGGGCCGGTCCCTCGCCGAGCCAAAACGGGATGGTGGGCGCCGCGCCGGCCGCGTCCTCGACCCGCACCTTGCCGGGCTCGACCCGGCGGATGCGCCACGAGCTGTTCCCCAGCAAGATGACGTCGCCGGCCATCGACTCGATCGCGAAGTCCTCGTCGACGCTGCCGATCATCGTGCCGTCCGGTTCGAGGATCACGTCGTAGTTGGCGTTGTCGGGGATGGCGCCGCCCGAGGTCAGCGCCGCCAGGCGCGCGCCGCGCCGCCCGCGCAGCCGCCGGTTGACCGCGTCGCGGTGCAGGAGCGCCCCGGCGCGGCCGCGGCTGGTCGCGATGCCCTCCGACAGCATGTCCACCACCGCGTCGAACTCGGCGCGAGCCAGCTCGGCGTAAGGACCGGCCTGCTTGAAGCGGGTGTAGAGCGCGTCTTCGTCCCACTCATCGGAGGCGCAGGTGGCTACGATCTGTTGCGCCAGCACGTCGAGCGGCGCCTCCCGTAGGGACACGGCGTCGATCTCGGCCCGGCGCGCGGCGCGGACCAGCGCGGCGCACTCGACCAGTTGGTCCCGGGTCAGCGGAAACAGCCGGCCCTTGGGCGTCGCGGCGATGCTGTGGCCGGAGCGGCCGATGCGCTGGAGGCCCGTCGAGATCGATCGCGGCGAGCCGATGAGGCAGCACAGCTCCACGGCGCCAACGTCGATTCCGAGCTCGAGCGACGCGGTCGCGACGACGACCTTGAGGTCGCCCGACTTGAGCAGCCGTTCGGCGCGGTGGCGGCGGTCGCGCGACAGGCTGCCGTGGTGTGCGGCCACCGTGTCGGCGCCCAAGCGCTCGCCCAGGTGTAGCGTCACGCGCTCGACCAGCCGGCGGGTGTTGACGAAGACCAGCGTCGAGCGGTGCGCGCGGGCCAGCTCGGCGATGCGATCGTAGAGCTCCGCCCATTGCTCGTTGGTGCAGACGGCGCCCAGCTCGTCCTCGGGCACCTCGATCGCGAGATCGAGATCGCGCCGCTGGCCGACGTCCACCACCTCCGGGGCGGGGCGCTCGCCGCCCACCAGCAACTTCGCGGCAACCGCGAGCGGCCGCACCGTGGCCGACAGACCGACCCGTTGGAGGCACCCGGCGGGGGCTGACGGGTTCGTCCCCCCCGTCGACGGTTCCCCGCGGACCAGCGCGTCGAGCCGCTCGAGCGACAGCGCCAGGTGGGCGCCGCGTTTGTCGGGCGCCACGGCGTGGATCTCGTCGACGATCACCGTCCGCACGTCCCGCAACGCCCGCCGGCCCGACTCCGAGGTCAGCAGGATGTACAGCGACTCGGGGGTGGTGACCAGCACGTGCGGCGGCCGCCGCACCGATTCCCGCCTCTCTCGCGCGGTGGTGTCTCCCGTCCGGACGGCGGTCCGGACTTCGGGCGCGGCGTAGCCCAGCTCGACGGCAAGCGCCTTGATCTCGGCCAGGGGCTCGTCCAGGTTCCGGCGCACGTCGTTGGACAGCGCCTTGAGCGGCGACACGTAAAGGACGCTGGTCCGGTCCGGGAGCATCCCACCGGCCGCGATCGCCGCACCCACCAGCCGATCGAGGGCCCACAAGAACGCCGCCAGCGTCTTGCCCGATCCGGTGGGCGCCGTGACCAGCACGTCTTTGCCGGCCGCGATCAGCGGCCAGGCGCGCGCTTGCGCCGGCGTCGGCGCGCCAAAGCGCCGCGCCAGCCAGGTCTCGACCACCGGGTGAAACATATGTTCAGTGTATGTGGAACGCCGCCAGGGTTCCACACCTCTGCGCAGAAGGTCGACCAACCAGCTTGACGGGGGATCTGAGGTGTTTACGTTACCGCCACGAACTGGCGTAAACCATCGAAGCGCCAAGCGAAAAAGGAAAACTCAGCTCATGGGAAAAATCATCGGCATCGACCTCGGCACCACCAACTCCGTCGTCGCGATCATGGACGGCAAGGATCCCAGTGTCATCGCGAACGAAGAGGGCGGGCGGCTCACGCCGTCGGTGGTGGCGTGGGACGACAAGGGTGAAGTCTTGGTCGGCCAAATCGCGCGCCGCCAAGCCATCACCAACCCGGAGAACACCGTCTACTCGGTCAAGCGGTTCATGGGCCGCCGATTCGAGGAGGTCACCGAGGAGACCAAGCGGGTCCCCTATAAAGTGGTGCGCAACGCCAACGGCGAGGCGGCTATCGAGATCCGCGGCAAGAAGCTGACGCCGGCCGAGATCTCGGCCCGCGTGCTCATGAAGCTCAAGAAGGCCGCCGAGGACCACCTAGGCGAGAAGGTGACCGAAGCGGTCATCACCGTTCCGGCCTATTTCAATGACTCGCAGCGCCAGGCGACCAAGGACGCCGGCCGCATCGCCGGCCTCGACGTCAAGCGCATTGTGAACGAGCCGACGGCCGCCGCGCTCGCCTATGGGCTCGACAAGAGCAAAGATCACCTCATCGCCGTCTACGACTTCGGCGGCGGCACCTTCGACATCTCGATCCTCGAGGTCGGCGAGAAGGTCGTCGAGGTCGTGTCGACCAACGGCGACACCCACCTGGGCGGCGACGATATCGACCAGGTTGTCATGGATTGGCTGATCGCCGAGTTCAAGAAGGACCAGGGGATCGACGTCTCCAAGGACAAGATGGTCATCCAACGTCTGCGCGAGGCGGCTGAAAAAGCCAAGATCGAGCTGTCGTCGGTGGCCGAGACGGAGATCAACCTCCCGTTCCTCACCGCCGACGCGAGCGGGCCGAAGCACATGCAGATCAAGCTCTCTCGCGCGAAGCTCGAACAGATGATGGGCAACCTCGTGCAGCGCACCATCGAGCCGACCAAGAAGGCTTTGGCCGACGCGAACAAGAAGCCCTCCGATATCGCCGAGGTGGTGTTGGTCGGTGGCTCGACGCGCATCCCGATGGTGCAGAAGCTGGTGAAGGAATTCTTCGGCCGCGAGCCCCACAAGGGCGTCAATCCCGATGAGGTCGTGGCGCTCGGCGCGGCGGTACAGGCCGGCGTGCTGTCGGGCGAGGTCAAGGACATGTTGCTCCTCGACGTCACCCCGCTGTCGCTGGGGATCGAGACCCTGGGTGGCGTGATGACCACCCTCATCCCGCGCAATACCACCATCCCGACTAAGAAGAGCGAGGTCTTCTCGACGGCGGCCGACAACCAGAGCTCGGTCGAGGTGAAGGTGTTCCAGGGGGAACGGCCGATGGCGGGCGACAACCGCCTACTCGGGAAGTTCGGTCTCGACGGTATCCCGCCGGCGTCGCGCGGCGTGCCCCAGATCGAGGTCACCTTCGACATCGACGCCAACGGCATCGTGAACGTGTCGGCCAAGGACAAGTCGTCGAACAAGGTCCAGCACATCACGATCACGGCGTCGTCTGGGATGTCCGAGGCGGACATCCAGCGGATGGTGAAAGATGCGCAAGAGCACGAGGCGGAGGACAAGCGGCGCCGGGAGGCCATCGACGCGCGCAACAAGCTCGAGTCGCTGACCTTCCAGGTGCAAAAGCACCTCGACGAAAACCGCGACAAGATCGCGGAGGGCGATCGGACCGAGCTCGAGGCGGCGCTCAAGGACGCCAAGGACGCGGTCGAGAACAACCGCGATCCCAAGGAGGCGCAACTCTTCGAGAGCGCCTTCGAGCGGCTTCAGAAGGCGTCGCACAAGATGGCGGAGGCTCTGTACCGCAGCGCCGCGGGGGCGGCAGGCGGTCCCGAGACGCCGCCCAGCGACGGCAACAGCGCCGGCGGCGAGGCCTCGGCGGATCACAAGGACGACGTGATTGACGCCGAGTACACCGAGGGGCCGAAGAGCTGACGGCGAGATCCGAACGCCATCATCGGCAGCGACGGGATAAATCGACGCTGCGCCCCTCCTTCGAGAGTCCGGCCGGGCTTCCCCGGCCGGATTCTTGATATATCTTTCCGAGCATGTCGGTCGAGGTGCGCCGCCTAGCGGCCCAAGGCCTCGAGCTGGCTGTCCTTTTCGTCGCCTACGCCATCACCGCGCGGATCGGACTTTCGTTCGACGCGTTGGGCGGCATCGCGACGACGGTTTGGCCGCCCACCGGCATCGCGCTGGCGGCGCTCACGCTGCGCGGGCCGCGGCTGTGGCCGGCGGTCTTCCTGGCCGCCTTTGCGGTCAACGCCAACGTCGGCATTCCCCTGCTGAGCGCCCTCATCATCGCGACGGGCAACACGCTCGAAGCGGTGATGGGCGCGCTGTTGTTGCGCCGCTTCGGGTTCGACAGCCGCCTCGAGCGGCTGCGCGACGTGATGCTGATAGGCATCGCCGCCCTGGCGAGCACCACCGTGAGCGCTACCGTTGGCCTGCTCGGGACCGCGGTCGGCCACGTGCCGGTGACCGACAGCTATCCGACCTTTTGGGCGGTCTGGTGGGTGGGGGACGTACTCGGGAATCTGCTCGTGGCGCCCCTTCTCTTCGCCTGGGCCCCGGCGCCGAGGATCGCGCGCCGGCCTACCCGCCGGATCGAGGCGGTGCTGCTGTTGATCGCGACGACGCTCGTCAGCGTGACCTTCTTCCGCCACCGGCTCGCTTATCAGGCCATTCACGGGATGGTGCGCGGCACCTACCCGATCGTCCCGTTGCTGATCTGGGCGGCGCTGCGTTTCGAGCAGCGGGGGGTCACCTCGGCGCTGGTGCTGGTGGCGGCCATCGCCGTCTCGGGCGCGGCGGCGGGAGGCGGGATCTTCGCCACCGAATCGGCGCACGACCGCTTGCTTCTGGTGCAGAGCTTCATGGCGGTCACGGCGGTCAGCATGCTGACGCTGGCGGCCGCGCTGGCCGAGCGGCGGGCGGCCATCGGCGCGCGCGACGAGTTCATCTCGATCGCCTCCCACGAGCTCAAGACGCCGCTCACGGCGCTCAAGCTGCGGCTCGGTTCCGCGATGCGCCTCGGCGAGCTGCTCTCCGCCGAGCTCCCCAACGTCGAGAAGCTCACCCGCGCCATCGGTGCCTCGAATACGACCGCCGATCGCCTGGGGGTGTTGGTCGACGATCTCCTGGACGTGTCGCGCCTGACCGGCGGGCGCCTGGCGCTGCACCTCGAGCGCATCTCGCTCTGCGATCTGGTGGGCGATGTGGTGGGTCGGATGCAGGAGCAGTCGACGGAGATCGGTTCCAGGATCGAGGTCGATGTGCCGGCCACGATCGCCGGAACCTGGGATCGGATTCGGATCGAGCAGGTGGTGACCAACCTGCTGTCGAACGCCATCAAGTACGGAATGGGGCGGCCCATCGGGCTGTCGGCGGGAATGGACGGCAGCCGCGTCTGGCTGCGGGTGAAGGACGCCGGGATCGGGATCCCGCGCGGCGATCAACGTCGGATCTTTCGGGCCTTCGAGCGGCTCGCCACCGGCGATCGGGTGGGGGGCCTCGGGCTCGGTCTCTACATCGGCTGGCAGATCGCCATCGCGCACGCCGGAACGCTATCGGTCGAGAGCGAGCCCCACGCCGGCGCCACGTTCACCTTGGATCTGCCGCTGCAGACCCCGCCGCGCGATCGCTGAGCTTCAGGGCGTGGCGGCCAGCTGCTGGAGCTGGATCTGCGCCGACTCCACCCAGCGTTTTTCGCTGGGACGCTTCTCCATCGCCACGTAGGTCTGATAGGCCTTGCGTGAATCGGCGTTGCGTCCGAGGTGCTGGAGCGCCCGCGCCAGGCCGTAGTACGGATCGGGATCGGTCGGGCGGAGCTTGATGTAATGCTGGTAAGCATCCACCGCATCGGCGGACCGCCCGCGGGCGCGGAGCGCGAACGCCAGATCGTACCAGGCCAGCGGATAGCCAGGGTTCTTGTCGAGCGCCGCGCGAAAGACCTCGATGGCCTCGTCGTCGCGCCGGATCTTCAGTAGCAGCTCGCCCAGGGCGGCGCGCGCCGCCAGGTGGCGCGGGTCGGTCGTGATGGCCTGTTTGAACTCGGCGATCGCCTCGTCGATGTGGCCGTGGTCGCGCAGCGACTGCGCCTCCACATAGGCCGCGTTGGCTGGGGAGCCGGCGGGCGACTTGACGGCGCTCGCACCCCTGGTCGCGGTGGCGGCCGTGGCCGGCTCGACCGTTGCGGGCGTCATCTCGGTTGGTGACGTGCCCCCGGTGGCACCGAGCTCCGCCAGCACGCTGTGCGCCTTGTCGACCCAGCGCTCGGAGGCCGGCCGCTTTTCGATCGAGATATAGTGTTTGAGCGCCTCGATGGCCGCCGCGCGATCCCCGGTGTCCCTCAGGCAGAGTCCGAGCCCGAAGTAGGGCTCCGGCTCGTCGGGCGCCAGCGCGGCGTAGCGCCGATAGGCCGCGATGGCCCCGGGGCACTGGTTGAGGTGACGGCGCGCCACGGCCAGCGAATACCAGGCCGGCGCGAACTTGGGGTCTGCGGCCACCGCTGCCTCGAACTTCTTGGCCGCCTCCGGGAGGTGTTTGGCGCTCAGCAGAGTCTGCCCCTCTGCAAACGCAGCCTCGGAGTCGGGCGAGGCCCACGCGGGACCGACCCGCAGCAGTGCCACCGCGACGACCAGCGCGCGCGTGCTCGAGACCAGCTTCACCGGCGTATCTTAGATCCTTTCCCCTTGGGGCCGGCGTCTTTCCCCGCATTACCAGCGCGAATCGCCGACCCAACCGGCCGAATTCTTGACAAGACCTACAGGTGAACTAATGTAGGTAAAAGTATGATTCCTATCATCGGGAGCCTGGTCATGGGGTCGTTCGCCTGCCTGCTGTTTTGGGCCACGATTTCGCTCGGCCGGCAGTCAGCGGTCGAGCGGCGCCGCTGATTCGGCTGGCGGTTCGCGGGCCGCCAACCTAAATTCCGGCCGCCATGCGGGCCGTCCGCTACGAGGATTTCACACTCGGCGATCTGACCGCCATCCGGAACCTCTTGCGGGGTGGCTCGGTGATCGACTGGCATCGGCTGTACTTCACCGAGCGCGAAGAGGTCGATCGGTTCCTGCGCGTCAACGAGCTCGATCCGAACGACGCGCACGACATGCGGCGCTTCGGCGAGCTGCGCGCCAGCGCCGTCGAATATCTGGAGCGCCACCTGGGAATGCAGATCCCCGACGAGATCGCGCACGGAGTTCCCCCGCGGGATCTTTTGCTCATTGCGTCTCAAAAAGGCCGCCGTCGGACCCACGCCTGCGTCGTGCTCAAGGTCATGCATGTTCTGCATCACCTGGCGGGCCGCGAGCTTCTGACCAAGCTGCCGGTCTCCGACGATCAGATCTTCCACCTGGTCGAAGAGAAAGTGCTGCGCACGGTCGAAGAGATCAAGGCGGTCGGCTGCCCGGTGGTCGAGTTCGAGTGGAGCCGCAAGCACGCCGACAGCCTCATCACCAAGCTGCTCGCCAAGAAGGAATCGATCGCCGCCGATGTCTACGACAACCTGCGCTTCCGGATGATCACCAACACCGAGGAGCAACTGGTCTTCGTGCTGCGCGAGCTGACCCAGCGGCTGGTCCCATTCAACTACGTCATCCCGGGACAGTCGGTGAACGACATCATCAAGATCCGCGAGACGCTGGCCCGCTCGCCGGCGCTGCAGCGGTTTTTGCCGGACATCACCGATCTGGCGGCGGTGGCGGCCGACAAGAAGCCGTCGCCGCTCAATGAGTTCTCGGGCCCCGGCTACCGGGTCATCAACTTCGTCGGCGATCTGCCGGTGCGCATCGACAAATACCTCTGCCGACTCCCCGACGATCCGATCTTCGCCGAGCACGGGACGGTGGTCTTCGTCTTGACCGAGTTCCAGATCATCGACCTGCGGACCGCCGAGGAGAACGAGCGCGGCGAGAACAGCCACGACAAGTACAAGGATCGGCAAGCCACCCGCGTCAAAGCCCGCCTCATGCACGGCATGAAAGACGACCAGGTCGACTGAGCGCGGGCGTAGCCCGGCTTTGTCGGGCGCAAAAAGGGGGGAACGGGGATGTCCGAGCGGGAGCGGGCCACACCCCCCAGCGAGATGAGAGATTCCGCTAGGTCCCCAGCAGCTCGGTGACGAGGGGGCCATTGGTGTAGCGTTCGCCGCCGTCGCAGACCATGAAGACGATGGTCTTGCCGGCGAGATCGGGGCGGCGGGCGACGCGCAGGGCGGCGGCCAGCGTGGCGCCCGACGAGATCCCCGCGCAAATTCCCTCCTCGCGGGCCAGGCGCCGCGCGTGCGCGAAGGCCTCCCCGTCGCTGACCGCCACCACCTCGTCGATCACGTCGCGGTTGAGCAGGGGCGGAATGAAGCCGGCGCCGATCCCCTGGATCATGTGGTTGGCGGCGCGGCGGCCCGAGAGGACGGCGGCGCCGGCCGGCTCGACCGCCACGATGCGCACGCTGGGCCGGCGCGCTTTGAGGACCTCACCGACGCCGGTGATGGTGCCGCCGGTCCCGACGCCGGCCACGAAGACGTCGACCTCGCCGGCCGCGTCTTCCCAGATCTCGCGCGCGGTGGTCTCGCGGTGTGCCTCGGGATTGGCGGGATTTCGGAACTGGTCCAGCGCCACCGCGCCGGGGATCTGGCGCCGGAGCTGCTCCGCCTTCTCGACGGCCTCGCGCATGAGCGCGCCCGGCGTCAGCGTGACGTGCGCGCCGAGATAGCGCAGCAATGTGAGGCGCTCCTTCGACATGCGCTCGGGCATGGTCACCTGCAGCGCGTACCCCTTGGTCGCCGCCACGAAGGCCAGTGCGATGCCGGTGTTGCCGCTGGTCGCCTCGACGATGGTGCCACCCGGTGCCAACAGGCCGCGGCGCTCGGCGTCCTCGACCATTGCGGCCGCGATCCGATCCTTGGTGCTCCCGCCTGGGTTGCGCAGATCCAGCTTGGCCAGCAGGCGTGCGCCGTTCTCGCCGATCCGGCGCAGCTCGACGAGCGGGGTCCGGCCGATCGTCGCGTGCACGCCGCGGTAGAGCATCCGCGTCGATCATACCCCCGGGTCTGGCCCGGCGTTCCTGCTTATGTCGGGATTGTCGGGCTGTGGACGGAGCGACTCACAGTCGCAGGCCGATCCCGACATCGATGTCGATGTTGAACGTGAACTTCGAAAGGCCGAGCTCGGTGTTGATGCCGCCGATCAGATTGAACGAGTCGCCGATCTCGTACATGACCCCGGCCGTCGGCCCGATCAGGAACGGGCCACCCGCGATCGTGTCCACGCAACCCTGGCGGGAGGTGTCGCTGGCAGCGGGCGCCGAGGGGGCGCAGTTCTTGTCGGAATTGAACACCTCTGCGTGGCGGATATAGCCTCCGCCGATCTGGCCGCCCACTGTTAAGTGGAGCGGCCCATCGCTGGCGAGGTAGGTGAGCCGCGCGAGGACCGAGGTCGCGGTCGAATACGGCTTGCAGAACCCGTTGGGGCAACCTGAGTTGACCTCGCCGTTGAGGCCATTGATGTACTGGAAGCGCAACGCCACGGACAACAGGACGGTGGGCGTCGCGAAGTAGCCGATCTCGGGCTTGATCTGACCGAGCTGGCTGAACGCGAAGCCGGCCGCGGCCAGATTGTGCGCCGCAGGATCGACCTCACCGGAGCCTTTGGCGATGCCGAAGCCGCTGCCCAGGCTCAGGCCGAGGAAGAAGGTCCCCTTTTGTCCGGAACCCGCGTCGTCGTCATCCTTGTCCTTGCCGTTATCGTCGTCGTCGTCGCTGTGCTTTCGGCGTGGCTTGACGGCCCGGCGCGGCGGCGGGGTCTCGTCGGAGTCACCGCTCGGCGCAGCCTCACCGCCCCCGGCGTTGTTGTCGCCGGCGGCGCCGCCGCCATTGTCGTCGCCGCCGGCAGCGGGCGCGCCGCCGCCGGTGCCGTTACTGGCCAGCACCGCTTCCTCGAAGGCGTCCTGCAGCTCGGGTGTCACCAGCGACTTCGTCAGCTTGATGTCGGGCTCGATCTCGATCGCCTTGCGGAACTGTTTGATCCCGACCTCGTGCTGATTGAAGCCCACGATGGCCACCACGCCGAAGTGGATGTGCGTGCGGGCGGTGATCGGATGTTGATCGAGGCCGGCGTCGGCACAGACGTCGAGGGCTTGCTTGAGAAGCTCCTTGGCCGCGTCGTAGTCCTGCTTGCCGTAGGCCTCGAGCGCCTTCCTGTTGAGGTTGGTGACCTTGGCGACCGCTGCCGGATCGCCGGGCGGGGCCGCGGCCGCTGCAACCCGGGCGACTGCCAGCAAACCCACCACACCCAAAAGCAGGGAAAAAAACCGAAGGGGGCGACGCGATGCAACCATGGCCGCGCATTTAAGGCCGGCGCCGCCCGGAACGCAATATGAACCAAGTCGGGGGGACGTCGGGCGCGATGCGCCCTTGGTAAGGATCAGGTCGGGGGGACGTCGGGCGCGATGCGCCCTCAAGGTCCCCCCAGCCCCCCCGTTCGCTTCGGGCGGGCAAAGCTACCCAGCGCTCGCCGGCGATTTGGACGGGCGCGGGGGGCCTTTTAGGGACCGTGCCACCCTGCGCTCGCCCGCGGTTTTGGGGCGGCCCAGCTGGCTCGTGAACCCGCGCGGGTGGATTTACGGAAATATGCCGCGTTCGGCGTAGGCGCGGCCGACGCGCTCGAGGCCGATGGCCATGGCGGCGACGCGCCAGTCGCATTTCTTCGCGGCGGCGTATTCGTTGACGGCCAGGTAGGTCCGCTTCATGCGCTTGGCCAGGCGCTCCTCGACCTCCTCGAGATCCCAGCGCTCCGAGCGCTTGTTCTGCAGCCACTCGTAGTAGCTGACCACCACGCCTCCGGAGTTGGCCAGGATGTCGGGGATGAGGTCGATCTTCTTGTCGTGGAGGATCGGCTCGGCGGCGGTCTCGGTGGGGCCGTTGGCGCCTTCGACGATCAGCTTCACGTTCAGCGCCTTGGCCTCCTCGATCCCGATCTCCAACTCCAGCGCGGCCGGGATGAAGATGTCGGCCACGGTGGCGAAGAACTCGGCGCGGGTGATGGAGCGGCTGCCGGGGTAGCCGGCCACCGAGCCGGTCTTGAGCACGTACTCGGTCAGCTTGAAGCAGTTGATGCCGTCGGGGTTCGAGATGTAGCCCTTCCAGTCACCCACCGCGGTCAGTGACGCGCCGGTGCGGGCCAAGATCTTGGCGGCGTTCGAGCCGACGTTGCCGAAGCCCTGCACCATGAAGGTCGAGCCGTTCAGGTCGAAGCGCCGGTCGCGCGCCCATTCGGAGATGCAGTGGACGATCCCCTGTCCGGTGGCGGTTTCGCGCCCGAACGAACCGCCCGAGGCCAGCGTCTTGCCGGTCACCACGCGGCGGTTGGCGTTCTTGTCGATGAAGCCCACCACGTTCATATAGGTGTCCATCATCCAGACCATGATCTGGCCGTTGGTGCCCACGTCGGGGGCCGGGATGTCGTACTCGGGGCCGATGTTGGCGCCCAGCGCATGGGTGAACCGGCGCGTGATGCGCTCGAGCTCGCCCGCCGAGTGGTCGCGGGGGGTGAACTTGATGCCCCCCTTTCCGCCGCCGAACGGGATGTCGTGCAGCGCCGATTTGTAGGTCATCCAGGAGGCCAGGGCCTTCACCTCGTCGAGGGAGACCTGCTCGTGGTAACGCATCCCGCCCTTGTAGGGGCCCAGAATATTGCTGTGTTGGACGCGGTAACCCTTGAACATCTTGTACTCTCCGTTATCCATGCGGACCGGAAAGTTCACGATGATCTCGTTCTTGGGTTGCGACAGAATCTCCCGAACCGCAGGCGGCGTGCCCGCCACGGCGGCGGCTTTGTCGAGCTGCTGTAGCGCGACCGTGTACGGATTCGGCTTCGAACTCTCTAACGCTGGCATTGGCCACAGAATACCAGCCCTGTGAGCGCCTCGCGACTTAGGGGGACGGCGCGGGCGCTCACACTGGAGATGGCCGCCGAGGCGCGCGCCGAGTGGGGCTTCGCGAGCGACATCATCGCGCGCACGTTTCGCAAACACCGCGAGCTGGCCAGCAGCGATCGGCGGCTCTGCTCGGAGACGGTCTACGGCCTCATCCGGATGAACCGGCGCCTCGACGCCATCGTCGACGAGCTCCCGGGATCGGGGGCGCTGTCGCCGCTGGCGCGCGACGAGCTCAAGCTGCTGGTCTACGAAGCGCGCACCGGCGTGCCCGCCGAGGCGCTGTCGACCGAAGCGCAGCGCCTGGTGCGGGGGGCGATCGATCTGCAGAAGACCAGCGGCGAGGAGGCCGGGTTGAGCGGCCGCCGCGGCCTCGATCGCGAGGCGGTGCGGCTGTCGTACCCGACCTGGCTCATCGAGATGTTCGTCGAAGACTACGGCCAGGCCGACGGGTTGACGCTGGCCGAGGCCATGAACCGGCGGGCGCCGATGGCGGTGCGGACCAACACCCAGCGGACCACCCGGGAAGATCTGATCACCCGCCTGGCCGAGGAGCACGTGCTCGCGCAACCGACGCCGCTGGCGCCCGCGGGGCTGCTGTTCGAGACGCGCGTCAACGCCTTCGCGCTGTCGGCCTTCCGCGACGGTCTGTTCGAAGTCATGGACGAGGGCAGCCAGCTGGTGGCCGAGCTGGTGGCGCCGCCGCCGGGCGGCCGGGTGGTCGACGCCTGCGCTGGCGCGGGCGGCAAGACGCTGGCCATCGGCGCATCGCTGGCCAACAAGGGGCGTCTGCTGGCGCTCGACACCGAAGGCAAGAAGCTGGAGGAGCTGCGCCGCCGCGCCCGTCGCGCCGGCCTGACGAACCTGGAAGCGCGCGAAGTTCGGGCGGATGGTTCGATCGCGTGGGGGAGGGCGGGCTCGGCCCGCCCGAGCCCGTCGCGGGGGGAGCGCGACCCTTTGAGGGCACCGAGCTTCGACCGAGTTCTGGTGGATGCGCCGTGCTCGGGGCTCGGGACGCTGCGCCGCAATCCGGAGGCGCGCTGGCGGTTGACCCGGGCGGCGGTCGAAGCCTTTCCGGCGCGGCAGCTCGGCCTGCTGGTGACCTACGCGCCGCTGGTGGCGGTGGGCGGACGCCTCATCTACGCCACCTGCACCGTGGCGCGCGTCGAGAACGAGAAGGTCATCGAGCGCTTCTTGGCCGAGCGCGACGACTTTGTTTCGGTGCCCATCAAAGAGATCTGGGGGCGCGAGCGGGCCGAAAAGATGGGGGACGGTCAGACCTTGCAGCTGTCACCCAATCGGCACGATACCGATGGGTTCTTCGGGGCGGTCCTGCGTCGGGTCCGGTGATACGCTTGCCGTAGGATGTCTTCCCGTCCGTACGCGTGGGCGGTTCGGGCCGCGGCGCTGACGGCCGCCTTGGTCACCGCTGGCGCATTCGCAGCGCCCGCGCCAGCGGCGAAGGCCTCTCCCGCGTCGGCGCCCGCGAAGGTAGCCGCCGACGATCTCACGGTCTCCGTGATGACCTTTGGTCCCGGCGACCACCCGTTCTTCAAGTTCGGGCACGACGCGATCTGGATTCACGATCGCGCCGACGGTACCGACCGGGTCTACAACTTCGGCACCTTCACCTTCGATTCGCCGCGACTCATCTTGGATTTTCTCCACGGGCGGATGACCTACTGGCTGTCGGTGTCGTCGCTGTTTGCCACCCGCGAGATCTACGGGCGCGAGAACCGTTCGATCTTCGTGCAGGAGCTGGCCCTGGCGCCCGAGGTCAAACGGACGCTTCGCGCGCGGCTCGACGACAACGCGCGGCCCGAAAACCGCGGGTACAAGTACGACTACTTTCGGGACAACTGCGCCACGCGGGTGCGGGACGCGATCGACCTCGCGGTGGACGGGCGCCTGCACGCCAGCGCGCGCGGCCCGGGGCGGCTCACCTTGCGTGGCCAGGCGCTGCGCATGACGGCCAACTATCTTCCGCTCTATGTCGCCCTGGATTTGATTCTGGGGCCCGCCGTCGATCTCCCCATCGATCGCTGGTCGGAGAGCTTCATCCCCGACGAGCTAAAGGGTGCTCTGGAGGCGGTACGCGTCCCCGGCCCGACCGGCGAGGTCCCGCTGGTGGCGCGCTCGGGCGAGCTTTACCACCCGCGCCGCGCGCCGCCGCTGGCCGACCCGCCCGCCCGGGGGTTCGATTTCTTCGTGTGCGGCCTCGCGCTCGGGGTCGTCTTCTGCGCCCTCGGGTGGGCGTCGCGCCTGCCCGTTCTCCGAGCGCTCTTTGGCCTGCTGGTCGCCGCTTGGGGGTTGCTGACCGGCTTCGTGGGATGCTTCTTGTTCTACCTGTGGGTCTGCACCGATCACGTGGCGGCCCACCGCAACCAGAACCTGCTGCTCTGCGCCCCCTTCGCCATCGCGCTGGCGGTGTTGGGTCTGGGCGTCTCGCTGGGCCGTCCCGGCGCCACGCAGAAAGCCGCGCTGGTCTCGGCGGCGGCGCTGGTCTCCACCGTGCTCGCCTGCCTGGTCAAGGTCGGCATCTTGCAGCACCAAGACAACGGCGCGCTGATCGCGTTCTTCTTGCCGGTCTGGCTGGGAATCACCGCCGGTTTGGCGCGCCTGTCGTCGGTCCGTGGGCGGATCAGAGCATCCTGAACAGCCACGCCTTGAGGTGGCCGGTCTCGGGCACGCCCGCCAGCTCGGGGTGATCCCGACCGGCGCCGTGGCGCGCCAGAACCTGCGCGCCGCGTCCGGCGTCGGCCAGCGCCTCGACGCAGATCTCCTCCCAGTGGGCCCTCGTGATCCGGCCCGAGCACGAGCAGGCCGCCAAGAGGCCGCCGGGACGGGTCAGGCGGGCGCCGCGCAGGAGCAGCTCTTTGTAGGCGCGGGCGGCGGTGTCGACGGCGGCGGCGCCGCCGCGCTTGGCCAGCGCCGGCGGATCGATCACCACCACGTCGTAGCTCTCACCGCGGCTCTCCAGCCGGCGCAGCAGATCGAACGAGTTGGCGCGCTCGACCATGAGGTTGGGGAGATCGTTGCGGCGCGCGTTGGCGGCCGCCCGCGCCACCGCCGCTTCGCTCTCGTCGATGGCCAGCACCTCGCCCCCACGCCGGGCCAGGGCCAGCGCGAAGCCGCCGTGGTAGGTGAAGGCGTCGAGCGCCCGCGCGCCCGGCGGGGCCAGCGCCGCCACCGCCGCCTGGTTGTCGGCCTGATCGAGAAAGCCGCCGGTCTTGCCGTCGGTGAGCAGGTCGGCGTCCAGGCGATTTTCGCCCAAGCGATACACGATGCGCGCGTCGGTGCCGGCCAGGAGGCCGGCGAAGCGGGGCAGCTCCTCGAAGTCGCGCGCCGAGCCGTCATCGCGCGCCACCACCACCCGCGCGTCCAGCTTCGACCGCACCAGCTCGCCGATCTCCGTAAGGGCGGCGTCCATCGCGACCGACGTCGTCTGCAGGACCGCCGCGTCGGCGTAGCGATCGACCACCAGCCCCGGCAGGCCGTCGCTCTCGGCATGGACGACCCGATAAGCGTCGCGGTCCAGCTTCAGCGCCAGCCGCCGTTCCAGAGCCGCGTCCAGCCGCTCGCCGACGATCTCGACCAGCGGGCGCGGTCGCACGTCGGGGCCGCGGACGATCATGCGCAGCGCCAGCCGCGCCCGCGCGGCCCAGGTGGCGATCCCCAGCGATTTTCCACGCGCGTCTTCGACCCGCACCAGCGCCGGGCCACCGTCGCCCGCGTCGTGCTCCGGCCCTCGAACCACGTCGGGCCGAAAGACCCAGGGGTGTCCGTTTCGTATCCGGGTCGCGCCGCGCGCGTTCACCACGGCGGTCGCCGAATCGTCGCGCATCGGTGGCGGCGCCATCATAGGCTAAAATCAAAGCCATGGCCCTCGCGCCCGTTTCCGAAGCCGCCCCTACGATTTCCCGAGCGACGTCGATTTATGCCCGGCGGCGCGCGCAGCTGGCGGAGCGCCTGGGCCCGGCCGGCGCGCTGCTGTTGATGTCGCCGCCCGAGCGACTCCGCAATGGCGACGCGCACTATAAGTTCCGCCAGGACAGCGACGTCTTGTACCTGACTGGATTCTCCGAGCCGGGCGCGGTGGTGCTGCTGCGGCCCGGCCACCCGACCACGCCTTTCGTGCTCTTCGTTCGTCCGCGCAACCCGGCCGAGGAGACCTGGACCGGCCGGCGGGCCGGCGTCGAGGGGGCCGTCCGCGACTTCGAGGCCGACGCCGCCTTCTCGGTCGAGGAGCTCGACGACAAGCTGGCCGAAATCGTCGCGGGTGCCGAAGAAATTCATTACCCCTTCGGCCGCGAGCCGGTGTTGGACGCCGCCATCGCGCGCCTGCTCGGGCGGCTGCGGGCCGGCGAGCGCCGTGGTCACCGCGCGCCGATGCGTCTTTGCGACGCGCGGCTGACGCTGCACGAGCAGCGGCTGTCGAAGTCGCCCGACGAGGTGGCGATCCAGCGGCGCGCGGCGACCATAACGGCCGAAGCGCACATCGCCGCGATGGCCGCGGCGCGGGCCGGGGGGAGTGAGCGCGAGATCGAGGCGCTCATCGAC
The DNA here is from genome assembly GCA_035648655.1 of Polyangia bacterium. GTDB lineage: Bacteria > Myxococcota_A > Polyangia > Fen-1088 > Fen-1088 > JADGRB01. The sequence continues at coordinate 29,037 of DASRLC010000655.1, forward strand.
TACACCTTCCGGCGCCGCGGCGGGACCGGCCCCGGCTACACGACGATCGTGGGCGCGGGCGCCAACGCCACTATCCTGCACTACGTCGAGAACTGCGCGCCGCTCGAGACCGGGCAGCTCCTACTGATCGACGCCGGCTGCGAGGTCGACGGTTACACGGCGGACGTGACGCGAACGTTTCCCATCGGCGCCCGCTTCTCCGGGCCCCAGAGGCGGCTCTACGAAGCGGTGCTCGAGACGCAGCAGGCCGCCATCGACGCGGTCAAGCCGGGCGCGACGCTGGACGCGATCCACGAGGGCGTGGTGGAGCGGCTCACGGGCCATCTGGTCGCGCTCGGCATCCTGAGCGGCGACGTGCCGGCGCTGGTCGCGGCGGGCGCCTATAAACCGTTCTACATGCACCGAACCAGCCACTGGCTGGGGATGGACGTGCACGACGTCGGCTTCTACGCCGAAGGGGGCGTCGCACGCCCGCTGGCCCCCGGCATGGTCCTCACCATCGAGCCGGGCCTGTACATCGCCGAAGACGCCGCCGCCCCCGCCGAATACCGCGGCCTCGGCATCCGCATCGAAGACGATCTCCTGGTCACCGACGCCGGCCACGAGAACCTCACCGCCGCCACCCCCAAGTCCGTCGCCGATCTAGAAAAGCTGACGACCGCCTAAAACTGAAATTCTAAGCCGCCGCCGAGATCGAGCACCGAATAGGTGTGGCTGCCGTGGAAGGTCCCGTCGTAGTCGACGCGACCGATCGAGACCCCGACTTCGAGGCCGAGGCCGAGCCAGTCGAAGAAGAAGTAGTTGGCGCCGCCGGCGCCCCGCAGGGCCAGTCCGGCCGCGTCGCTGGCGCCGTTCGGAAACGCGAACACCAGCCCGCCGGCCGCCTTGACGTACGGCACGACCGGGATCGGCGTCGCGAACTTCCACTTGGCTCCCACGAAGGTCTCGACGACGTCGCCGGTGTCGGAGCCGCAGGGACCGTTGCCCGGCATCGGATCGCAGCCGGCATGCTCGACGTTGAGCTCGAGGTTGAGCCAGAAGGGCGCCGAGCCGCCGGTCAGCTTGTAGCCGTAGTCGAGCGCCAGCTTGGCGCCGCTCAGTGAGTCGGTCTGCCCCTCGGCGATCAGGATGTGGACCGACAGCTCGTTGTCTTTGAGGAAGGGGTGCGGTCCCTGCAGCAGGTTTTCGTCGGCGCGCGCCATCGACGACAGCGCCACCAGCGTCGCCAGCGCCGTCAACCACGCAGCTGCCCCGCGGCGCCGGCCCACGGGGGGCCGCCGACAACGAAACCGGGGTCCCACCGCGGGTCCCCATAGAAAATACGACGTCCTCGACATAGCCTCAGTCGGCCGAGGATATGGAGAAACGATCGCCAGGTACAATTTCTTGCTCGCGCCGGCGGGGTCTGGCATTGGGGTTGGCCCTGATGGCGACCGGTTGCCTGGGGCGGCACGCCGGGCCGCGCACGCTGGCGGCACTGGGCGCCTTGGCGGTCG
>DASRLC010000656.1:0-6326 GCA_035648655.1 Polyangia bacterium
GTGCGCGGTCGGGTGCGGCCCGAGATTCGCCCGGTCGACGTCGTCGAGGCTGCCTTCCCGGCCGGAACGCTGAGCGGCGCCCCCAAGATCCGCGCCATGGAGATCATCGAAGAGGTCGAGCCCTCGCGGCGCGGAATCTACGGCGGCGCGGTCGGGTACCTGTCGTATACAGGAAACCTCGATCTATCGATCGCGATCCGGACCATGGTGACCTTGGGCGAAAAGATCTATATCCAGGCCGGCGCCGGCATCGTGGCCGACAGCGTGCCGGCCGACGAGTACCAGGAGTGCGTGAACAAGGCCGGCGCGGTGGTGAGCGCGGTCGAGATCGCCCGACGGGCGGCGCAAGCCGGGCACGACCCGCGGGGCCGCTGATGCTGCTGGTCATCGACAACTATGATTCGTTTACCTACAACCTGGTCCAGTATCTGGGCGAGCTCGGGCAAGAAGTGCGCGTCGTGCGCAACGACGAGATCGCCGCCGCCGACATCGCCGGGCTGGCCCCTGCGACGATCGTGATCTCGCCCGGGCCCTGCACGCCCAACGAAGCGGGGATCAGCCTCGAGGTGATCGAGACCTACGCCGGGAAGATCCCGATTCTGGGCGTCTGCCTGGGCCACCAGGCGATCGGACAGGCGTTCGGCGGCAAGATCGTGCGGGCCGCGCGGGTCATGCACGGCAAGACCTCGCCGATCTCGCACGACGGGCGCGGGATGTTCACGGGGTTGCCGAACCCGTTCCAGGCCACGCGTTACCATTCGTTGCTCATCGAACGCTCGAGCGTGCCGGCTTGTCTCGAGATCACGGCCGAGAGCCCGGACGGGGAGATCATGGCGGTCCGACATACCTCGCTGCCGATCGAAGGTGTTCAGTTTCACCCGGAGTCGTTCCTCACCACCTCGGGCAAAGACCTGCTGCGCAACTTCCTGACCCACGGCGGCCGGCCGTGAGCGGGCTCGACCTGCGCGGCGCGCTGGCCAAGGTGACCGACCGGCGCGATCTGTCGGCCGACGAGATGGCCGAGGTGGTGGGCCAGATCATGGACGGGAAGGCGACCGCCGCGCAGATCGGCGGCCTGCTCATCGGGATGCGGATGAAGGGGGAGACCGTCGACGAGATCGTGGGCGCCGCGCGGGCGATGCGCGCCCGCATGCTGCGCGTCGATTTTGCCGACGAGACGATGGTCGACACCTGCGGCACGGGCGGGGACGGATCGCGCTCGGTCAACGTCTCGACCATCGCGGCGCTGATCGTGGCGGGGGCGGGCGTGGTGGTCGCCAAGCACGGCAACCGCGCGCAGTCGTCGCAGTCTGGCTCGCACGACGTCATCGAGGCGCTGGGGCTGAACCCGGCGCCCGGGCCCGAGCTGGCGGCGCGCTGCCTGCGCGAGGCCAAGCTGGCCTTTTTGTTTGCGCCGGCACACCACGCGGCGACCAAGCACGCCGGCGGTCCGCGCAAAGAGGTCGGCGTGCGCACGTTCTTCAACCTGCTGGGGCCACTTACCAACCCATGCGGCGTGCGCAACCACGTCAACGGGATCTTCAGCCGCGACCGCTGCGAGCTGCTGGCCCAGGCCCACGGCGCGCTCGGCTCGCGACGGGCTTGGGTCGTGCACGGGGAGGGGGGCCTCGACGAGGTGGCGCCGACGGGCCCGACCTTCGTGGCGGAGCTGGCCGACGGCGCGGTGCGGACCTACGAGGTTCGCCCGTCGGACTTCGGGCTCGACGAGAGCGATCCGGCCGGCCTGCGCGGCGGCACACCCGCCGACAATGCGCGCCTGGCGCTGGAGATCCTGCGGGGAGCCGGCCCGGAGGCCGCACGCAACGTGGCGCTGATGACCGCCGCCGCGGCCCTCTACGTCAGCGGGGCTGCGCCGAGCCTGGTGGCCGCGACCGAGGCCGCGCGTACGGCGCTGACCGGCGGCGCGGCCTTGCAGGTGCTCGAGACCCTGCGCCGGATCGCGCCGGTCATCCCGCCCGCGCCACCGGCGGGCGCACCATGATCCTCGACGACATCCTGGCCCGCACGCGAGCGGACCTGGCGGCGCGAAAGCTGGCCCAACCGATCGCGCCGCTGGAGGCCGCGGCGGCCGCACGGCCGATGGCGCGCAGCCTGGCGCGCGCGCTGCGGCAGCCCGGTCGAATCACCTGCATCGCCGAGTTCAAGCGCCGCTCGCCTTCGGCGGGCTGGATCGCCGAGGGGGCCGACCCGGCCCGGGTCGCGCGCGCCTACGCCGCGGGTGGCGCGCAGGCCCTGTCGGTTCTGACCGACGGACCGTTTTTCGGCGGCGGCCTGCCGGACCTGGACGTCGCGCGCGCCGCCTGCCACCTGCCGGTGCTGCGCAAGGACTTCATCGTCGACCGCTACCAACTCGTCGAAGCCCGCGCGGCCGGCGCCGACGCGATCCTGCTCATCGTCGGAGCGCTCTCCGACACCGAGCTGGCCGCGCTGCTCGCCGACGCAGGCGATCTCGGCCTCGAGGCGCTGGTCGAAGCCCACGACGCCGACGAGGCGCGCCGCGCCGTCGCCGCAGGCGCGGTCACCGTCGGGATCAACAACCGCGATCTGCGCAGCTTCACCGTCGATCGCGAGCTGGCCTGCCGGTTGCGGTCGCAGGTCCCAGCCGATCGGATCGTGGTGGCGGAGTCCGGGATCCGCGACTCCGCCGACGTGGCCCGTCTCCGCGACGCCGGCATCGACGCCATGCTGGTCGGCGAAACCCTCATGCGCGCCCCCGATCCCGCCACCGCCCTGCGCGCGCTGGCGGGATAGCCCGTCGGCCTTGGCGGTATGTTTGCGGTATACTCGCGGGTATGAGGGTCAAGACATCCGTAACCCTGCCAGAGGAGCTTTTGCGTTCGCTCGATCGCGCCGCGGGAGGTCACAGCAACCGCTCGCGGATGATCGAACAGGCGGTGCGCGCCTGGCTGGAAGTGCAGTCACGCGCGGAGAGGGACGCGAAGGATATCGAGATCATCAATCGACATGCCGATCGCCTCAACGACGAGGCGGCCGATGTGCTCGAGTACCAGGCAAAACTTTGAGGCGCGGCGACCTTTATTGGGTCCGCAAGCCGAGCGGGGATCCCAAGAGCCAGCGGGTCTTCGTCGTGGCCAGTCGTCAGGCCCTGATCGAGTCGCGATTTTCGACCGTTATATGCGCCCCCGTCTATACCCGCCGCGACGGTCTGGCGACGCAAGTGAACGTTGGAATTGAATCCGGCCTAAAACACGATTCGGCGATTCACTGCGACGAGCTCGTGAGCCTCCCGAAGACGATGCTCACCGACTACGTCGGATCGTTGACGCTGCCAGCCCGTCAACTCTTTGGTCGGGCACTCCAAGTCGCGCTGGAGTTGGAGTAGATCTCGGTTTCTTACCGATCGACGCAATGCCTCTGTTGATCAAGATCTGCGGCGTCACGACGGCCGAGGATGCGGCGATGGCGGTGGCCGCCGGCGCGGATGCGATCGGGGTCAACCTGTGGCCCGGGTCGAAGCGCTACGTCACGCCCGAGCGTGCGCGCACGGTCCTAGAGGCCGTGCCGCGCGGTGTCCTCAAGATCGGCGTCTTCGTCGATCCGCCCGACGCCGAGGAGGTCACTTGGCAGATGCAGGCGCTGCGCCTCGACCGCGCGCAGCTCCACGGCGACGAGCGGGCGGCCGACTTCGCGATGTTCGATGGCGCGCGCCTGGTCCGCGCGGTTCGCGTGCGCGACGCCGCCTCCTTCGAGGCGGCCGGTTGGAATCCCACACTCTGGCTCTATGACGCCTTTGTCGACGGGTTCGGGGGCGGCGGCGTGCCGGCCCCTTGGCCGCTGATCGCCCGCCACGCGCGGCGGCCCTTCTTGTTGGCGGGCGGTCTGACACCCGACAACGTGGCGGCGGGGATCGCGGCGACGCGCCCCGATGGAGTCGACGTCGCCTCCGGTGTCGAGCTTCGGCCCGGCGTGAAGGACGCCGCCAAGGTGACGGCCTTCATCGCTGCCGCGCGGGCCGCGGCGTCTTCGGTAAATTCGTCGAAACCCTGAGCGGCGGCGCGCCGGGGCCGCGATATAGTTCGACGCGCATGTCCGTCTCGACCGCTCCGCACACCCCGGGACGATTCGGCCCCTTCGGCGGCCGCTACGTCTCCGAGACGTTGATTCCTTCCCTCGACCAGCTCACCGCCGCTTGGGAGGCTGCCTCGGCCGATCCGACCTTCTCCGAGGAGCTGGACCGCCTGCTGACCGATTACGTGGGACGACCGACGCCGCTGGGGTTCGCGGCACGCCTGTCGGCCGAGGTCGCGCAGGGGTCGGGCCGCAATGTCCGCATCTACTTGAAGCGCGAGGACCTGTGCCACACCGGCGCGCACAAGATCAACAACTGCATCGGCCAGCTCTTGTTGGCGCGCCGGATGGGCAAGACGCGCATCATCGCCGAGACGGGGGCCGGCCAGCACGGCGTCGCGACCGCCACAGCCTGCGCGCTCTTCGGGCTGCCCTGCGAGGTCTACATGGGGGCCGTCGACGTCGAGCGCCAGGGACTGAACGTCTTTCGCATGAAGCTCCTCGGCGCGCAGGTCCACCCAGTCGAGGACGGCACCGCCACCCTCAAGGACGCCATGAACGAGGCGCTCCGCGACTGGGTGAGCAACGTCGGCGACACCCACTACGTGATCGGCTCGGTCGCCGGCCCGCACCCGTACCCGCTGATGGTGCGCGAGCTGCAGGCGGTGATCGGCCGCGAAGCGCGCGCGCAGATCCAGGACGTCGAGGGGCGGCTGCCCGACGCCGCCGTCGCCTGCGTGGGCGGCGGATCGAATGCCATGGGCCTCTTCCACGCCTTCGTGCCGGATCCGTCGGTGCGCCTGTACGGCGTCGAGGCGGCCGGCGACGGCGTCGAGACCACCCGCCACGCCGCGACCCTGTCGAAGGGGCGCGTCGGGATCCTGCACGGCGCGCGCTCGTACGTGTTGTGCGACGACGACGGGCAGATCTCGGAGGCCCACTCGATCTCGGCCGGTCTCGACTATCCGGGCGTCGGCCCCGAGCACTCGTTCCTCAAAGAGACCGGGCGAGCGACTTATTTGTCGGCCACCGACGAGGAGGCCATCGCTGGATTTCAGCGCCTGGCCCGCACCGAAGGGATCCTGTGTGCCCTCGAAAGCGCGCACGCCATCGCGGCGCTGCCGCAGGTGGCGGCGGCACTGCCGGACGGCGCCGTCATCATCGTCAACGTGTCGGGGCGGGGCGACAAGGACATGGGGACGCTGGCCAAGCGCCTCGGGGTCAGCCTGTGAACGCGGCGCCCCGGCTGGCCGCGCGGTTCGCGCGCGCACGCACCGAAAAACGCGCCGCGCTGATCATCTATCTGACCGCCGACGATCCCGACGGCGAGACCAGCTTGCGGCTCATGCGGGCCGCCATCGACGCCGGCGCGGACGTCATCGAGATCGGCGTCCCCTGGAGCGATCCATCGGCCGACGGTAAGGCCATCCAAGGTGCCATGCACCGGGCGCTCGCGCGCGGCGGCGGCTTGCGCCGATCGCTGCTGCTCTGTCGGCAGCTCCGCGACGCCTACCCGGACGTCGGGCTGGTGCTCTTCGGTTACGCCAACCCGATCGTCGTGATGGGCCCCGACGTGTTCGCGCTCAAGGCGCGCGACGCGGGGGCCGACGGCGTGTTGTGCGTCGACTACCCACCGGATGCGGACGACGCGCTCGTGACGGCGCTGGCGCGCGAGGGCCTCGATTACGTGCCGCTTTTGGCGCCGACCTCGACCGAGGCGCGCATCGACGCGGCGATCGCCGCCGCCGGCAGCTTCGTCTATTACGTCTCGCTGGCCGGCGTCACCGGCGCAGCGCTGGCCAACCTCCAGGCGCCCCGCGCTCAGGTCGACGCCATCCGCGCGCGCAGCGCCGGCCGCGTCTCGGTGGCGGTCGGTTTCGGGATCAAGACATCGGCGGCGGCCCGCGCGGTGGGCGACTTCGCCGACGCGGTGGTGGTCGGCAGCGCCGCCGTCGAGATCGTCGAGAAGGCCGCCGCGGCCGGTCGCGATCCGGTGCCCGAGATGACCGCTTTCGTGCGCGGGCTGCGAGACGCCGTTTCGCACCCGGCGTGAGCCGGACCGATCGGTCGACCCGTCGGCGACCTTTCTGCTTGGGGCGCTTTTCCCCTTCGGCTATGGTGCCCGCCGAGGAGGCCCCATGAAAACCATCGCGAAGCAGGTCGGCAAGCAGGTTGGAATGATCGTTGGCGCGTCCGTTTTTGCAGCCCTGACTGCCATCTCGGTCGACGCCAAGGCCCAGACGCCCAGCGCCGGCCCACCACCGCCGCCCGCCGCC
>DASRLC010000657.1:0-9038 GCA_035648655.1 Polyangia bacterium
CGGGCAATCTCCACCATCTGACGCTGCCCGACCGTCAGCGCGCCGACCGGGGTGGTCGGCGAAGCCTCCAGCCCGACCCGCCCCAGCAGGGCGGCCGCCTTTTGGTTCATCTCGCCGCGGACCAGCGGCGAAACCAACCCCAGCTTACGGCCGCCCGGCTCGCTCCCCAGGAAGATGTTGGCCGCGATGTCCAGGTTCGGCGCCAACATCAGCTCTTGGTGAATGAGCGCGATGCCGAGCCGCTTGGCCGCCCGGACACCATCCAAGGTGACCGGCTGCCCGGCGATGCGGATCTCGCCCGCGTCGGCCGGCTGCACGCCGCCCAGGATCTTCATGAGCGTGCTCTTGCCGGCGCCGTTCTCCCCCATCAGCGCCAGCACCTGTCCCGCGTACGCCGAGAGCGACACGTCGGTCAGCGCCGTCACCCCCGCGAAGCGCTTGGTGATGCCGCGCATCTCGAGCAGAGCGGGCGCCGGGGTAGATATCGGAGCGGACGGGTCCATGCAGGGGTGCGGCTCGCCAGCGCCTTACGAACGCTTCGGCTCGGTCGACCGGGCCGGAAAGACCGCCAGGTTGGTCTGGTCCATCACGGCGATGTTATGCCCGACGGGCGCGTTTTCGATCCCACTCCGAGGCCAAAAAGCGTGGTCGGTCCAAAGATTTGTTTCCCCGACGGAGCGCCGGCATTTTCTGAACTCCTGAGCAGCGATTTCTACTGACAAAGGACCAGGGGACGGTCCTTCAGATCGCCCGCGCGTGAGCCGGTTTTCAGACTTGGCGATCTTGGTTCGCCGGCGCAAGAGATGCTTTCTCATGGTGGGCCGGGATAGTAACCTAGGCCCATGAGCCAGCGAACGCCTGTTTCCAATTCCCGCTACCCCAACGACAAGTTCATCCCCCGCCCGGAGGATCACTTCACCTTCGGTCTGTGGACCGTCGGCAACACGGGCCGCGATCCGTTCGGGCACGCGGTGCGCGAGGTGCTGCCGCCTGTGAAGATCGTGCGCGAGCTGGCCAAGCTGGGCGCCTACGGCGTCAACCTGCACGACGAGGATCTGATCCCCTTTGGGTCGTCGGCGGCGGAGCACGACCGGATCGTGCGCGAGTTCAAGGGCGCGTTGGCCGAGACCGGCATGAAGGTCCCGATGGCCACCACCAACCTCTTCTCGCAGCCGGTGTTCCGCGAGGGGGCCTTCACCAGCAACGACGCGGCGGTCCGCGCGCTGGCGCTGCAGAAGACCATGCGCTCGATCGACCTGGGCGTCGACCTGGGCGCCTCGGTCTACGTGTTTTGGGGCGGGCGGGAAGGTCTCGAGACCAACGCCTGTAAAGATCCGCGCGACGCGGTCAAGCGCTTCCGCGAGGCGATCGACTTCCTGTGCGGCTACGTCCGCGATAACGGCTACGATCTGCGCTTCGCGCTCGAGGCCAAGCCCAACGAGCCGCGGGGCGACATCTTCCTGCCCACCACCGGCCACATGCTGGCCTTCATCTATACGCTCGAGCATCCCGAGATGGTCGGCGTGAACCCCGAAGTGGCGCACGAGCAGATGCCGGGGCTCGACTTCTCGCATGCGGTCGGCCAGGCCATCGAGGCCGGCAAGCTGTTCCACATCGATCTGAACGGCCAGAAGCCCGGCCGATACGATCAAGATCTGCGCTTCGCCAGCGAGGATCAAAAGGGCGCCTTCTTCCTGGTCAAGCTGCTGGAGGATTCCCGCTGGGACGGGATGCGCCACTTCGACAGCCACGCCTACCGCACCGAGGACGAGCAGGGGGTCTGGGACTTCGCCTACTACAGCATGCGGTCGTATCTGATTCTCAAGGACAAGGTGGCCCGCTTCCACGCCGACCCGGAGATCAAACAGATCCTGGCCACGCTGGAAAAGCGCAGCACCACCCAGGTCGCCGGCCTCGGTCCCACCTTCAAGTACGACAAGAAAACCGCGGCGGCGCTCGAGGCGCACACCTTCGACGCGACCGCCATGGCCTCGGTGGGTTACGAATACGAGCGGCTCGATCAGCTCACGACCGAGCTCCTGCTCGGCGTCCGCTGATGCCGAGCGGGCCGACCTCACAGACGACGTTCCTCGGGCTCGACGTCGGAACCAGCAGCGTCAAGGCCGCCCTCTTCGACCGAAGGGGGCGGACCATCTCGGCCGCCAGCGAGCCGCTGGCGATGCGGGTTCCACAACCGGGCTGGGCCGAGCAGAATCCCACCGACTGGTGGAAGGCCGCCACCCGGGCGATTCGGCAGGCGATTGGGTCGGGGCGATCCGCCCGGCGGGTCGACGCCATCGGCCTGTCGGGCCAGATGCATTCGTCGGTGTTCCTCGATCGCGCGGGCAAGGTGATCCGGCCGGCGTTGCTCTGGTGCGACGGGCGGACGACCGCCCAATGCCGCCAGATCGCCGTGCGGGTCGACGACGATCTGCTGCGGGCCTGGGTGGCCAACCCGCCGCTGGAAGGCTTCACGCTCCCCAAGATCCTCTGGCTGCGCGAGACGGAGCCGGCGGCGTTCGAGCGCCTGGCCAAGGTCCTGCTCCCCAAGGACTACCTGCGGATGCAGCTCTCAGGAACCCTGGCGACCGAGCCGTCCGACGCCTCCGGGACGCTGCTCTTCGACGTTGCGAATCGCCGCTGGAGCGCCGACATGTTGGCGGCCATGAATCTGCCGGCGCAACTGCTGCCCGACGTGGGCGGTTCCACCGAGGTGCTGAGCACGGTCTCGGCGCGCGCCGCGGCGGCGACTGGCCTAGCCGAGGGCACACCGATCGTGGGCGGCGGCGCCGACAACGCCTGTGGCGCGGTGGGCGTCGGCGCGGTGGCGCCTGGCGCCGTCGTCGCGAGCTGGGGCACCTCCGGCACGGTCCTCTGTCCGACCGCGGCCCCCAAGGTCGATCCGCTGATGCGCGCGCACACCTTCTGCCACGCCGTCCCCGACACCTGGTACGTGATGGGCGTGATGCTGACCGCTGGGGCCGCCTTCGCCTGGCACCAGCGCGAGCTGGCGCCCGAGCTGGCCAAGAAGAAGGACGCCGCCGAGCTGCTCAACCGCGAGGCCGCTCGCATTCCGATCGGCGCCCTGGGCCTGACGTTCTTGCCGTATCTGCAGGGTGAGCGCACGCCCCACCGCGACGCCGAAGCCCGCGGCGCGTTCGTGGGACTCTCGCTGGCGCACACGCGGGCGCACCTGACGCGTGCCGTGCTGGAGGGGATCTGTTTTGGCCTGCGCGACAGCCTGGGGATCATCGAAGCGTTGGGGTTGGCCGTGCCGGAGGTGATGATCACCGGCGGCGGTGCCCACGCGCCCTTCGTCCGCCAGCTTCAAGCCGACGTCTACGGCACGCCCGTCGTCCCGGTCGATCAAGGCGAAGGTCCGGCATTGGGCGCGGCGCTGCTGGCCGCCGTCGGGGCGGGCGCTTTTCCCAGCGTGGCCGCCGCCGCTCGGGTCATCCGCCGCCGCCCGGCGGTCAAACCGCGCCCGGAAGCCTACCGCGCTTACGACGAGCCCTACCGCCGGTTTGGGGCGCTCTACCCCGCCCTGCGCGCCGCGCGATGAGCCCAGGCGCCGGCGACGTCCACACGCTGACCAACGCCCGCGGATCTGTCGCGCGCGTCGCGCGCTACGGCGCGACGCTGGTGGAGCTGCGGGTTCCCGATCGCGACGGCCGCCTCGGCAACGTGGTGCTCGGCCTCGACGATCTGGCGGCCTACGCCCGGCAGAATTTCTTCTTGGGTGCGACCTGCGGCCGGGTGGGCAACCGTATTCGTGACGCGCGCTTCACGCTGGACGGACAGACGTACGAGCTCGAGGCCAACGATCCGCCGCACCACCTGCACGGGGGTTCGCGCGGCTGGTATCGGGCGGTCTGGACCGCCGAGTCGATCGCGTCGGCCGACGGTCCCGCTGTCGTACTAACGCATGTCTCCCCCGACGGCGACGGCGGCTACCCTGGCACGGTCGAAGCGCGGGTGATCTACACCCTCACCCAGTACGACGCGCTGCGCGTCGAAATGAGCGCGATCACCGATCGACCGACACCCATCAACATGGTCCATCACAGCTACTTCAACCTGGCCGCCGCCGGAACGATCCTCGAACACGCGTTGACGATATTCGGCGACGCCTACACGCCGGGAGATCCCATCGTTCCCACCGGCACCATCGAGCCGGTCGCCGGCACGCCGTTCGACTTCGGATCGCCGAGGCGGGTCCTGCCCGATCTCGACCACAACTTCGTGGTCCGCCACGCGACGCCCGGACAGGTTCGTGCCGTCGCGCGCCTGCACGATCCCCGATCCGGACGCACCATGACCGTGGTCTCCGATCAACCCGGGCTGCAGGTCTACGCGGGCAAGTTTCTCGACGGTACAACCTCTGGGGCAGGCCTGGTCCACGCGCGAAACAGCGGGATCTGCCTGGAGACGCAGGCCTTTCCAAACGCCATCAACGTGCCCGACTGGCGGGATCAGGTCGTGCTTCGTCCCGGCGAGACCTACCGGCACTCGACGACGTATACGTTCACGACTGGAACGTAATTGCGGCGGGCGTCGGTCCGAGCGACAACGGTGAGATGTACCTCCCGGCCGCGTTCCGCCTCGACGACGAAGCCACCATCGAAGGCTTCATTGGACAATACGACTTCGCGACGATTGTGAGCACCCCGCCGAGCGGACCGATCGTCACGCACGCGCCGCTCATCGCGCGGCGAGCTCCGGATGGCCGACTGGTGCTGGTGGGCCACGTCGCGCGCGATAACGATCATTGGCGGACGATGGACGGGGCGACCCCGGCGGTCGCGATCTTCCACGGCCCGCAGGGCTACATCTCGCCGATTTGGTATGCCAGCGCGCCGGCGGTGCCGACCTGGAACTATGCCGTGGTGCACGCCCACGGAAATCCCTTCGCTCACGACGAAGACGATTTTACCGAGGCCGCCATTTCGGCGCTGGTCGACAAATATGAAAACGGTCCCGGCGCCTGGCGCGTCGAATCGATGCCGCCGGACTTCTACGCCGGTCTCCTGACCTCGATCGTCGGCTTCGAGATGCCGATCGAACGGATCGAGGCCAAGTTCAAGCTGGGCCAAAACCGGAGCGACGCCGACCGGGCCGGCGCCATCGCCAATTTGGAGCGGCAGGCGTTGCCAGGGATCTCCGCCCTGGCCGATCTGATGCGCCGGGCGCTCGACAACCGGGACTGACCCGCTCAGCGCGCGACGACGTCGAGGTTGGTCTTCTTGACGTCGGTCGAGCTGCCGCCGACCATCACCTCGAAGCGGCCGGGCTCGACGACGCGCTTCATCTGCTCGTCGAAGAACGACAGCTCGTCGAAACCGAGCGGCATCTGGACCCGCTTCGACTCGCCCGGCTCGAGGTGAATGCGGCGGAAGCCCTCAGGCGAGATCGGAAAAGTGCGGCACGCTTCTCGTCGACAGTTGGTGGCGTTCCGAAAACGCCCAAATCTCAGGCGAAAGCCGCTGCGGGCGAGCGAGCTAGGGCATCGCCGCGTCGGGCTCGGCGGGCGGCACACCCGCGTCCGGCGGCGGGAGCTCTTCGCGGTAGCCGAGGAGGGTGTTCTTTTCCTCGACCGGCGTCAGCTTCACGGCGAACTTGCTGTCGCCGAAGGTGTAGGCGCGGGTCTGGACCGGCAAGCAGCCCTCGGATTTCACCACCAAGTCGAGCGGTCCCGAGTCGCGTGGGCGCTGCAGGATGAGCGGGGCGTGCTGGGCGATCACGCCCAGCCGCTTCTTGCCCCAGAAGACCATCGCCTTCTTGGTCGACGGCAGCACGGTGATGACGATGCGGACCGTGGGAGACGGCGTCTTGTCCGCTGGCGGCGCCGCGACGTCGATTGGCAGCGGTGGTGCTCCCGCCGGCAGCGCGCCTCCCCGCGGCGTCCCCGTCGGCGGCGCGGCCGCCAGCGCGACCGCCACCACGCCGAGCGCCGCGCAAGCGATCACGCCGACCACCAGTCGACCGCGCCCGAGTCCCCGACGCGAAGACAGCCCGCGCATCAGTCGCCCCCTCCCCCGCCCGCCTTCGAATCGGCCCCTTCGGGCGGCGGCGGCGGCGGTCCTGGGGGGTACTTGTTCCAGGGCTCCGGCACGTAGCCGAGGACCGGCTTCTTCTGGTCGCCCATGATGTTCCCCTCGAGCACGTTGACCGGCAGCGGCGGATCCAGCTCGTAGAGGTAGCCGCGCGACGGGATGCGCATCTCGTAGACAGTGTTCTTCCACAGGAACTGCCGCGAGAAGCCCATCGGCTGATCGCCGGCCACCCGCAGGTGGCGGTGCTTGAGGATGAAGGAGTAGAGCCGAATCGCCAGATGGTTCGGCAGCCGGTGGCAGCCGTGCGAATAGCCGTTGGAGCTGTAGATCGACAGGTAATCCGACGACCCATGCGCGCGCACGCCGTTGTCGAAGTCGTTGTGCCCGTTCTGCCCCGGCACCACGAAGTAACCCGCGATGAGGCCGTAGGCCGACAGGAACCCGGGCCCGAGCTCGTCGTAGTTGACGATGCCCATCCACTTGCCGTTGACCAGCTTGCCCTTGACGAGCGAGCGGATCGGCGTCGACGTCGGCGCGATCCAGACCGGCCCCGACACCACGTGGCGGATCACCCGCGGCCCGACGTCGGAGCCCTTGTAGCGAAAGTATTCGTAGCCGTTGCTGGCCTGATCGGCGCGCCAGCCGCCGATGGTGGTGCGCCAGCGGGCCAGCGCCACCTGCTTGCCGCCGACCTTGTCGTACAGCGTGAGCGAGGGGTACTTCTTGCGCGGCTGCGGCTTGTAGTGCCCCTTGTCGTCGAAGGGCAGGTCGTACCAGACGTCCCCGCGGTCCACGACGATCGACAGGTCCATCTCGGGACCGTAGTAGTCCGGCCGCGGCGGCAGCTTGACCGCCACGCGCAGCCGCTTGAGGTCGTCGGCGCCGTGGCGTTTGAAGAAGGCCAGCGCGGCGGCGGCATTCGACAGGCCCATCTGATCGAGGGCTGTCTTGGTGTAGTCGTCGACCAGGTTGCGGGTCTTGGATGCCGACCCATCTTCCAAAATCGCGGCCGCCGAGACCACCCGCTCGCGCAGCGCGCGGACCAGAGCGTCGTAGTCGTTGTCGAGCAGCGAGCGCGAGAGCGCCTCGACCGTCTTGCGGCGGAGGAAGTTGGCCTCGTAGATCATGTGCTTGCGCTGGAAGCTGCGGACCGCCAGGCGCATGGCGTCGTCGTAGACGCCGGCCTGGTGGTGGTTCTTGCCGCTACCCAGGAGTCCTTCGCAAGTGAGCCGCTTCTCGACCGCCGTCATGGCCGGCTTTTCGGCGGCGCGTTTTTCGATCAGCTTGACCTTGGCTGCCAGCGCCGGCTGCCGGACCGCCAGATCGTCGAGCGTCGCCGCGTGGAATTTCCGACGCGCGTCTTCCAGCTCGGCCCGGATGCGGCTCAGGTGGCGCTCGTCCTTCTTGAGATCGGCCGGCGCGACGTAGGTGACCGTCTCGACCGCATCGAGCGCGTCGGCGCTCTCCTGATCGACGCAGGGGTGCAGCTCATCCGCTAGGAATCGCGCGCGCAGCACCGACAGCGAGGGGAAGATCCCGTAGAGCTCGAGGTAGTTCTTGGTGCCGGGCGGCAGCGGCTCACCGTCCTCGTCGAGCTGGTCGTTGGCCAGGCCCAGAAAGATCCGTCGGTAGCGGTTGTTGAGCGGCTGGCCGCCGGCATCCGTCTGCTCGGCGAAGATGTACGGCGTCCAGTCGTCGGACAGATCGACCAGCGTGTAGCCCACCGCCTCGGCGGCACCGGCGTCGATCCAGCGCTCGGTCGGTTGGCCCCCGGGCGGCGTCTCGCCGACGTACAGCGCCCGCTGATCGGCTGGCAGATCCGGGCGCGGCTTCAAAGCGTCGGCCTCCGAGACCGGTGCGTGCGGCGCCGCCGGCTCTCGTTTGCCCGGCTGGCCCGGCGAGGTCGCAGGCGCAACCGGTCCCGGGTGCTCACCCGCGTTGCTCGCGGGCGCACCTTCGCCATGAAGCCCGGCCGATTCGCGGCAGCCGGCGATTGCGACCAGGCCCGCGATCGCGAGTCCGTGCCGCCAAGGACGTCCCCTCATCCAGATCGCACCATACCAACGACCGCGCCCCGCGGCCAAAGAACTAAGGTTGATGCAGGACGACGCGATCGCGTCCGGTGCGCTTGGCTTCGTACATGGCGGCGTCGGCCGCGGCGATGAGCGGCTCGGCATCTTTGGGTCCACGGACCGCCGCCACGCCGACGCTGATCGTCACCGGGATGACCTGGCCGCTGTGCTCGAAGCGCTTGCGGGCCACCGCCACGCGCAGCCGCTCGCCGAGCGCCCGAGCGCCGTCCCCCTCGATCTCCCGGCAGATGACCGCGAACTCTTCGCCGCCATAACGGGCCAGAACGTCCTCGGCGCGGATGGTGGCGATCATCTCGCGCGCGACCGCCGCCAACACGTAGTCCCCGGCCTGATGCCCGTGAACATCGTTGATCCGCTTGAAGTGATCGATGTCGACGAACAGCAACGCCAAGGCCTTGTCGTGCCGTTCGGCGAAGCGCATCTCGGTGCGCAGCCGATCGGTGAAGTATCGGCGGTTGAAGGTGGAGGTCAGACCGTCGCGAAGTGCCGATTCAAAAAGTTGTTTCTGATAGCGCTCATCCGCCTGATCTTGAAAGGTAAACTTTAGGATTGTGGAGGCCCCCACGGCCACCTTGTCGCCGTCGGCCAGGTCGCAGCGCTGGACGCGGTTGCCGTTGCAGAACGTCCCATTGGTCGACTTCAGATCGACCAGCACGATCTTGCCGCCGTCGCGCTCGATGGCGGCGTGCGCGCGAGAGATCCCGTCGTCGAGCAGGCGCACGTCGGCGGTGTCGTCGCGTCCCAGCACCGAGCGGTCGCCCTTGAGCTTGTGCATCTCACCGAAGCTCGGACCGGAGATCACCAGCAGGTAAGCGCTCGGCCCGCGCGGAACCGCCGGCTGGCCGATGGGGATGCTGTGGTCGGTAGCGTCGTCGGGGGCACTCGCCATCGA
>DASRLC010000658.1:0-10796 GCA_035648655.1 Polyangia bacterium
CCCTGACGATGCCTTTAATCGGAGGGTTGACTGCCCTTCCTCTGGCCATTGCGACGATCGTGAACGGACAATGGTCGCCGCTTGCGACAGAGGTCGCTGACGACGTTCTGAGCGCGCAACTGGAACACTTGTCGCCATACGCCGTCATCCATGAATCGCTGACAGGGGCCGGAGGATCTGGCGGTGACGGGTCGGGTAAAGACAGCGGCGGCGACGGGGAGATGGCCGGAAGTAGTGGCGCGGCTGGTGCTGGGGCGACAGACTAAAACATCTGCCTAGGCGTACGTGCAGGTGGGAAGAGGCCTATCCCGTCGTCGGTGGAGGGCTGACCCGTCGCCAGTAGCGCCCCGGGGGACGATTGGCTGCTAGAGACCTGTCGGTCCATTGCCGACTCAGGGGAGGCACGTGAACGAGAGCCCCGATGGCAGCGCTGTCGGGGTGGGCGAGCGCAGGGTGACCGCCATTTGCATGCCGCCTTCCGGCTTCAGGCCCTCCAGCGTGAGCGTGCCGCCGCTCAGCGGAGCGGCGTCCGGGGACGGCACCGTCCCAATCGACAGCACGTAGGGCGTGCGGTCGACTAGGAACGTCAAGGCACCGTCGTAGCTGCTCAGGGTCTGCCAGAAATCGGTGATCGTGCGCTGGGCGACAGCGTTTGGTGGACCGTAGAAGACAGAGAGGCCGCCGTAGGTGGAGGTGGAATCGTAGCTCGAAGGGACTGTCGCCAGAACCACATCGCCATTCGCCACATCGCCGATGTAGTCGATCACATTGGTCGTGTTCACCACCGCCATCCCGGACACGGTAGCGGGGTCGACGAGGCTTAGCGACGTGACACCCGCGTCCGATTGCCCGAGGAAGGCTCTGGAGCCGGCCGGGCCGAGTGCCATCGCGCTCGCAGTGGCTCCCTGCGTCTCCACGAGCAGCGTCCGGGCCGACGACGCGTCACTCCCGGGAGACTCGAATGTGAAGATGAATTCGGTGGACCCCGACTGTCCGGTGCCGTTCACGTACTGCCGGATCAGCTCGCCATTGTCCGACACGAAGATACCGTTTGCGGAGTCAACGTAGAGGGTACCGGACTCATCCTGCCCGACTCCGACGATCGCTCCGAGTGTGATCGGTCTCGGCGCGAGTGGGTCGCATGCAACCTCGATCGCCATGTTCCCTGCACCCGAGTCGCCAGCAGACCCGTTGGAGGTCTTGCAGGCAATGAAGGGCACGATCAGGCCCAGGGCGACCAGGGCCGCGGCCCGGCAGAGCGAAGCGCCAAGTAACCTCATGCACCGAATCATCCGCTTTGATCCAGGCGCGGTAAAGGCTGATCCTACCCCAGTCGGTGGACGGTTTCGTTACGCTGCCTCTGGACGATGCCGCGATCGGCTGCGGCCTGAAGGAGCTCGATCCCGCCACTCCCATTCGGGGAGCAGCGTAGCCAGTTCCACCCGGATCTCTTCAGCCGGAATCCACTGCACGGGTCCTTTGCGCCAAACGGCCACCGGATGTCCATCTCGGAGGTGCTGCGCGAGCGCTTCGCGTATGGCCTGCCGCATCTCGAAGAGAATCCTGTCGACGTCGCTGACAGCACCCCCAGCTCGGTCGGGACCAGCGGCGGCCTGGAATGCTGCCCGGAAAGCATTTGCCGTATGCGACGGGCTCGACCTTGCTGGTCGCGCGCGCCGCTTCCAGCGCCTTCCATGCGGCTTCCCATTCTGGGATTCCGATCGGACCAGAGATACGGCGTTCCGATAGGCGCGAATCGAGTGGCGATCATCAGACGTCCGCCTCTCCAGGGTGGCACTCCTATTTTCCCGCTGGAAGGTCGATCCGATCCGCACATACACCAATTCGACGGGTGGACGCCATACCACCGCCCATACCACCCGCCCGTAACGGCCCGGACGTCCAGGTTGCGATCCAACGCGGTCAAGTCGTTGATTTCACACGGCCGTTACGGGCAGAAACGCCTCTCCGTCCTCTTGCCAAGGTGGACGTCGAGGGTTCGAACCCCTTCTCCCGCTCACTTTTCTAGCTGAAAAACACCAAAATCGCCACCGCCTCCACAATGCCTCCACGAACGGAGGGCAGGGCTGCTAGCGATTCAGCAGGGCGACGGCCTGCTCTAAGGTCGCGTCGCTGGTGTGCAGGTAGCGCTGGGTGACGGCCATCGTCGAGTGCCGGGCGAGCCGGCGGATGGCTTCGGGTGGAGCGCCCGCATCCGCCAGACGGCTACAGAAAGTATGCCGGAGTTTGTGTATTCCCTCGGTGGGAGGCAGACCCGCAAGCCTGGTGGCGGCCATCATGAGCAGGCCTACCTGCCGCGAAGTGACCGGCTGGCCGTTCTTCTCGATGACGCGGGGGCCGCGACGGGGTGCTGCCGTCAAGGCGGCAAGCAGCCGCGCCGTGAGCGGCACGGGTTTGGGCTTGCCCCCTTTGGGCACGTCCTCGACGCCCCGCCAGGTGTTGAGCGCCACGATCAGCGTTCCGCGGGCGAGGTCGACGGCCGACCAGCGTAGTGAGACGATCTCGCCGACACGCAGCCCGGCGTCGCCGGCAAGCAGGATCGCGAGATGCGCGCGGGGGTCGAATGCCTGCGCGGTATCGAGCAGCCGCGTGTATTCCTCCTCGGTGTAGCGGGCCATCTCGGGGGGCTTCAGCCGCGCAAGCCGAATCTCCGGCATGGCGGTGATGTGCCGGTGCTCGCGGGCGAGCTTGAGCAGGCCGCTCAGGACGGTCATGACGTTGTTGCGCGTCTTGGCGGTGAGCTTCTTGGCCAACAGCGCTGCCTGCAGAAGGCTAAGCGCTGCGGCGTCGATCGCGTCGAGCCGCTTGCCGCCCAGGACAGGCACGAGGTGCAAAGCGCTACCAAGAGTAGGGATGTCACATTGCTATTGTCTCACGAAGCGAGAGGTCGGAAAACTGACCGGAAATCCCCAACTGGAGATGAAGAATCTGCGGCACCCGGTTTGACGAGGACCCAGGCGCGAGCCCTGATCCGGGCGGTATCCGGCGAGGGCAAATCTCGACGTATACTCAAAACCGTGGAGGACGACCTCAAAAGAGCCTGGCTAGCGCACTACGGCGCGCCACTCTACGGTGAGAGCGCACTTTCGGGTCGGGCTGCGCCCGAACTGGAGAGACTCGTCGTCGATGCTCTTGGGCTCAGCCGTCGCGATCCGTCGATGACGCGTGCGCTTCCGGTCCTGCTATGGAGGCGTCGCGGGGACCTCGACATGGCGAAACTGGTCCGGCTCGCCCAAGCCAAGGGCCGCGAACGTACGTTGGGGTTCTTCTTAGACCTAGCCGCGCGGCTATCTGGCGATCGGCGGCTCCGCAGCGCGGCTGCAGCTTTGCGCCCGTCGTCGCAACCCGCCTCGACGAACTTTTTCACGAACCACCAGGGGCCGCTTGCCCTCGCCCTGGCCGACCAGAACACGCCGCCCGTGGCCCGCGCTTGGGGCTACCGCATGAACATGGGCATGGACGCGTTCGAGAGCATGTTCGCCAAAGCGAAGGCCACCGAGCGTGAAGCGTTACTCGCGAGCTGAGCTCGTCGCCTTCCTACGTCGTGTCGACGCGCTCCTGACCAAGCGAGAGGTGCTGGAGGTCGTGGGTGGTGCCGCGGCCGTGCTGAAGTACGGAGCGAGCGCCCCGACGAGGGACATCGACACATGGAACCGCGTGCCCAAGGCTGTCCAAGATGCTGTCGACGCCGTCGGAGCGATGGGGCAGGGCGTGCCGCTCGCGCCTGCCGGGGTCGCCGAGATCCCGAACGACGCCGAGCTGCGTTTCAAGACGGTCTCGATCGGGCTCAAGAAGCTCGTCGTCCGCGTGCCCGACCGCTACGACCTGGCGCTGTCGAAGACGATCCGTGGCTACGACAACGACCTCCAGGTCATCAAGGAGATGCACGAGAAGAAGCCGTTCTCGCTCAAGAGGCTCGTCGACCTCTTCGAGACCGAGATGGACGGCGCGGTCACCAAGGATAAGCGCGCCCTACGCCTCAACGTCGCTGTGCTCGTCGCCACCCTCTTCGGCGACGAGGAGGGCGAGAGGGTCGCTCTGCGCTGGGGCGTGGCCGTACCGAAAATCAAGAAGCGCTGAGGTGAACCCTTGGCCTGAGTCCCCGACGATCCGACCATCCGGAGCCTTGGCGAACTTCGTCAGCAGGTAATCGGCGACAGCCGATGGCGCGAGGGCATCATTGCCCGATGCAGTTTGTCTGCATGATGGACCAGATCGCGTCGGCGATGACGGTTGCGCCGGAGTCCGTCGGCACCGGCGGGCTCCCGGAGGTGTTGTAGGAGGAAGGGTCTGTCCAGATTGGCTGGAGATCGAGAAAGTGGCAGGGTACCGGGCTCTGGGTGCAGACCTGCTCCAGGAGAGGGCGCAACGCCGCCACGCCCGGGATGCTGGAGAGCTCCGGCATCAAGTAATAGATGACGTCCGTGACGGTCCCGTCGCTGGCCACGGTGGAGAGGAGCTGTTTGAAGCTGTCGGCGACGTCGGTCACCGTGGCGGAGCTGTTGTTCGTAATGGTATCCCAGGTCCCGCCGTCCATGATCAAGACCTTGACCTTGGTTGCGCCAGCCTCCTGCGACGAATACTGAGTTGGGATGGGAGCGGGGCCGCCATTCGTCGACGGCACGACCATCGGCGCGGCAGCCACGGCGTCGATCGTGTAGTCGTCGCTGGGGCCGATCGCTCCAGCGGCGCGGGCCAAATCCCGCACGCCCGTGTGCGGCTCACCGTTGGGGACAAGCACCCAGGAGTCGCCAATCCAGACGACCTGACTGGCGGGAACCTCGGCGTGGGGGCAGGTGCCGAGGCGGATCATCTGGCCGTCACAGCCGGCCGCGCCGGCGAGAGCCGCTAGGGTGCCGGCGATGCACGCGACAGGCGCCGAACGAGCCATGGGGCAATGCTACCATCGGCGCGATGACACCAGGCGCCGCCCTGCTGGTTGCGCTCTTCTCCCAGGCCGCGAGCGCCACTGATGCTGCGTCCGGGGCGGCGATCACCAAGCTGCGCTTGGAGGTTCACGCCCCGGCAGCGTGCACGTCCAGGCGCGATCTGGCGGCCCGGATCGCGGCCCGCTCGTCGCGTATCGAGGTCGTCGACGATGCGCCTCTCTCCGCCAACGTCTCGGTCGCCTCGCCGCACGCCGGGCGCGTGGTCGCAGATCTCGTCCTCCGGAGTCCCGGCGCCGATCAGACGCCACGGCGGGTCGTCGCGCGGTCGTGCGCGGAGGTGGCCGACGGCGCCGCGCTGATCATCGCGGTGACGCTCGATCCGAGCCTGCGGCGCAGTCCCGCGCCGGGCGCGGGCGAGGAGCGGGCGACTGCCAAGGACACCAGGGCGTCCGTGCGGCCTGGATCCGACGTGGCGCCCCCTGCCGGAGCGGCGAGGGAACCCGCGGCGGTTCCCTCCTCGCGGCCGGAGCAGAGGCTCGAACCACCACCCGCCGCAACGCGACCGACGGTCCCACCCTCCGGGGTACCGTCTGCGGCGAAGCCCGCGGACGCCCCGGCGGCAGCGACGAAGCGCGAGCTCGGGGCGACCCTGGCCGGACAGACGGTCTTCGGCGCCGCGCCCTCGGTCATGCCCGGCCTGGCGCTCTACGCTATGGCGGCGCTCGAACGCGACGGTCCATGGTCGCCCGCGCTGTTGTTGGGTGCGACGCACGTCTGGCGAAGCGATCTCGCCGAATCGGGTGGCGCAGCCTCGTTCACGCTCGATGCGGCCAGCCTCGATGCCTGTCCCCTCCGGCTGCGCCTATCGTCGCTGGTGGTCCGTCCCTGCGCCTCCGCGCTCTTCGGTCGCCTGGCGTCCCAGGGCAGCAACACCGGACGGGAACAACCGGGCAGCGCGGCCCGACCGTTCGGAGCCGCCGGCGCCGTCCTGACCGCCAGTTTCGGGTCGCCCCTGGTCGTCTCTGCGCGGCTCGGCGTCGGCGTGACGTTGCTTCGCGACTCGTACGAGTTCGCGACGAACGTCTTTTATCGAGCCGCTCCGCTGACGATCTCGGTCAGCTTGGGCGTCGGCCTCGGCGGGCCTTGATCGCGCTCCGTTAGGGAGCCGTCGGCGGTTCGACGAGCCCGACCAACTCAGCCACCCGCGTGGCCAGCAGGCTGCCGCGGTGATCGGCGACGAAGCGCGTGGCGAGGGCGCGTGCCTCGGCCTCGCGGCCGAGCTTGACGAGCGCCTCGATCCGGACCGCCGCGGCTTCCGGACGGAAGCTGCCGGAGGGATACCTCTCCTGATAGCGACGAAGGATATCGAGCGCGCGCGGGGCCGACCCTGCCGACAACGCGTCTCGAGCCGAGTCGACCAGCGCAATCTCGTCCCGCAGGTCTCCGCTCGTCGTCGCGACGCGTGTCCGGTGGAGCGGAGCGGCGGGGTTCGGAGTCCGCTCACCCCCCTCAGCGGACGACCCGTTCGCGCCCGGCGGCGTGGGGGCGTCCAGCGGTGCAGCTGGCGCTGGGGGTGCGGTCAATCGCGGAGACGCGGGCGACGAGCGATGCCAAACGCGCGCGCTCACCACTGCGGCCGCGACGACCAGACCGAGCGCCACGACCGAGGCCCAGGGCCAGGTGGCCGACGTGCCGGCGGTAGCAGTCGCCTTCGAGGCCGCCGCGTCGGCGGCCAGAGCTTTCGCTGCGGCCGCCGTGCCGATGCTGGTCACCGTCACCCCGAGCGCCTTGGCCATCCGTGCGGACGCCGCCGCGGAAGGCCGTTTTTCCAGGGCGGCGTCGATCACTCGTCGCTCGAAGTCGGTCGCGTCCCCGGTGAGGAGACGTTCCGGGATATCGGTCGGCGGGCGACTCATGGCTCCCCTTCCTTCCGTGAGCTTCGCTCGACCCGCTCAGCCGCGGAGCGAAACTGTTCACGCGCTCGACGCAGCCGCGAGGCGACGCTTCCCAAAGGGATCTCGAGCAGCGCCGCGATCTCCGGTGACGTCAGTTCCTCGATCTCGTACAGCACGAACACCTCGACCAGCTCGGGATCGACTTTCGAGAGCACCAGGTCGCAGAGCTGCACATCCGCGCGCGTGTCGCCGGTATCGCGAATGGTGGAGAAGCGCTGATCCATGTCTTCGTCCAACTCCCAACGCACCGTTTTGCGACCGAGCGTGTGCGCGAGGCGGACCGCCGCGCCGATCAGAAACGCTCGCTCCCTGTCGGGTTGGATGTCACTCAGTCGTTCAACGGCCAAGAGGAACGTCTCCTGCGTAGCATCCTCGGCGGCCTCCGGTGTCAGGCCACGCCGTCGCAGCGCGCGCCAAACCGCGGCGTGGTGGGCGTTGAAGATCCCTTCCAGCCGAGCGCGGTCCACCTCGGTCGGGACTAATCGCTTGGCGGACACGACCATCTTGAAACCGTTGCCGCTCCCGCTACCTGCGATGACCTTCTGCAATTGATTATGCAGCTTACGGGCGGATTCGATCACCGAAAGCGCATACGATCCGTCGGCACCCATGACGATTATGTGATCGAATCGCCGCACTTCCCGCATAGGTAGGTACAGGCGTCCGCCCAGAGGTTGCTCGAAGAGAGCTGTCTCGGGTGCCCCCGACGAGGCGTCGCTTTGCCCGTCGTACATCGCCAGCAGCGTCAGGGCGATAGCTCTGCCTGCAGAGCGGGCGAATGCTCCTGGATCGGTGGATCTTTTCTCCGCGTCGAGAGGTGACTCATGAGTTCGTCCCGCAACGCTTGTCTCGCCGCGGCGCGCTTGTTCGCCGTGGCAGCCGTTCTGCTCTGGCTGCCGTCCTGTGGATCCTCGGGTGGAGGCACCACCACCGGAAGCGGGGGTGATACCGGCAGCGGCGGATCGAGCAGCACCGGTGGCGCGAAAGGCACCGGGGGTGCGACGTCGACCGGCGGCACGCCCGGTACGGGCGGTATGCCAGCCACCGGAGGAACGATCGGCACCGGAGGAACGGCCGCCACCGGCGGAAGTAACGGGACTGGCGGTGTGAAAGGTACGGGCGGCACGCCAGCCACTGGTGGAACGATCGGCACCGGAGGAACGGCCGCCACCGGTGGGAGCGGAGGGACCAATGGTGTGAAGGGGACGGGCGGAACCCCCGCCACCGGCGGCGCTGGCGGCGCCGCCACTGGTGGGAGCCCCGGCACGGGCGGAAGCGCGACCGCGGGTTC
Organism: Polyangia bacterium; assembly: GCA_035648655.1. Taxonomy (GTDB): domain Bacteria; phylum Myxococcota_A; class Polyangia; order Fen-1088; family Fen-1088; genus JADGRB01. The sequence continues at coordinate 8,157 of DASRLC010000658.1, forward strand.
TAGCGGAACCTGTCCAGCAACCAGCAGCCTCAAGGTGGGCGACAACAACGAGAGCATCACCTCAGGGGGGGAGTCCCGCACTTTCATCGTCCGTCTCCCCACGGGCTATACGGGGAAGTCGCCTGCTCCAGCCGTTATCGATTTTCACCCGCTCGGTGGCACGGGAAGCCAGCAGGAGGGCTCGTCGGGCTGGAAGGCGAAATGCGACAGCGTCGGGTGCATCTCCGTTTACCCCGACTCGTCGAAAAAGGCCGGCGACAGCTCCTGGAACGCAGGTTACTGCTGCGACAACGCCGAGAAGAATCAGATCGATGACGTTCAGTTCGCGCGGGACATCATCAAGTATCTCGGAGCCAATACCTGCGTCGATCCGAAACGCATCTATGCCAGCGGAGGCTCCAATGGCGGTGGCATGACCTATCGGATGGCCTGCGACGCCGCCGACGTGATCGCCGCCGTGGCCCCCGTCGACTTCCGCTGCGTCACAGGAAAGGACCCCCTGGCGAATGCTGGCCAGGTGACGGCCTCGAACAATACGGCGTGCCCATGCACGCTACCGCGACCGCTCTCCGTGATCGCGTTCGATGAGGGAGCGGATTCCACGATAGTCCCCTACGCTGGCGGCCAGACGCCGAGTTTGGCTACGGACTGCCCCCCGAGCGGAAGCTGCGTGGGAATCGGCTTCACAAGTGCGGTCGTGAACAATGCCACCTGGGCGAAATTCGATGGGTGCACCGGCTCGGCGACCACGGACCCGAACAATTCGCTGTGCAAGACGTACTCAGGGTGCGCGAACAGCACCCAGGTCACGCTATGCACGACGACCAGCGGAGGTCACCTCGCCGTATACTCGAACTCGTCGGCGAAGTTCACCGACACCGCTTGGGCCGGGTTGAGTACTCAATCGTTGCCGTAGGGGCGGCAACGGTCCTGCGAGGTACGCGTGCGCGAGTGCGAACGCCACGTGTCGATCTGCAGATCGACGAGTGCACGCGATGGATGTCGACTTTGATTGGCTGCTCGGCCTGCGGTTCGAGCGTCCCTTTCCCACCACTTTTCCCACCACTTTTCCCACCACCTCGGCGTAACGGGCTGGACGTCCAGGTTGCGCCTCGGTGTGTGTTTTCGGTCGGTTAGGACTGCCCGTTACGGTCGGTTACGCTCTCAGTCGACTTGCCAAGGTGGACGTCGAGGGTTCGAACCCCTTCTCCCGCTCAAGAAAACCCGGTAGTTTCGGGTCGTTAGGTAGGGTCGGGCGGCGGCCTATCGTTCCGCAGAGACTGCTGATGGAGCTTCAAAATAGGCGGGTTTCCGTCAGTACCGACACGGCCGCGGTGGTAACCGGATTGTCCGAGCACACAAGAGACATCAGAGGTCGATCGGCTATCGCCTTGACGGGCGGGCACCACGCCGGACAATCGCCAATGGAAAGGATGGGGTGCGAATCACAAGGGGAAGGGGTCCCAGACAGATTGACTTCTGGACGCGACGATGGGATACTCCCCGTAATTATTGAGGTTTTATGGCACGCCCGTTGAGTCTCGCCGATCTCCCCGACGACGTCGCCCGCCTCGCCGAGGCGCAGTTGGCGAGTGGTCGGTTTTCGACCCTCGAAGAGGTGATCCGAGCTGGAGCCGAGGCGCTACGCGAGCGCGAGGACGAGGCCAAGCTGGCGGCGTTGCGCGCGGCGCTGGAAGAAGGCGAGCGGAGCGGCCGGTCTGACTACAGCCTGGAGAAGGTGCTGGCCGAGCTCGACGCTGAGACGGCGCACTGACGCCGCGTATGGCCGGGTTCTTTCTTTCGGGGAAAGCGAAGGCCGACGTCAAGGAGATCGGCCGCTACACCCAGCAGCGCTGGGGCGTCGAGCAGCGGCATCGCTACCTCGGTGAACTGGACGCCTGCTTTCAAAAGATCGGCGCGAACCCGACCCTGGGCAATTCGGCGGAGGCGATCCGCGCGTGCTACCGGCGCATTTGCGAGGGCAGCCACGTGGTGTTTTTCCGCAAGACCGGGAACGAGGTTGAGATTGTCCGCGTGCTGCATGAGCGAATGCTGCCCGGAAAGCATTTGCCGTAGGCGACGGGCTCGACCTTGCTGCTCTCGCGCGCCGCTTTCGGTGCCTTCCATGCGGCTTCCCATTCCGGGGTTCCGATCGGACCCAGAGATACGGCGCTCCCTCTAGGCCGTTTTCACACTGAATTGATTGAGCGCGGGTCGGCTATCGGAGGCCACTCCGCCGTATCCGCGCGTCCGGCGAGCGCCACCAAGCGGAGGCTTGGGTACTTCGAGCCGCGGCATTCTTTCCGCGCGGTAGCCGGCAGCGACCTTTGCCAGACACGGACTGGCAGGAGGCGTCGCCCCAGGTTTCGTGCGGCTCGAACCGCGCGGCCCGAGTCACCGCCAACGGCCGCACGATGCGCTCGCCGGACGCGCGGATACGGCGGCCTCCGTCGTCTGCGAGATGGCGCGGACCATACCCTGACGTTGGCGGACCGGCCAACTAAGTTGCCCGTTGGTCCTCGCTCCCGCTCCGAGGTCCGCGTTCGTCGCGGTTCTGCCCGGGGATCGCCCCTTGCACGTCGCCCGCAATGAAATGCGGCGGCGGCGCGCGGCTCTGTGCACGGTCGGACTATCGGCGAT
>DASRLC010000659.1:0-3451 GCA_035648655.1 Polyangia bacterium
CTGCGCGGGCACCGGCAAGATCTCGGTGCCCGCGCAGGCCGCCACCAGCGCCGGGACGCTGCTCACCGAGTCGGGCGTGTACGGGTAGGGCGGCGTCCACTGCATGGCCAAGGTGGTCAGGTTGTTCCCGCCGTCGGTCGAGTCGACCTGATTGTTCAAGAGCCAGAAATAACCTGGCAGGTCGGAGTCCGGCAGTATGGTCGTGAGCGGCCAGCCGGGCGAGGGGATGTTCTTGAAATAGGTGTCGTCGACCAGCACCAGCGCCCCCATGGTCGAGGCGACGGCGTAATCGCCGATCTCCTCGAAGTAGACGTTGAAGATGTGGACCGAGCCGAAGCGCACCCGCGGCCCGGCGGTCACGTTGGTGAAGAGATCGTGGTGGTAGGTGACGTGGAGAAATCCCACGTCTTGGGCGCCGTTGCTGTCCGAGTGGCCGATGATCCCGGTGTCGTCGTGGTCGTGGTAGCGGGTCCAGGAGACCGTCACGAAGTCGGAGGCCCGGGTGATGTCGACCAGGCCGTCGTAGGTTCCCGCTTCGACGTTGCGATCGCTCGACAGATCGCAGTGGTCGATCCAGATGTGGGTCGACTGGTTGAGGCTGATGGCGTCGGTGCCGAGGGCCTTCGAGATCACCAGGTTCTTGACAATGACGTTGTCGCTGCCGGTCAGGTTGAGCCCGCCGCCCGTGAGCCCCGAGGCGGCGCCGCTGCCGATGATGGTCTTGTCCCCCGACACCCGGATCTGTTGCTCGCTCGATCCGCTGTCCTCGGGGCCCGGAAACGCGATCGTGCCGACCACCTCGATGACCAGCGGCCCCGGCATCTTCTCGTTGGCGTAGGTCGACAGCTGGGTGAAGGCGTCGGGGTCCGAGGCGTTCACGACCAGGGGCGCCAGCGCTCCGCCGCCGGTGGTGCCGCCGCTGGTGGTGGCGAATCCCAGAATTTCGTCGGGACAGGGGATGGGCAACGATCCGTCGACGGATGGCCCGTCGGTAACGGTGGGCGGTCCGTCGTGCTGTCCGGGACCGCCGTCGGTGAACAGCGCACGAAACGGGGAGATCCGCACGTCGCAGCCGGCGGTCAGAAGAATGGCGCCGATGGCCAGCCAACCGCCGGCCGAGAGGGCTGTCTCCACTTTCATAGTGTACGCGGTTGACGGTGAACCGCTGCGCGGCTCCTGGGACACTCACTCCCCGGCAAGACGATGCTGTCGCGAGTGGGCAATGACCGGTCGGCGCGGACCTCCCGCGATCCCGCCACCGTCCGGGTGACGCAGCGTGCCGGAAGCCGGCGGGCCATCGATCCTGCGGCGACAAGGGTCGAGGCGACGTGTAAACTCAGTAACGTGCCGCCCCCTACCGGCCTGCGAGCCGACGGCGCCAAGCGGCCGCCGCCCGCGGCGACCGAGGCGTCGAAGAATCCGCCCGCCCCGGCGTTCGCGGATGACGGCGAGCTGGTCGCCGCGCTCCGCCGTGGCGACGGCCGCGCACGCATGATCGTGGTCGAGCGCTACGAGCCGCTCGTCGAGCGGCTGGTGGCCGGTGCGCTGGGCATCGACGCCGAGATCGCGGACGTCGTGCAGGATGTTTTTGTCGCCGTACTGGAAGGCGTCCGCAATCTGAAGGACGCCTCGGCGTTGCGGAGCTGGATCGCGACGTTGGCGGTCTTCACGGCGCGCGGGCGCATCCGCCGCCGGCGGCGCTGGCGCTGGATCCGCTTCGTGGCGCCCGAGGACGTCCCCGAGGTGCCGGTGGCCGGCCCGCAGGGTGAGACGCGCGAGCAGGTGCGCGCGACCTACAGCATCCTGGCGTCGTTTCCCACCGATGAACGGATCGCGTTTTCACTGCGCTTCATCTCGGAGATGCAGCTGACGGAGGTCGCCTCGGCCTGCAGCGTGTCGCTGGCGACCATCAAGCGCCGGCTGGCGCGTGCCGAGAAGCGCTTCGTCGAGGCGGCGGGCGCCCACCCGGCGCTCAACGAACGGTTGGCGCGGGGCGGACGTTGGGGCGAGTCATGATTACAGTTGGGTGTCTGGGAGCGTTTGTCGTGAGGGAGTTTTCGAAATGAACGCGGAGCTAGAATCAGTCCTGGCCGACGTCGGCCGAACCGTCACCGCCGAGGCGCGGCGGCGCCAGCTGGTGCCGGAGATCCAGGCGCGCCTGGCCCACTTCGAGAGCCGTCGCGCGCGACGGCGCGGGCGCGGATGGTCGCTGGCGCTCGGCGTCGGTCTGTGCGGAGCCGCGGCGGCGGTGCTGATGTGGCGGCCGCATACGCTGTCCTTCGCGATCGCGGGTACCGCCGGCAACGGGCGGATCGGCGCGGCGCTGGTGGCGCCGAACGGGCATCCGCTGGTGCTGCGCTTCTCCGACGGCTCGGCGGTCACGTTGCCTCCGCGCGCCGCGGCCCACGTCGATGCGCTCGACGGGCAGGGCGCCACACTGGCGATCGAAGACGGCACGCTGGAGGTCTCGGTTGTGCACCGCGCGCGCACGCACTGGCAGGTGCGTGCCGGCGGTTATCGGATCCAGGTCACCGGCACGCGATTCGCCGCCGGCTGGGATCGGCGGTCGCAGTCGCTGACCGTGAACATGCACGAGGGATCGGTGGTGGTCAGCGGCCCCGGCCTCAAGGAGCCGGTGCGCGTCGTGACCGGCCAGCGCCTGCAGGCCAGCGCCGGGGGCGCCAACCTGGGCTTCGAGGCTTCCCATGAAATCGCGGTGCGGGAAGAGATGGCGCCGCTTCCGGATCTCTCGGGGCCCGAAGCTGCGCCGCCCGCGCTGGCGCCGGTGCCGCTCGAGATCCCGGCGATGCCGGCGGAGCGTACGCCCGCCCGGGCGCGGCACCCCGAGGCGCTGGCCGCCCACGCGGCCCCCGCGATGCCGGCCGACTGGCGCATTGCCGCCGGCCACTCCCAGTATCAGGAGGCGCTGGCGGCCGCGGTGCTGGAAGGCTGGCGGGCCGAGTGCGGCCGGCTGGGGGCCGACGATCTGGTTTTGCTCGGCGACGTGGCGCGCCTGGCCGGTGATCTGAACCGCGCCGAAGAGGCTTACCGTTCGGCCCGCCGCCGGTTCCCGCAGGCGGATCGTCCCACCTTCGCCCTCGGCCTGATCGCCTTCGAAGGGCGTCACGACTACCGCGCCGCGGGCGACTGGTTCGCCAGCTACCTGCGTTCATTTCCGCGCGGGCCGCTGGCGCGGGAGGCGGCCGGTCGCTTGATCGAATCGCGGATCAAGGCCGGTGACGACGGACAGGCGCGCGACGCCGCGGCCAGCTACCTGCGCGTGTTCCCCGACGGACCGCACGCCGCTTTGGCACGACGCACGGTCACCCCGTGATCCGCGGGCGCCGCCGGGCGCTCACCGCCGCCGTCGCCGTCTCGGTCGTCGCCGTCCTCTGGTCGGAACGCGCCCGCGCCGCGCCCGATCCCGCCCGCCGCGGGCCGCGCGTGGTGC
>DASRLC010000660.1:0-5607 GCA_035648655.1 Polyangia bacterium
AGCGGGGACGAGGCGGTCGCGTAGAGCTTGCGCGGGATGCGTCCGGCACGGAACGCGCGACGCCCGGCTATGATCGCGTCCCGCATCGCCTCGGCCATCATCAACGGATCGCGCGCGCCGGCGATGGCGGTGTTCATCAGGACACCGGCGCAGCCGAGCTCCATGGCGACCGCCGCGTCCGAGGCGGTGCCGACCCCGGCGTCGACGATGATCGGGACCTTGGCGTACTCCAGGATGATCCGCAGATTGTACGGGTTGCGGATGCCCAGGCCGGAGCCGATCGGGGCCGCCAGCGGCATGACCGCCGCGCAGCCGACGTCTTCCAGCCGGCGGGCCAGAATCGGATCGTCGAGGCAGTAAGGGAGCACCGTGAACCCTTCTTTGACCAGCACGCGCGCGGCTTCCAGCGTGGCCGGGCCGTCGGGAAAGAGGGTGCGCTCGTCGCCGATGACCTCCAATTTCACGAGGTCGGCGATGCCCAGCTCGCGCGCCAGGCGGCAGGTGCGGATGGCCTCCTCGGCCGTGTAGCAGCCGGCCGTGTTGGGCAGGATGGTCTGGCGCTTGCGATCGATGGTGTCGAGCACGTTGGGTTTGCCGGGCGTCAGATCGATCCGTCGCAGCGCGACGGTGACGATTTCGGCGCCCGAGAGCCGGATCGCCTCGCGCCCCTCCTCGAGTGATCGGTATTTCCCGGTGCCAACCAGGAGGCGCGACTTGAACTTGAGCCCGCCGATGACCAGCAGATCGTCGTCCGGCGCTGCGCCTTCCGACCCCCCTCCAATGAACGCAACGATCTCAATCCGATCGCCGTCGGCCAGGGTTGCGTCGGTCCAGGTCTTGCGGGGGACCACGTCCTGGTTGCGCTCCACCGCCACCCGAGCCGGGTCGACCCCCATCCCGGCCAGCAGGGCGGAGACGGTGGTGCCCGGCGCGGCGGTTCGATTCTCTCCGTTGACCGTGAGGCGCAGCTGGTCCATCTGTGGTAGCGAATCATAACCCGAAGCCGCCGATGCGCTGTCCCTTCTGCTCCGCGATTGAAGACAAAGTGGTGGACACCCGTCCGTCCGACAACGAGCAGGTCATCCGCCGCCGCCGCGAGTGCGCCGCCTGCTCCCGGCGCTTCACGACCTACGAGCGGGTCGACGAGATCCTGCCGCTGGTCATCAAGAAAGACGCCCGCCGCGAGCCCTTCGATCGGGCCAAGGTTCTGAGCGGCCTCAAGAAGGCCTGCTCGAAGCGTCCGGTTCCGGTCGAGGTGTTGGAGGCGGCGGCCGACCAGATCGAGCGCGGCCTCGAAGCCGGGGAAAAGGAGATCCCCTCCTCGCGCATCGGGGACGCGGTCATGGCCGCGCTGCGCGATATCGACGAGGTGGCCTACGTCCGCTTCGCCTCGGTCTACCGATCGTTCCGAGACGTCAACGAGCTCATGAGCGAGCTGCAGAGCCTGGTCGGAAGCCGGGTCCGCAAGTGAAGCCCCGCTTCTCCCAGGCCGATCGGCGCTACATGGCGCGCGCGCTGGCGCTGGCGGAGCGCGGCCGGGGGACCACCAACCCGAACCCGGTGGTGGGCGCCGTGATCGTGCGCGGCGGCCGGATCGCCGCGGAAGGGTTTCACCTGCGCGCCGGACGACCCCACGCCGAGGTCAACGCGCTGAAGGCGCTGCGCGGCAGCGCGCGCGGGACCACGCTTTACGTGACGCTCGAGCCCTGTTGCCATACCGGACGCACGGGTCCCTGCACCGAGGCGATTTCCGCGGCCGGCCCGTCGCGGGTGGTGGTCGGATGCCGCGATCCAAACCCCATCGTCGATGGGCGCGGACTGGCCCGGCTGCGACGCGCCGGCGTGCGCGTCGACGTTGGTTGCTTGGAGGTCGAGTGCCGAGAGGCCATCGCCGCCTACGCCGTCTGGATCCGCGAGCATCGGCCGCTCGTGACCTTGAAGGCGGCGGCCACACTGGATGGCTTCATCGCCGAGGCGGCGCCACGCCGCCGGCGGGCCCCGGTCTGGATCACCGGCGCGCCGGCCCGCCGCGCCGCCCACGACCTGCGCGCCGGCCACGACGCGATCTTGGTGGGCGCCGGGACGGTGCGCGCCGACGATCCGCACCTCACGGTCCGCTTGCCGGGCCGACGCGCGCGTCCCCTGCGGGTGGTGCTGGCCGGCCGTCGTCGGCTGCCGAAGGGGGCCCGCGTCCTCGACGGCGCGGCGCCGACGTTGACCATCCAAGACCCGCGGGGGCGGGTCGCGTTGAAGCCGGCGCTCGAAGCGCTGGCGGCGCGCGGCATTCAATCGTTGCTGGTCGAAGGCGGCGCGGCCGTTCACGGCGCGTTCATCGCGGCCGGCTTGGTCGATCGCGTCGCGCTGTTCCTGGCGCCCAAGTTGCTGGGGGGCGGGACCCCCGTCGCGTCGGGGGCGAATCTGCCGGTGGCCAAGGCGCTCGCGCTGGGGCCGATCGCCGTGCGGTCGTTGGGGACGGACCTGCTTCTCACCGCCGGGGTGATCCGGCGCTGATGCTATAATCGCGCCCGTTTCCATGTTCACCGGAATCGTCGAAGGCAGAGGAACCGTCGAGTCGATCGGACGGACGAATTCCGCGTCCGCCACCGACGGGGCCGAGGCAACGGTCGTGCGCCTGGTGATCCAGACCGCGCTCGACATCGCGGCGCTGCCGATCGGCGCCAGCATCGCAGTCGACGGCGTCTGCCTCACGGTGGTCGAGCGGAGCACGGGGCGCTTCGCGGCCGACCTCGGGCCCGAGACCCTGATGTTGACCACCCTGGGTAGCCTCGAGCCGGGTCGGAAGGTGCACCTCGAACGCCCCTTGCGGTTGGGCGATCCGCTGGGTGGCCACCTGGTGGCCGGGCACGTCGACGCCATCGGCACCATCGCCGCGCACAACAAGAAGGGGCGCGCACTGGAGCTCGAGATCTCGGTGCCGGCGTCGGTGGCGCGGGTGCTGGCGCCCAAAGGATCGATCGCGGTGGACGGGGTGAGCTTGACCGTCAACACCGTCGCGGACCTCGGTGAGGGGGCGGGCGCGATCTTCTCCGTGACGCTGATTCCCCACACCTTGGCCTCGACCCACCTCGGCGAGCGGGGCGTGGGATCTCCCGTCAACATCGAAGGCGACTTGATCGCCAAGCACATCGAGCGCCTGGTCGCGGCGCAGGCTGGCCTGGCGGGCCTTACCGGTGGCGATCGTTCGGCCGCCATGACGCCGGCCCGTCCGCTCTCGATCGAGACGCTGCGAAGGTATGGCTTTGTCCGCTGAGATCGGCACCGTGTCGGATCGCCAGTCGGCGGTCGCGCGCGGCCTCGACGCGATCCGCGCCGGGCGGATGGTGATCCTGGTCGATGACGAGGATCGAGAGAACGAGGGCGATCTGGCGATGGCGGCCGATCTGGTGACGCCCGAGGCGATCAACTTCATGGCGCGCGAGGGGCGGGGCCTCATTTGCCTGTCGCTGACCGAGGAAAAGGTCGCCGCGCTGGGGTTACCCATGATGGCGGTCGACAACCAGTCGCGGCACCACACGGCCTTCACGGTCAGCATCGACGCCCGCCGCGGCACCACCACCGGCATCTCGGCGCGCGAGCGGTCCGAGACCATCCGGGTGGCGGTGTCGCGCGACGCCGGCCCCGACGATCTGGTCGTCCCGGGTCACATCTTCCCGCTGCGGGCTCGCCGCGGTGGTGTGCTGGTTCGGTCGGGGCAGACCGAAGGCTCGGTCGATCTGGCGCGGCTGGCCGGGCGCGAGCCGGCCGGCGTGATCTGCGAGATCATGCGCGAAGACGGCGAGATGGCCCGCATGCCGGACCTGATTGAGTTTTCGAAGAAGCACGATCTTCCGATCATCAAGGTGGCGGATCTGATCGAATATCGGCTGGCGCGCGAGATGCTGGTGCGGCCGGTGGCCGAGGCCAAGATCCGGCCGCGCTCGGGTGGTGTCAGCAGCGAGTTCCGCGCCTCGGTCTACGCCGCCGACGTGGAAGACACGGAATACCTGGCGCTGGTGCTGGGCGACGTCACCCCCGATCGTCCGCTGTTGGTGCGGGTGCAGACCGCCAGCGTGCTGCGCGACGTCCTCGGCGCCACCGCCTCGGAGGAGGACCACCCCGTCACCGTGCCGCTGCGTATGATCGAAGAGGCGGGGGCCGGGATCTTGCTCTATGTCTTCCCGCGCGGGCGGGCCAGCCTGCTGGCCGATTTCCGGTCGGCCTTCGGGGCCACGTCGCCGCAACTCGAAGCGGTATCCGGCGCCAGCGCGATCTCCGAACACCCGGGTCGCGCGCCCGCGCTCACCGACTTCGGCCTCGGCGCGCAGGTACTGGCGCATCTGGGCGCCCGCCGCATTCGCCTGCTCACCAATCACCCGCGGCGGATCGTGGGTCTGGGCGGCTACGGCCTGGAGATCGTCGAGTGCGTCCCGATCCGGCCGCTCGGACGGGTGGTCGCCTTCAGGAACGCCGGCGGCAAGGACGCCGAATGAGCAGTCCCGAGAGCAAAGCTCCGTCCTACGGGGCCGACGCAAGCCGCCTGACCCACGGCGGAGCGTTGCAGTCCAGGGGGCGCCGGTTCGCGATCGTGGCCTCGCGGTTCAACGATTCCGTGGTCGACAAGCTGATCGACGGCGCGCGCGAGGCGTTTCGGCAGGCCGGCGCCGACGACGCGGACGTAGAGCTTTTTCGCTGCCCGGGCGCGCTGGAGATTCCCGGGGTGGCCCGCCGGGTGGCCGATTGCGCGCGGTTCGACGGCATCGTCTGCCTGGGGGCGGTGATTCGGGGCGCCACGCCGCACTTCGATCTGGTGGTCAACGAAGCGGTCCGCGGCGTTGGAACGCTGGCGGCCGAGGGGCGTATCGCGGTTGCCTTCGGGGTGCTGGCCTGCAACAACCTCGAGCAGGCGATGGAGCGCGCGGGCGCCCAACCGGACAATCGGGGCTTCGACGCCGCCATGGTGGCCGTCGAGATGGCCGATCTCTACGCGTCGATGGGGGTGTCGGCGGTCGACGCGCCAATCGCCACACCCGACATCCCGCGCCGGTCCAGGTGACGCGATGACCGGACCACGCCGCAGATCCCGGGAGATCGCGCTGCAGATCCTCCACCAGATGGACGTGGGGGGCGAGCCGGACACCGACCTCACCCGCGTCATCGCCCATTACTTCGCCCACCTGGCTCCCACCGGCGTGCCGGCCGGCGACGAGGACGACGATCCGCCGGGCCCAGCGCTCGCGATCGATCGGGCCTTGATCGACGAGTTGGTGCGCGGCGTCCACGAACACCGGGCCGAGCTGGACGGCCTGCTGGCAGGCCTATCCCGCAACTGGCGGGTCGAGCGGATGGGGATCGTCGAGCGCAACGTCATCCGGATCGCGCTCTACGAGCTCAAGTACGCGGAGGACGTGCCGGTGGCCGTGATCCTCAACGAGGCCGTCGAGCTGGCTAAGCGCTATGGCGCGGCCGAAGGCGGGGCCTTCGTCAACGGCCTCCTCGACCGCGCCGCCTCCGAGCTCGGCGTGAGACGCTGAGGGAACTCGGCCTTCCGAGAAATTTGCGGAGCCGCGCCGGCGGGCGGACCATGGGGGGGTGGGGCCCAGTTTGGAC
>DASRLC010000661.1:0-5402 GCA_035648655.1 Polyangia bacterium
GGCCGTGGGAGGCGAGGACGGCGAGATCGCGGGCCAGCGTGTCGGGATCGCAGGATAGGTAGGCGATGGCGCGTGGGGCGAGGCGCGCGATCTGCGTCAGCACGGCGGGCGCGCAGCCCTTGCGGGGCGGGTTCAGGACCACGACGTCGGCGCCATCGATCTCCGCCAGCGACTGGGCGGCGTCGCCGGCCAGGAAGCGGGCGTTGCGGATCTCGTTTCGCGCGGCGGAGGCGGTCGCGTCGGCTACCGCGCCGGCGTGCGATTCGATGCCAACCACCTCGCGCGCGCTGCGAGCCAGCGTAAGCGCGATGCCGCCTACGCCGCAATAGGCGTCAACCGCCCGCTCGCCCGCGGTGACCGCCAGGGTCCGTTCGAGTGCCGCGTAGGCCAGGCCGGCGACGGCTCGGTTGGCCTGAAAGAACGCGCCCGCCGACAGCTTCAGCCGCACGATGCGCCCGTTGACCGAGACCTCTTCTTCGATTTCGCCGTCGCCGTCGAGGATCCGTTCGCCGGTCGGGCCGCCCTCCGAGAGGATCGCGTTGCCGCGGGTCCTATTTTCATGTTCGACGACGCCCATCACCTCGGGGCGCGCGGCGCGGAAGCTTCGGGCCAGCTCGGCGCCGTTCGCCAGCGGGCGGGCCACCACCCAGACGGCCAGCACGCGGCCGGCGTGGTTGGCGCGCAGGACCACGTGCCGCAGGTCGCCGGTCAGCGCCCGCTCGTCGTAGGGGCGGATCCCGGATCCTTCGACGAGCGCGCGCAGCGCCGCCGCCGTCTCGTCGAGCGGCGGCTCGGTGATGCGGCACCCGGCCAGGTCGACCAGGTCGTGCGTGCGCGGCGCGTAGGCGCCCAAGATCAGCCTGCCGTCCGGGCGGTCTTCCGCGCGGCCCACCACCAGCTTGGATTTGTTTCGGTAACCGAGCGGACGGGGCGAAGCGACGCACGGATCGATCGGGAGGTTGGCCAGCGGCGGGTGCGCCGCGAACGCGCGTGCGACGCGGTCGCGCTTCCAGGCCAGTTGGTCCGGATAGGCCAGATGCTGCAGCCGGCAGCCGCCGCAGGCGCCGAAGGCCGGGCAGACCGGCGACACCCGCGCGGCCGAGGGGGCCTCGACGGTGGCGAGGCGCGCCCAGGCCCGCCGCGCGTGCGGCGAGACGTGCTCGACGACGGCCGCCACCCGCTCGCCCGGCAGCGCGCCCGCCACGTGAATGCGCGTCCCGTCCGCGGCGCCGACCCCGGCACCCTCGTCGTCGAGATCGGCGCAGATGAGCCCCAGCGTTTCACCGACCCGCACGGCGCCGCTCAGCGCCCGGGGCCGGCGGCGCCTAGGGCCGCCGCCAGCTTGGGGAGCGAGACGTCGTAGCGATAAGCCGTCCCGCGGTGCCCGTCGTCGAATTCTTCGTGCTCGCAGGCGACGCCCAGCGCGCCCAGCCGGCGCACGAAGATCCGCGCGCCCAGATCCAAGTTGTGCTCGTCGCGCGTGCCGGCGTCGAGGAACACCAGCTTCATCTGGCGCAGCGCCTCGACGTGCGTCGCCGCCAGCTCGATCGGGTCCCAGGCCCTCCAGCGCTGCCAGACCATCCAGTCGATCTCGCCGGTTTCGATGTCGAAGGGGAGCGCGACGCCGCCGGGGCGCGTGGCGTCCGGCGAGTAGGCGGCCGCCTGTGCCAGGACCATCATGGTCGTGAAGTCGTGGCCGGATTTCTTCTCGCGCGTCTCGAACTGCTCGATGAAGGGCTGCAGGCCGCCGTGCCGCCGCAAGGTGCGCGCCGCGATCGGGAGATCGGGCAGCGCCGACAGCTCGAAGGCCATGTCGCCGGCGTGGCTGGCCACCGCCGAGAATCGGTCCGGGTGGCGCATCGCCAGCACCAGCGCGCCGAACCCGCCCGACGACTTGCCGCCAATGGCCTGCCCGTCGCGGGCGCCGACGGTGCGAAAGCGGGCGGCGACGGCGGGGAGGACCTCGTCGATGAGGTGGGTCTCGTAGTTCCCCAGCGCCGGCGAGTCCAGGTACTGCGCGCCACCCCAGCGGGTGAAGCAGTCCGGCGCCACCACGATCACCTCGCCCATCCGGCCGTCGCCGACCAACCGGTCGAGCCGCTCGCCCAGCCCCGGCTGCCAGGCGTTGCCGGAGAACAACATCTCGCCGGTCCCGCTGTAGCCGGCCAGCCAGGTGATCACCGGATAGCGGCGCTCGGGCGCGTGGTCGTAGGAGGGTGGTAGCCAAATTGCAACCCGCCGGGTGGTCGGATCGCCGAGCGGGTTGCCCCCGAGCGCGCGGCTCTCGACGGTTTCGATCACCACCGACATTCGCGGCTAGTGTGGCATATAGTTCCGCGCGCCGTGAACCGCCGTCGATCCTCTTCCGCGCTGTTGTGGGCCGTCTGGGTGTCGGCTTCGGTGCCGACGCTGGCGATCCCCGGCGCCGCGCGCGCCGCCAAGCCGGGCAAGGCCGCGCCGGCCACCGCCGCCGCGCTGCCGGCGCCCAAGCTGGACGTCAAGAGCTGGACCCTCGCTAACGGCCTGCAGGTGCTGTTTCTGGCCGATCACAAGGCGCCGATCGCGACGGTGCAGGTTTTTTATCACGTGGGATCCAAGGACGAGCACGTCGGCATTCGCGGCGTGGCCCACATGTTCGAGCACATGATGTTCAGGGGCTCGGTGCACGTGCCACCCGAGGAGCATGCGCGTCTGCTCAAGGAAGTCGGCGGCCAGGTCAACGCCTACACCACCGAAGATCTGACAGCTTATCACGACACGGTGCCCCCGTCGTACGTGGGCTTTGCGCTGCAGCTCGAGGCCGAGCGGATGCGCCAGCTCAAGCTGTTCCCGGCCACCATCAACTCCGAACGCAAGGTGGTCGAAGAGGAGAAGCGCCTGCGCGTCGACAACGATCCCGTCGGCAAGGCCATCGAGCGCTTCCGCGCGCTGGCCTACACCAAGCATCCGTACAACTGGACGGCGATCGGCACCATCGAAGATCTCGATCGCGTCACGCCCGTCGACTGCCAGCGCTTCTACGACACCTACTACCAGCCCAACAACGCGACGCTGATCGTGGTGGGCGATCTGGAAGAGGGTCCGCTGCGCAAGCTGGTCGACCGGTACTTCGGCCCCATCCCGAGGGGCGTGGATCCACCGCGCGCCTACCCGGTCGAGCCGCCGCAGACCGCTCCCCGCATGGCGACCTTGCGGATCGAGGTCCAGATCCCGGTGGTGGTCGGTGGCTACCACATCCCGCGGGCTTCCGATCCGGATCTGCCGGCGTTGGAGGTGCTGGCGTCGGTGCTGTCGGGCGGCGAGTCCTCGCGGCTCACCGAGCGGCTGGTGCGCCACGATCACCTGGCCATCGCGGCCGGCGGCGTGACCGAGGCGCTGGAGGATCCCGGTCTCTTCATCGTGTACGCGGCCTACCTGCCCGACCGCGACGGAGCGCGGGTCGAGGCCGCGCTTTCCGAGGAGATCGCCCGCGTGCGGGACAAGCCGATCTCGGCCTACGAGCTCGACAAGGCCAAGAACCAGCTGGCCGCTGGGTTCGTGTTCGGCCTGCAGACCGTGGACGGCGTTGCGCAGGAGCTGGGCAGCGCCCAGTACGTCGAGGGCGACTGGCACCGCTTCGTCGAAGGGGCGACCCGCTACCTGGCGGTCACGGCGGCCGACGTGCAGCGGGTGGCGCGGAAGTATCTGATCGACACCAACCTCACGCGGGTGACGCTCGAGCCGCCGGCGCCGGGCGCGCCCGCCGCGCCGACCGTACCGGGGCCGGGGGCCACCCCATCGATCAAAGCCGACTCCAAGAGCCCGACCAGGCCGGAGACCAAATGACGCGCCTGCATCGGCTGACGGGTCTCGTGCTCTTCTCGACGCTGGCCTGCGCCGGCACCGCGCACAAGCCCGCGCCGGCCAACGCGGGCTCGATCGACGTTCACTATGAAGACAACCCGGCTTCGGCCGCCACGGCCGCCACCGCGACCGGCTACTGGACCGGCCGGAAAGATTTGATCGCGGCGCCGCCGCCCCCCACGCCGGCTGCGCTGACGCTGCCCAAGATCGATCGCTTCACGTTGCCCAACGGCCTCAACGTGCTGGTGGTTGCGCGCAAGGATCTGCCGGTGGTCAGCTTCGGGATCGCGGTCCAGGCGGGCGGATACGACGAACATCTCGACACGCTGGGCGTCTCGGATTTCGTGGCCGCCATGTTGCGCCGGGGGACCAAGGGGCGCAGCGCCGACGACATTTCGCGCGCGATCGACTTCGTGGGGGGGACGCTCGACGCGCAGGCCAGCAACGAGGGGACCACCGCCGGCTGCTCGGCGCTGTCGAAGGATACCGGCTTGTGCCTCGATCTGCTGGCCGACATCCTGCTGCACCCCTCGTTCCCCGAGAGCGAGATGGCCGAGGTGCGGGACCAGATGCTGGCTGGCCTCGCCTCCCGCTACGACAGCCCTTCCGAGCTGGCCAACGCGCACTTCGACAACCAGCTCTTCGGCGAGAAGCACCCCGACGGATGGATCCTGACGCCGGCCCAGGTCGCCAAGATCGGCCGGCCCCAGCTCGAGAAGTTCTGGAAGACCTTCTACCGGCCGAACCGCGCCATTCTGGCGGTGGCCGGCGATGTCGACGTCGCGCGCCTGCGGCCGCTCATCGAGAAGGCCTTCCGCGGTTGGGCGCGCGGCGAGGTGGCGCCCCGTCCGAGCTGGACCATCCCGCCCGCCGAGGGGACCCGCATCCTGCTCGTCGATCGCCCCGATCTGACGCAGGCCACGGTCCTGCTCGGGCACGCCGGAATCGCGCATGCCGATCCCCGCTGGTACGCGGCGACGCTGATGAACTACGTGCTGGGCGGCTCGGACTTCTCGTCGCGCCTGATGAGCGACGTGCGGTCGAAACGCGGGCTGACCTACGGGATCAGCTCGTCGTTCGGCGCGACGCTGTACCCGGGCGCCTTCCGGGTCAGCGCCGCCACCAAGAACGAAACGGTGTGGGAGGCCTTGCTGGCCACCGTGAACGACATTCGCCAGATGAAGGCCTCCGGCCCGACCCAGAGCGAGCTCGACAAGGCCAAGGGGTTCTACGCCGGCAGCTACCCCTTCAACCTGCAGACCGCCGCCGGCGTGGCGGGCGCGCTGGTGGCGGCCGAGCTGCACAACCTGGGCGTGGCCTACGTGCGCGATCTGCCGCTGCGCCTGGCCGCCGTCGACGAGGCCCAGGCGCAGGCCGCCGCGCGCGATCTCCTTCAGCCCGACACGCTGCTGGTGGTCATTGTCGGCAAGGGCGACGTCATCGAGCCTCAGCTCGCGAAGACCGGCATCGCTTACCAGCGGATCAACTTCAAGGCGCCCATCAGCGCCGCCGCCCGTGCGGCCGCTGCGCCGTCACACTAACGAGGGCCTATCCGGGCG
>DASRLC010000662.1:0-8253 GCA_035648655.1 Polyangia bacterium
TCCACGTCGA
Source organism: Polyangia bacterium (assembly GCA_035648655.1). Taxonomy (GTDB): domain Bacteria; phylum Myxococcota_A; class Polyangia; order Fen-1088; family Fen-1088; genus JADGRB01. The sequence continues at coordinate 11 of DASRLC010000662.1, forward strand.
TGCCGTCAAGGTCGGGATGCTCGGCACGGCCCCCGTCACGCTCGCCGTCGCCCGCGCCCTCGACGAGCTGCCCGCCGGAACCCCGGTGGTGGTCGATCCGGTGATGGTCGCCGAGTCCGGCGCGCGACTGCTCGACCCCGACGCGCAACGGGCGTTGGTGGAGGAGATCCTGCCGCGCGCGACCGTCCTCACGCCGAATCTGCCCGAGGCGCGCATCTTGGCCGGGTGGGCAGGGGGCTCTCCGGGTGACCCCGCTCGTGCGGCCGGCGTGCCGGGGTCCGGTGTGCAAACGGACGTTGAAGCCGGGACGCACGGGCATGCGGGGGACGAGGACGAAGAGGTCGAGGCGCTTGCCCGAGCGCTGCTCACGCTCGGTCCTCGCATCGTCGTCCTCACGGGCGGTCACCGCGCGCGCGCGGCGGATCTCTTCCTCGACTCCCGCGGCGACGGGTCCCCCGTCAGCATCGAGGGGGAGCGCCATCCCGACGGCGCCGCACACGGCTCCGGGTGCACCCACTCATCGGTGCTCGCCGCCCAGCTGGCCCTCGGTCGCTCGCCACTGGACGCCGCGCGCACCGCCCGGGTGCTCGCGGGAGCGGCGGTTGCGAACGGGCTGCGCGACATCGGCGCGGGCGCCGGTCCGGTCGACGTCCTCGACCTGCGGCGCCTACGTTCGACCTGAGTAGACCTGTCCCTGATCTGCACCACGTGCGTCCGAGCTTGAACAGACCGGCCCCGCCCGGACCCCGGTAGGGGTCCTCATAAAAGGCTTTCTCGCCACTGTCGCTCGATCGAAGTGTCGATGGACCCGCGCGTGTTTGCCATAATCGGGGAACGATGAAGCTGCTGCGTATGAAGCCCGGTCATGGCGAGATCGTGCTCGCCGAGGGCGACATCGAGGCGCCGGAGCAGGAGCGGGAGCTGATCGAGGCGTTCCGCCGCGAGCTCGACGCCGGCATGTGGGCCGCCGTTCCGACCGGAACCCCCGACGGTCGTCGCGAAGCCGAGCTGGTGAAGAGCTTCGCCGAAGTGCCCCGGGACGCCGAGCGTGTGATCTTCTTCCCGCGGGCCGCCGGCGGCGCACCCCGGGCGACGCGCTCGGGGCACTAACGGTCGTGGCACTCGCGCTGGGCACCGGTGCGGTGATCCTCGTGGTGCTCTTCTGGGAGCTCATCCGGCCCACGCTCAAAGGCGCCCTCGCGCGCGGGCGTCTCCTCTGGTCGCTGCGCCGCGGCCCTTCGGCTCCGACCGGCTACGACCCCGGCCGGGAGCGTCGCGCCGAGCAACGGGCGCGCGCGCTGCTGCGCTCATGCATCGACGACTACGACTGGGCGATGTACCGGGACCTGGGATTTCTGCGCGTCTGGGGCGCGCTCGGCAAGCACGAACGCGGGGAGGAGGCGACCTACGCCTACCTGATCTACCCGCACAAGCCGATCGTCGCCTACCTCCCCCAGACCGGCGCGTTGCTGAACGAGTACTGCGTCGCCTTCCCCGATCTCTCGCGCCCCTACGGCAGCTCCCGCCTGCCCGACTCCGACGACGTGCTCGCCAAGTGGATGGCGCTCACCGCCGACGAGCGCCGGCTGGTCGCCGACGCCAACATGCACCTCCCGGGCCGCCAGGTCGATCCCGGCCGCGTTCGCCGCGACCTGCTCCGGCTCACGCGCTGGGAGCGCACCCATGTGGGCACAGGCGAGCGGCTGGGCCGCGCCGATACGCTGCACGCGTGAGCTTCGACGTCCGCCACAAGAGTCGCGCCCTCACCGAGGGGCCCGAGCGGGCCGCCGCGCGTGCCTACCTGCACGGGATCGGCTACTCCGCCGAGGATCTCGCCAAGCCGATCGTCGGCGTTGCGCACTCGTGGATCGAGACGATGCCGTGCAACTTCAACAACCGCGTGCTCGCCGCGAAGGTCAAGCAGGGCATCCGCGCCGCCGGGGGCACCCCGATGGAGCTCAACACGATCGCGATCTCCGACGGGATCACGATGGGCACCGCCGGGATGCGCGCCTCGCTCGTCTCCCGCGAGGTGATCGCCGACTCGATCGAGCTCGTCGCCTCAGCCCACCACTTCGATGCCGTCGTCGCGATCTCCGGCTGCGACAAGACGATCCCCGGCACCGTGATGGCGCTCGCGCGCCTCGACGTCCCGTCGCTGATGCTCTACGGCGGCTCGATCCGACCGGGCACCTTCAAGGGCCACGACGTCACGATCCAGCAGGTGTTCGAGGCAGTCGGCGCCTTCGCCGCGGGCAAGATCACCGAGGAGGAGCTCCACGAACTCGAGGAGGTCGCCTCTCCCGGCGCCGGCGCCTGCGGCGGGCAGTTCACCGCCAACACGATGGCGATGGCCTTCGAGGTGCTCGGCATCTCACCGGCCGGCTCCTCGATGGTCCCCGCCGAGGACGGCCGCAAGCTCGAGGTGGCCGTCCAGGTCGGCGAGCTCGTGATGGACGTCCTCCGCCGCGGTCAGCGCCCGAGCGAGATCATCACCAAGCAGTCCCTCGAAAACGCGATCGCCGCGGTCGCGATGAGCGGCGGCTCGACCAACGGCGTGCTCCACCTGCTCGCCGTCGCACGCGAAATGGGCGTCCCGCTCGGGATCGACGAGTTCGACGCGATCTCCGAGCGCACACCTCTCCTCTGCGACCTCCAGCCCGGCGGGCGGTATGTGGCGACCGACCTCTACGAGGCCGGCGGCGTCCCGCTCGTGCTCAAGCGGATGCTCGAAGCGGGGGTCCTCAACGGGGACGCCCCGACCGTCACCGGCGCCACGATCGGCGAGCACGCCGCCGAGGCGCGGGAGACCGACGGGCAGCGCGTCGTGCGTCCCCTGGACGATCCCCTGAAGCCGACAGGCGGCTTCGCGATCCTGCGCGGCAACGTCGCCCCCGACGGGTGTGTGGTCAAGCTCGCCGGCCATGAGCGCCGCCGGCACACCGGCCCCGCGCGCGTATTCGACGGGGAGGAGGCCGCGATGGCGGCCGTGCTCGCAAAACAGATCGGCGAGGGTGACGTCGTCGTGATCCGGGGCGAGGGCCCCGCCGGTGGACCCGGCATGCGCGAGATGCTCTCCGTCACCGCCGCGATCCAGGGCGAGGGGCTGGGGGAGGGCGTCGCGCTGATCACCGACGGGCGCTTCTCCGGCGCCACCCACGGTTTCATGGCCGCCCACATCGCGCCCGAGGCGGCTCGCGGTGGACCGATTGGGGCGCTCCACGACGGCGACGAGGTGACGATCGACGTCGACTCGCGGCGTATCGACGTGGCGCTCTCGGACGAGCAGATCGCCGAGCGCTTGCTTACCTACACGCCGGGGCCGCGCGCGGACGAGCACGTCGACGTGGCGATTCAGAAGTACGCGCGGCTGGTGGGCTCCGCCGCCACGGGCGCTGTCACGAGCTGAGACCCTCGCTGGCTCGGAGCCAGGCCGGGACTTTATGCGGCGCGACTTTGACCCGGCCAGAGGCCGGTGCGTACCCGCTCGTACAAAGTGTCGGGCGCAAGGTCGGCGCCGTTTGGCCAGCACACCGTCCCAATCTCGGGATCGACGCGGACCTCCGCGAACCCCTCGCGCGTCCGGGCGCGGTCGAACACGGGACCGCGCATACGGTCCAGCACGTCCACTTCGCCGGTGAGGCCATCGGCGAATGTAAGGCGCAGCACGCCGTGTCGGGGGACGACGACGTTCGTTATGTCCGGAGTCAGGCCGATCATCGGAGTGGCTCGATCGCCTCAAGTGTGGCACCTTCGCGCGCTCGTTGCCAGTTGGAGTCGAGCTCCTCGGCCATTGGATGGCACGCTCGATCGCCGCCGCCGCCAGCCACAGATTGGCTCCACAGAGCGCATTTCTGTCCACCGAAGCGCGTTCTCACTGTGGGGGCTTGACATTTGCTCACCGTGGGGGTACGTTAGATGTGCAATGGCATCCCGGTGGGGTGCTGGGCACGATAGATCAGGTTTGGGTTGGTCTTCTGGATCGATTTCAAGCGCTTTGTAGGGGATGTTGGGGAGAGGGCCGGATCGCATGAAGAGGGGTTGTTTTCGCGTGAGTCCACTGGGGACAGATGTGATGGGGACTGCTGCGGTCCAAGGTGGGCCCGTATGTAGATGCGTCAGCGCTGCTGACACATCTCTCTCTCTCTCTCTCTCTCTCTCTCTCTACTCCGGGTCTCCTAGGCAAAAAGCCTAGTCTTGGTGCCCATCGGGGCACCTCAGGTCACTTTCTAAGCAGCACCCACCGCGCCTTTGAGCGCGGTATCTGTAGTTCTCGGCCGGTTGGCCGGGGTCTGTTCGAGCGCCGCCGCCCCACCTCTCTGGCGCCGGCGTTCGAGGAGGCTCCGTCGCGTGCTCCCTCACGTGCCGGTCCCAGCGCGGGGCGCCGTGGCTCTGATCCGGGGCCACGGCGCCCCGCGATCGCTTTCTGTGTGACGGCGGTCGGTGGCTCTTACCGTTCCGTGGCCTCGCGCGTGTCGTCATACAACACACGAGGGGCCATCCCCTCTTTCCTGGAGGAGATGGTCTGATGAACGCTCGTAGGCTGGTTCTGGCGACTCTGGCGACGCTCTCTACTGTGGCGGGTGGGCTTCTGTTCTCGGGCGCTGCGGCGCAGGCGGAGCTGACGCATAGCTTCATCGGCTCGTTTGGCCCGGCTGGTCTCAGCTCGAGCCCGTTTTCCCAGCCTCTGGGTGTCGCTGTCGATCAGTCCACGGGGGATGTGTATGTCTATGACAACGAGTCCGGCGTGCCCTCCATCTACAAGTTCAATTCTGCGGGCGAACCGCAGGACTTCTCGGCGCTGGGGACCAACGTGATCAAAGGCTCTGGCGAAGCCTATGCCGGCTACAGCCAGATCGCGGTTGGCTCCAGTGGCGCGACCGCGGGTGATATCTATGTCGTGGAAGGCTTCGGACAGGTCACCGTCTATGGCGAAAATGGCGATCGGCTTGGGGAACTGAACAGCGGAGTCGAAGCAGACGGAGGTCCCTGGGGCTCTACGTGCGGGGTGGCGGTCGACCCCGCCGGCAACGTCTACGTCGGCCTGTACGAAAGCCACGTCGATAAGTACACGCCCACCGGTAATCCTGTCAGCAACAGCGACTATGTGTCCTCGCTGGCGGGCCTGCCCGAAGGATCATGCAACCTCGCGGCTGACTCCGAAGGCAACGTCTATGTCGACACGTTCGAAGGCCCCGTCACGAAGTACGAAGCGCTGCAGTTCGGGTCACTGGCAGCCAGCGGCACGGTGATCGCCGCACACGGCACGGCCGTCGCCATCGACCCCGCGCCCAGCCACGATGACCTCTACGTCGATGAAGGCTCTGACGTCGCGGAGTATGACTCCTCCGGGGGTCTGCTGGGGAAGTTCGGCGCAGCGGGGGCCGGTGTGCTCAGCGGCTACTCAAACGGCATCGCGGTGAACCACTCGAGCGGCGGAGTTTATGTCTCTGACCCCGAAGCGGAAGACGGCAAGGGCGCGGTCAACATCTACGGTCCGGGGATCGTCGTGCCCGACGTCAGCCTCGACCCCGTCTCTGCCCCGCTGGCGACGAGCGCCACGCTCAACGGGACCGTCAACCCCGATAACGCAGGCAACGCGACGTGCGAGTTCCAGTACGCCACGAGCGCGTCCTACGAAGAAACAGGCTCCTACGATCAGACCGTCTCGTGTTCTAAATCTGTCCCGTCGGGCAACAGCCCCGTACCGGTCACCGCGAACGTGAGCGGTCTCGCGCCGAACACGACCTATGACTACCGCCTGGACGCGACCAACGCAAACGGCACCAACTACGGTGAAGACGCCACCTTCACGACAACCGGACCACCGGTGATCGTCAGCCAGTCCAGTGAAGGCATCGGGCATTACAGCGCGACGATCAAGGCGCAGATCAACCCCGGCGGCCTTGAAACGCATTACCACTTCGAATACGGCACCAGCGAATCCTACGGCACGAGCACACCTGTACCCGACGGCACGATCCCCGCCGGCTTTGCCGAAGAAGGCGTCAGCGCCAACCTCACCGGCCTTGCGATCGGCACGACCTACCACTTCCGCGTCGTCGCCACCAACGCCGACTCCCCGACCCCCATCTACGGCGCCGATCAGACGTTCACGACGGTTCCCCCCGCGCTGATCTCAAGCGAGTCGGTCTCGAATGTGGCGGCCACCAGCGCCATGCTGCAAGCGCAGATCAACCCGCTCGGCAACGACACGCACTACTACTTCCAGTACGGCACCACAAGCTGCGCCGCCAGTCCCTCCTCCTGTACCGACGTTCCTTCCTTACCGGGTACGGACCTCGGTTCCGCGGGAAGCTTCCAGGCCGCGAGCTTTTACATCGAACAGGGCCTTTCCCCGGGCACCGTCTATCACTACCGCGTGATCGCGACCAATGCGCTCGGGACCGCTGAAGGCCCCGAACAGGTTTTCACGACGCAGGCGGGTGGCGGGAAGCTCGCGTTGCCCGACGGGCGTGCCTGGGAACTCGTCTCTCCGCCGGTCAAGGATGGTGCTGATATCCAAGCCGCCAACACTATTGAAGGAGGAGTGACCCAAGCCTCCGAAGACGGCGGCGCGATCACCTATCTGGCGAATGCGCCGCTTGGCGCCGACGAGGTTGGTTACAGTGGGCCGGACTATACGCAGGTCTTCTCCACGCGCGGCCCCGGGGGGTGGTCCTCGCAAGACATCCAGCCGCCGATCGAATCGCCCCCGGGTGTCACGCTTGGGTTTGGGCAGAACTACAAGTTCTTCTCGTCGGACCTGTCGCTTGGGCTCGTCCAGCCGCAGGGCTCAACGGCGCTGTCACCCGAAGCGCAAGCAGTAAGGACGCTCTATCTGCACGGCAATCCCGGAGGCGGCTACCTGCCTCTGCTCACGACCGCAAACGTAGCACCGGGCGCGACAGTTGGCTCCGCAAATCCACGTGAATCTGCAATCGATCCCGAATTCGTGGGCTCCACGCCGGATCTGAGCCATGTCGTCTTCACGGACGACGAAGCCCTGACGACGAACGCCGTGAAATCGACAAACGAATCAGGTCGGGGGAATCTCTACGAGTGGGCGGCGGGGAAGCTGCAACTCGTCAATGTGCTCCCCAATGACCAGCCGACCACAGACACAGGATTCGCTGCACCGGAGCTTGGTTTTGCAGACCAGGATGTCAGGCACGCGATCTCAAACGACGGCTCACATATCGTCTGGAGCTACGGTCTGGCCGGTGCCCATGGTCAGCATCTCTACATGCGCGACATGACGACGAGGGAAACCGTCCAGCTCGATGCTGCCCAGCCGGGCACGCCGGAACCATCTACGGGTGACGCGGTATTCCAAACGGCCAGCAGCGATGGGTCGAAGGTGTTCTTCACCGATCCGCAGCGATTGACCGCCGGCTCCACTGCGAGTGGGGAAGAATATGGGACTGCCGACCTGTATGAGTTCGAAGTGACCAGCGGCAGCGGCGAACCACTCGCGGGCAGGCTGACCGACTTGACGGTCGACGAGCACGCGGGCGAAAGCGCCGGTGTGCTCGGGTCGCTGCCGGGGGTCAGCGAAGATGGCTCCTACGTCTACTTCGTCGCCAACGGCGTTCTCGCCCCCGGCGCTACTCCCGGGGACTGCGAAGTCAGATTTCAGTTTGTAGAAGAATCTCGGACATGTAACCTCTACGTGTCGCACGATTCCGGCACGGGATGGACGACGACGTTCATCGCCACGCTCTCCAATGAAGACGCGCCGGATTGGGGCAGCGGAGAATCGGAATACGGTGATCTTCGCGATGATACCTCTCGGGTCTCGCCGAGCGGCCGTTACCTGGCGTTCATGTCGGAGCGGAGCCTGACAGGATATGACAATACCGACGCGAACAGCGGTATGCCCGACGAGGAGGTATTCCTCTATGACGCGAGCGCTCCTCGCCTGATCTGCGCGTCGTGCGATCCGACCGGCGCGCGGCCCGTGGGGGTGCTCGACCAGGGCAGAAACGAAAAGCATGAAGGGGGGCTTCTCATCGACCAGCTAGACACTTGGGTGTCAGGGGGTGCGGGGGTTCATTGGCTGGCGGGGAGTGTGCCTGGATGGATGTATGACGGCCGGGCTTACGCGCTTTACCAGTCTCGGTATCTGTCCGACAGTGGCCGGTTGTTCTTCAACAGCCCGGATGCGCTCGTGCCGCAGGATACGAACGGCAAAGAGAACGTCTATGAGTACGAGCCTCCCGCCAGCGAAGAAACACCCGCGA
>DASRLC010000663.1:0-11042 GCA_035648655.1 Polyangia bacterium
CCGAGAGATCGCGGGTGCCGCCCAGCCGCCGGAAGGTCATCTCCTCGAGCACGTTGAGCAGCTTGGCCTGGGTGGACATCGGCATCTCACCGACCTCGTCGAGCAGCAAGGTGCCGCCGTCGGCCTCCTCGAAGAGGCCGCGCTTCTGCGTCTTGGCGTCGGTGAAGGCGCCGCGCTCGTGGCCGAAGAGCTCGCTTTCGAGCAGGCTCTCCGGCACCGAGGCGCAGTTGATCTCGACGAAGGGCCCGTCCTTGCGCCCGATGGTCCGGCGGGCGATCAGGTCGGCGATCAGCTCCTTGCCGGTCCCCGACTCGCCCTGGATGAGGACCGTGGTGTCGGGCGCCTGGGCCACCTTGTCGACCATGTCGATGACCTTCTGCATGGCGGCCGAGGTGCCGACCACCAGATCCCCCATCGCGGCTTGGGTACGACCGGTGAGCTGGCGAACCTGAGCCCGCAGGCGCTTGGCCTCGATGGCCTTGCGCATGGTGACCAGGAACTCCGGGAGCTGCAACGGCTTCGACAGGTAGTCGAAGGCGCCCAACTTCAGGGCCTGCACGGCGCTCGCGACGTCGGCGTAGGCGGTCGCCACCACGATCAGGGTGTCGAGCCCGCGCTCGCGCGACTCGCGGATCATGGCCTCCAGCACCGCGATACCGTCGGTGTCGGGCAGGTGCCGGTCCAGGATCACCAGATCGCACGGCTCGCGCTGCCAGGCGGCCAGGCCGGCTTGCCCGCTCGAGGCGGTCGTGACCGCGAACCCCTCGGCCGACAGCGCCTCCTCCGCCACGATGCGGAAGGTCTTCTCGTCGTCGATGACCAGAACTGTGGGTTTCATGCCGGCCGCACCTCTGCCTCGGGACGCGCATCCAGTGGTAGCCGCACGCGGAAGAGCGCGCCACCGAGATCGGATTGGGCGACGTCGATCGTGCCCCCGTGCGCCTCGACGAACCGCCGCGAGGTCGGCAGTCCCAGGCCGGTCCCGTTGGGCTTGGTCGTGAAGAACGGCTCGAACAGGTGCTCGCGGGCCTCTTGCGACAGTCCCGGTCCGTCGTCGGCCACCTCCAGGGCGGCTTCGCCGTCGAGCATCCCGACGGTGACCGCCACCGTGCGGCCCGCCTCGACGGCGTTCTTGATCAGGTTCACCAGCACGCCCTGGATCTTGTGGGCGTCGCAACGCACCGGCAGCGTGGGCGGCGCGTGGACGGTCAGCGCCACGCCCCGATCGGCGACCAGATCGGCCACCGCCTCGGTCGCGCGGGCGGCCACCGCCGAAAGATCGGCCGGCGCGCGATCGATGCGCGGCGAGCGCGAGAACGACAGGAGCGAATCGACCACGTCGCGCAGGCGGGCGATCTCGCCCACCACCTGGGGCCGCAGCCGCGCCACGCGCGCGTGGTTGGCGGGATCTTGCGCGATGAGCTCGACCGCCATGCCCAGGCCGTTGAGCGCGTTCTTGAGCTCGTGGGCGATCGCCGCCGAGGTCTTGCCCATGGCCGCGAAACGCTCGGCCTCGACCAGCGCGGCCTGGATCGCGACCAACTCGGCGGTGCGGGCCGCCACCCGCTGCTCGAGCAGGCCGGCGGCCTCGCGCAGCTCCTGATCGCGCTTTTGGATGGCGCGCTCCATGTGCTCGAAGGCGCCCAGCAGCGCCGAGATCTCCTCGGTCCCCGCCGGCTGCGGCTGGCCGGGCGTGGGCATCGGCTGGCCGCGCGCGATCCGGATGGCGCCGTCCGCCAGCGCGCGCAGCGGACGCGTCAAATAGGCCGACAACAACACCCCCGCGATCGAAGCGACCACCACGCCGAAAACCAGGATCCCCCCCAGCGTCACCCCTTGCTGCTCGACGTTGGCGGTCAAGGTCCGCCAGGGCCAAGAGAACACCACCGCGTAACGGGTTGCCGCGCCCACCGGCGAGTAGGCAAACAGCGTCTTCTGCCCGTTGGCCTCGCCCATCAGGGTACCGCTGCCCCCCTGGGCCGCCGCCGCGATCGCCTGCGCCCAGCCCGAGCCCGCCACCACCGGCGGGCGACCGGGCGGATAGATCACCTGCCCCGGCGAGCCGGTCTCATCGATGTCGACCAGCACCGCGTCGGTCTGGCGCGGCAGGTTCTCGTGGAAAGTGGGCGAGATCAGGTTGTTCTCCGCCAGCGCGATGATGCCGACCAGCGCGCCGGCGAAGCGGCCGCCGCGGATCACGGGCTGCACGATCTTCAGCGTCTGACCGAGCGCCGGCTCGTCGGTGATCCGGAACAGCGGTCCCGGCGCGCCGCCGTGCACCGCGCGAAACCAGGCCCGATCGCCGAAGTCCTGGCCCCGAAACGCCGAACGATCGGGGACCGAGCGCAGGCAGCGGCCGTCGCCGTCGAGCAGCAGCACCGCCGTGTTGTAGAGCACCGAGTGATCGTGGGCGCCGGACAGGATCTGCTCTTCCTGCAGCAGGTCCGGATCGGTGGGGTTCATCTCGGGCATGAACGCCAGCCGTTTGAGCTCGTCCTCTAGGATCTCGAAGTTGTCGCGCAGCGCAAAGGCCCGGTTCTCGGCGAAGAGCTGGTACTCGGTGGTCAGCTCGCGGCGCATGGTCTGCGCCGACTGGTAGATGATCGTGCCGCCGGCCAGGCCGATCGACACGACCAGCAGCGACGACAGCACCAGCGAGAGCTCGGTCCGGAGGGTCAGGCCGGCAACGCTAGCACCGCCCGCGAGGTTTTACATACCTTGCTCCGCCCGGAAACCATGCGTTGACACCCCCCGCGTTAGATTGCGTGGCATCGGGAGGTAATCATGATGTCGGTTCTGGCGCGGCGATTCGGCGGACGGGTGGGCGATCGCGGCTTGGTGGGCGGTGGCGCGCGGTTCGCGGTGAAGGTGATCGGCGTCGGGCTGCTCGCCGGTGTGCTCTTGGTGGTGTGCCAGTTTCTGATCGACGCCTGGTTCCGACCCATCCGCTAGCCGTTACCGCCCCCGACCGGACTATCCGTCGGCGCGGTGAGATCCGTCAGCGTTGCCAGGCGCGCAGGAGCTCGTCGACGCGCGCGTTGGAGGCGGCGTCGACGGCCTGGCGGGCCGGATCGGCGTCGAACCAGGCCACCGTGCGGCGGATCCCTTCCCCAAACGGAATCTGGGCCTGCCAGCCGGGGACGAAGGATTTGATCTTCGAGTTGTCGAAGAGCGCGCACCAGCTCTTGTCGCCGATCAGGCCAGCCCCCGTGTCGGGATCGAGCTTGGCGATGAATGCGCTCGGCAGGTGGACGATGTTTGGCTCGGCGCCGGCGGCGCGCCCAACCAGGCGCAGGATCTGATCCCAGGTTAGCCACTCGTCGGACGTGATGTGGAAGGCGTGGCCGATCGCGCGCGGGTTGCCCAGGAGCCCGAGGAACGCTTGCCCGAAGTCCTCGGCGTGGGTGAGCGTCCAGAGCGAGGTCCCTTCGCCGTGGACCACCACCGGGTTGCCGCGCCGGATGCGATCGATGATCGTGAAGTCGGACTTGCCGACCGCCACCGGTACGATGGTGTCGTAGGTGTGCGACGGCCGCACGATGGTCATCGGAAACCCGGTCGCCCGAAAGGCCTGCGTGAGGCGCTCTTCGCAGGCGATCTTGTCGCGCGAGTACTGCCAGTAGGGGTTGGCCAGCGGCGTCGACTCGGTGATCACCGGATGCACGGGCGGCTTCTGATAGGCCGAGGCCGAGCTGATGAAGATGAATTGCCCGGTGGTGGCGGCCTCGGCGCCGCCGCCGAACCAGGCGAGATCGCGCTCGACGTCGGCGGTGGTGAAGGCGATCCAGTCGACCACCACGTCGTAGCGCGCCCCGCGTAGCGCCGCGGGCAACCCGCCGGCGTGGATGTCGCCGGCGATCACCGCCACACCCTTGGGGAGCGGGTGCTTGAACGTCTTGCCGCGATTGAGAAGGTGGACCTCGTGCCCGGCCGTCGCCAGCTGGGCGGTCAGGGTCGAGCTGATGTTGCCGGTGCCGCCAATGAACAAGATCTTCACGCCCCGACTATACTGGAAAATCGATGGGGCGATTCGGCGCACCAGCCCGGCCATTCCGGAGGTTCGGTTGGCCCGCCACGCGGGCGTGGTGGACGGCCCGCGCGACTGTCGCGTTGGCGATCTGGTTGCCCTTCGGATGCGGCGGGGGCCACGCCATCGGCCCGGTCGATGCGGGTGCGCCGGCCGACTCGGGCGACGCCGCCCCGATGGGCGTGGCGTGGCCGCCGGTGATCGATCCGGCCGCCATCGGCCACGCCGATCTGTCGAACGTGACCGTGGCGGCCTTCAGCCAGGTCGCGACCAATGGCAGCGATCCCCAGGTGACGACGCTGGCACCGGACATCGTCCCGCGCGCCTGGGCGCAGTGGGACACCGGCGGCATCCACGCGGGCGACTACCTGTTCTCCTATCCCCAGGCCTGCCAGACGAAAGGGGTCACCTTCCTCGGCGGCCTCACGGCGTCCGTGATCTTCCAGGACGAGATGTCGGCCACCGACTTCGCCGACGAGGTCGGACGCGACGCCACCGACCAGCCGGTTCCACACAGCGAGATCGTCCCGCTGGCCTTTCGGGGCGCGCTGGCCAGCCCGGGCCTTCGGCAGAAGCTCATCGACATCGCAGAGCTGCAGATCGACGGCGGTGTCGACGGCATCTTCTTCGACGAGGTGGTCTCCAGCTACATCGGCGCCAACTACGACGGCGACGAAGGCTTCGACGACCACGACGTCGCCGACTTCGGCCGCTTCCTGTGCGCCAAGCACGCGGGCGATCCGGCGGCGCTGGCGGCGTTCGACTTCGCGCCCACCGACGGCTTCGACTGCGCGGCCCCCGATCCAGGCGCCGGCTTCGACTACCGCGGCTACCTGGCGCGCCACGGCGCCGCGACCGCGCCGCTCGGCACCGCCAACCCGCTGGCCGGCGAATGGGGCACCGTCGTCGCCAATCGCCCCGATCCCGCGGAGGGGACCTTCGTGCAGACCTTTCCCGCGCTGATCTACTGGCAGGAGGTCGTCGTGGCGGTCCGGCGGTACGCGCGCGAAACCTACGGCAGGGAGATCCTCATCACCGGCAACGGCATTCTCCCGTTCGTCGACTTCCAGTCGGTCGGGCTCTACGACTACAACCCCGACGGGCCGGCGCCGCTCGGCTTCAACTACGTACCGACCACCGGCACGGCGCCCGACGTTCACCTCGACGGGACCGTGTCGTTTCTACCGGTGCTGGCCAGCCTGAGAGCGCGGTCGAAGCAGCTGGTCGAGTCGGCGGGCGGCACCGAGGTTCCGGTGTTGGTCTTCCTCGACTGGCCAACCGACAGCATCAACCGCTACTACGCCTTGCCCACCGCCGAGCGCCAGGACTACGTGCGGATCTTCCTGGCCGAGGCGTATGCGTCGGGCGTCTGGTTCTCGCTGCCGCTGTCGACCACCACCGATACCAACACCGCGACCGCGCTGGGGATGATGGATTTCTTCGGGACCTTGCGCGACTTCTACCGCGGGCACGCCGATCTCTACCGCGGCGCGCACGACGCAACCGCCAGCGCTGCCGTGTCGGTCGGTGACGTGCCGGCAACCGGGATCGCCAGCCGCCTGGTCACGCTCGACGACGGGCGAGTGGTGCTGCACCTGGTGAACCACAACTACGCCGCGGGATTCGTCGCGCAGTCGGCGGTCACGGCGACGATCGCCCTTGCGGCGGCGCCGACCTCGGTCACGCTCGCGTCGCCCGATCTGGCCAGCGATCGGCCGGCGACGTTCACGTACGCGGGCGGCAACCTGACGGTGAACGTAGGGGTGCTCCAGTCGTCGGTCGCGATCGTCGTGCAGTGACGGCGGTCCCGCCCGACCGCCGGCGGCGTTGTGTCGGCGGCGTTGTATATAGTCGCTACGAATGCCCTACGACCACTCCACCGTCGAACCGAAATGGCAGGCCCGCTGGCGCGAAGCGAATCTGCACAAGACCCCCGAAGATCCGACCAAGCCCAAGTTCTACGCGCTGGACATGTTCCCCTACCCCTCCGGCGCCGGGCTGCACGTGGGGCACTGCGAGGGCTACACCGCCACCGACGTCATCACGCGCTGGAAGCGGATGCAGGGCTTCCGCGTGCTGCACCCGATGGGATGGGACGCCTTCGGCTTGCCGGCCGAGAACTACGCCATCAAGCACGGCGTCCACCCGCGCGTGACGACCGAAGCGGCCATCGCCAACTTCCACCGCCAGATCGACGCCGTGGGCTTCGCCTACGACTGGTCCCGCGAGGTCGACACCACCGATCCCGAATACGTCAAATGGACCCAGTGGATCTTCCTGCAGCTCTACCAGCGCGGTCTGGCCTACGAAGGGGTCATCGCCATCAACTGGTGCCCGTCGTGCAAGACCGGCCTGGCCAACGAAGAGGTCAGCCAAGGGCGCTGCGAACGCTGCGGGACGCTGGTGGTCCGCAAGGACATGCGCCAATGGCTGCTGCGCATCACCCGCTACGCCGATCGGCTGCTGGAGGATCTGGCCGAGCTCGACTGGCCGTCGTCGACGGTGGCCATGCAGCGCAACTGGATCGGCCGCAGCGAAGGGGCCGAGGTTTCGTTCACCAGCGCCACCCCGGTGGCCGGCCGCGAGCTGAGGGTCTTCACGACCCGCCCCGACACGCTCTACGGCGCGACCTACATGGTGCTCTCGCCCGAGCACGCACTGGTGGCGGATCTGACCACCCCCGATCGCCGCGAGGCCGTCGCCGCCTATCAAGAAGAAGCGCGCCGCAAGAGCGATCTCGAACGGACCGACCTGGCCAAGGACAAGACCGGCGTCTTCACCGGCGCCACCGCCACCAACCCGGTCACCGGCCGGCCGATCCCGATCTGGATCGCCGACTACGTGCTGGCCGGCTACGGCACGGGCGCCATCATGGCGGTGCCGGCCCACGACGAGCGCGACTTCGCCTTCGCCACCAAGTTCGGTCTGCCGGTGATTCAGGTGGTGCGCCCGTCCGATGGGGCTGCGACGGATTCGGCCACCGCGTTCACCGGCGAAGGGGTGGCGGTCAACTCGGGTCCGCTCGACGGCCTCTCCACGGCGGAGGCCAAACGCGCCGTCACGCGCGATCTCGAGACGCGCGGCCTCGGCAAAGCGGCCGTCAGCTATCGCCTGCGCGACTGGGTGTTTTCGCGCCAGCGCTACTGGGGCGAGCCGATCCCGCTGGTCCACTGCGCCACCGACGGCGTGGTGGCGGTCCCCGAATCGGCGCTCCCGGTGCGCCTGCCCGACGTCGAGAGCTATGCGCCCACCGGTACCGGCGAGTCGCCGCTGGCCGGTATCGAGAGCTGGGTCGCCACCATCTGCCCGAGGTGCGGCGGTCCGGCGCGCCGCGAGACCAACACCATGCCGCAGTGGGCCGGCTCGTGCTGGTATTACCTGCGCTACCTCGATCCGAAGAACGACGCGCGTCCCTTCGATGGGGCGCTCGAAAAACAGTGGATGGCGGTCGACCTTTACGTCGGCGGCGGCGAGCACGCGGTGCTGCACCTGCTCTACGCGCGCTTCTGGCACAAGGTGCTCTACGACATGGGCTTGGTATCGACCAAGGAGCCCTTCAAGAAGCTGCGCCACCAGGGAACCGTGCTGGCCTATTCGTATCAGGACAGCCTGGGCCGCTACCATGACCCGGCGGAGATCGAATTCCGTGGCGAGGCGGCGGTGCTGCGCGCGACCGGCGAGACGCTCGAGGCCACCGTCGAGAAGATGGCCAAATCCAAGCTGAACGGTGTCAACCCCGACGACGTGATCCGCGACTACGGCGCCGACGTGATGCGTCTCTACGAAATGTTCATGGGTGAGTTCGAGCTGCCCAAGCCCTGGGATCCGCGCGCCATCGAAGGGGTCAACCGTTTCCTGAAAAGGGTCTGGCGGCTATGCGAAGAATGGGACGCCGCCCGCGCGCCGGCCGGCGATCCGCACCTGCGCCTGCGCCACAAGACCATCCGCCGCGTGACCGCCGACCTCGAACGCATGCAGTTCAACACCGCCATCTCGGCGCTGATGGAGTACGTCAATGAGATGGTCTCGGGCGGCGCGACGCGGGAGGATCTGCGCACGCTCATCAAGCTCTGCGGCCCATACGCGCCCCACTTGGGCGACGAAGCCTGGTCGCGGCTCGGCGAGAGCGGCTTCCTGCTCGAGGCGACCTGGCCGACCTTCGACGGGGCGCTGACCATCGACGAGCGGGTCACCGTCGGCGTCCAGGTCGACGGCAAGCTGCGCGGCAGCGTCGAGCTGGCCCGCGACGCTTCCGAGGCCGACGCGCGCGCCGCCGCGCTGGCCATCCCCAACGTCGCCAAGCACTTGGAAGGACGTACCCTCAAGAAGCTCATCTACAAGGCCGGCCGAATCATCGGGATTGTGACCGGCTGAGTGGGCGCTCGGCCTCGGTCCAACTCCTTTCAGGTCGAACCTGTATGCTAAAAACCTACATTAGCGTGCGAAAATCTGGTAGAAGCCTCGCCATGCCCGAGAACTTCTTCGAGAACCACGCCGACGCCAAGCGCGCCATGAAAGATAACCTCTTCACCGAGGTCTACCTCTCGACGTCTGTGCAGACGCCCGTGCAGGTCAAAGGCTGGGTCACTCAGCCGAACCCCTACGCGCGACACGGTCAGCGCTGGCACCTCTATCTGCCGCGCATCGAGATCCTGCGCCGCCTCGCGGCCCGCAACCGCAAGAACCTCACGACGCCGGTCGAGGGCCGCCCCGCCTGACCCACCCCGGCAGGCCGACACCGGCGACGCATGTCCCAGTCTGACGGCCTCACCCATCTCGTCGAAGAAGGGATCATCGACGCCGTCCACGCGCGCCTGATGAGCGGCAAGGAGGCGACGGTCTACGTCGTCGAGCGCGAAGGCCATCTGGGCGCCGCCAAGGTCTACAAGACCCGCGACGAGCGAACCTTCAAGAAGACCGCCAGCTACGTCGAGGGGCGGAATCAGACCCGCAACTCGCGCGATCGCCGCGCCATGCAGAACAAGAGCGCCTACGGGCGCGGCCTCATCGAAGACAGCTGGCAGGACATGGAATTTCACGCCTTGCGCGCCGCCTTCGACGCCGGCGTGCGGGTGCCCGAGCCGTACTTCCTCTACGAGAACGTCCTCTTCATGGAGCTGGTCGTCGATGCGGCCGGCGCGCCGGCCTCCCGGCTGGCCGACTTCAGCTTCACGGCCGAAGAGGCCACCCGGCTGCACCAGGAGGTGTTCCTGCAGGTGCGGACCCTCCTCGGCACCGGGCGCATCCACGGCGATCTGTCGGCCTACAACGTGCTGATGGCGGCGGCCGGCCCGACCATCATCGACATGCCGCAGGTGGTGGAGGTGGCCGGCAACAACAACGCGCGGCAGATCCTGCGCCGCGATCTGCGCAACGTGACCGAGCACCTGGCGCGCTACGACGCCCGCTTGCTGCACTTCGCCGACTGCGGCGACGCTCTGTTTCATCACCTGCTGCGCGGCACCCTGGACACGGTGGTCGGTCCCGAAGCGGGCGCCCCGGTTCAGCGCGGCGGCGGCGCCGGCAAGCGCGGTCGCGACGCCGAGCGCGGACGCGCCGGGCGCGACAAGAGCAAAGGCCAGCTCCCGCGCCCGGGGATGGCTGGTGGCGCCGCGGCTTCGGCGCCGGGCAGATCGGGTGGCGGCTCGGCACCGCAAGGCGGGCCGCACGCGGGCGGACCGTCGCGCGGCCATGCGCGCCCGGGCGGATCGCCGCCGCTCGAACCGCGCGGCGGACAGCCGCCCTCGCCGGCTGGATCGCATCACCGCCGCCGTCGCCGCGGCGGACGCTGACCCCCCTCGCCAAGGTCATCCGCGCCGTCGGTCAATCGGCGCAGAGCATGACCTTGCCGCAGGTCACCTCGCCGATGGCGAGCGCGCTGCCGCTCGGCGAGAAAGCGACCGAGACCGGATAATAGGTCGGGACCACCGCGCCGTACTGGGTGCGGGCTGGATACGCGTAGATGCTGGCCGACCCGCCGAAGTACGGGGTGCCGGCGGCGATCGCCAGGTACGCGCCGTCGCGCGACCAGGAGAGCCCGTCGACGCCGTTCACGTTGCCTTTGGTCGCAAACGCCAACGCCGTGCCACTGGCGTTGCCATTGCTCACGGGGTTGGGCCAGAACTGCAGCTCGCCATCGTCGTCCCCCACGGCCAGCAAGGTGCCGGTTGGGGCGAACGCGGCGGCCAGCACGTCGACGCTGGTGCTGGTTTCGACGGTAAAGGCCGACACCAGCGAGATCGTCGAACCGGAGATCTGGAATGTTGCGGCGCGTCCCGTGTCGAAGCCGACCGCCCCCGCGATCTTCGTGGCGCTGGACCCCGCCTCGAGCGACAGGCTGAGCGGATAGACACCGAGTGAATAGACGACCGGGGTACCACCGCTTACCAGCGTGTGGACGTATAGATTCTCGGCGCCGTCGATCGTCACGATCCGCTGGCTATCGGCGCTCACGGCGACGCCGCGGACCTGCCCGGTCACGCCCGTGAACGCCGGCCCCAGCGTCCAGTTGGCGGTCTTGTAGGTGACGAGGGCGCCATTGGATCCCGCCACCAACGTCGAGCCGTCCGGCGAGAAGGCGACGTAGGTCTGCCCGTTGGTCGAGATGACGTGCCCGGACGCGGTCAGCGTGTGTCCGTCGAAGTTCCAGATCTTCACGCGACCGTCGTCGCCCGCGGTGGCGAGCAAGCGGCCGTCGGGCGAGAACGCCAGCGACCAGATCTCCCAGTTGCTGATTCCCTGGTTGTCGTTGCAAGGCGGATCGCCGGCGTCGTTGTGGTCATACTCCGTGCAGGCTGTCAGAGACGGCGGCGTGACCGCCCCACCGCTGCCCCCTGCCGCGGCGCCACCGGTGCCCGCGGCGCCGCCCGACCCGCCGCCGGTGCCCGCGGCGCCGCCGGTGCCCGTCGCGCCACCGGTCGCCGCGGCGCCGCCATTTCCTGACGAGCCGCTGCTTCCGCCGGTCGCCGCTTTGCCGGCGCCGCCGCCGCTTCCTGAAATGCCTCCGGTCCCCGCG